>DATDAH010000100.1:0-13434 GCA_036525535.1 Acidimicrobiales bacterium
AAGATCGCCTTCACCGGCTCCACCGCGGCGGGCATGAAGATCGCCTCTCTCTGCGGCGAGCAGCTCAAGCGCTACACCCTCGAGCTGGGCGGCAAGTCGGCGGCGATCATCCTCGACGACGCCGACGTCGACACCACGCTGGACAACCTGCTGCAGGTCGCCGGCCTGATGAACAACGGTCAGGCCTGCGTCGCCCAGACCCGGGTGCTGGCCAGCCGGGCCAAGTACGACGAGGTCGTCAGCGGCCTGGCCACTCGCATGGCCGCGGTCAAGGTCGGCGACCCGGCCGAGATGGACACCGAAGTCGGTCCCCTCGTCGCCGAGCGTCAGCGGGACCGGGTCGAGAAGTACATCGTGCAGGGCCAGGAGGAGGGTGCGGAGGTCGTCGTGGGCGGCGGTCGCCCCGCCGGCCAGGACACGGGCTGGTACGTCGAGCCCACCCTCTTCGCCAAGGTCACCAACGACATGCGCATCGCCCAGGAGGAGATCTTCGGGCCGGTCATCTCGGCCATCCCCTTCGACGACGTCGACGACGCCGTGGCCATCGCCAACGACTCGACCTACGGCCTGTCGGGCTCGGTCTGGACCGCGGATGCCGAGGCCGGCCTCGGCATCGCCAAGCGGGTCCGCACCGGCACGTTCAACGTGAACGGCTTCATGCTCGAGCCCTGCGCCCCGTTCGGCGGGTTCAAGCAGTCCGGCGTGGGTCGGGAGGGCGGGCCCGAGGGCCTGGCCGCCTACCTCGAGGACAAGGCCATCAACCGGTTCTGACCACCACCAGGGGGACATGACATGGACTTCGGTCTCTTCGCCGCGCTCGCCGCGCCCTACGTCACCACCGAGGGCCTGATCGCCCTCGGGACCGAGGCCGAGGCCCACGGTGTCGAGTCGTTGTGGGTGGCCGAGCACGTCGTGCTCTTCGACGAGTACGTGCCCGACTACCCCTACGACGAGAACGGGCGCTTTCCGGCGACGGCCGACTCGGGCATCCTCGAACCGCTCACCACGCTGGCGTTCCTGGCCGGCCAGACCTCCACGGTCCGTCTCGGCACCGGGATCCTGCTGCTGCCGCAGCGCAACCCCGTCTACACGGCCAAAGAGGTGGCCAACGTCGACTGGCTGTCGGATGGACGCGTCGACTTGGGCATCGGCGTGGGCTGGCAGCAGGAGGAGTTCGCCGCGGTGAACGTCTCATGGCCGAAGCGAGGCAAGCGGACCGACGAGTACATCGCGGTGATGCGCTCGCTGTGGACCGAGGACACGTCGACCTTCCACGGCGAGTTCTACGAGCTGGACAAGGCCCGCATGTACCCGAAGCCGACCCAGGCCCACCTGCCGATCCACATCGGCGGCGAATCCGACGCCGCCATGGCCCGAGCCGCCCGCCTCGGCGACGGCTGGTACACCTTCAACCGCCTGCCCGAGGACGTCGGCCCCGCCCTCGCCCGGCTCGACGAACTGCTCGAGCAGAACGGTCGGACCCGGGCCGACGTGCAGATCAGCGTCTGTCCCTACATGCACCCCCTGACCCCCGACATGGTCACCGCCTACGGCGAAGCCGGCGTCGACCGGGTCATCGGCATGGTGTTCGGCGCCGGCCCCGACGACTTCAAGGCCGGCATCGAAGCGCTCGAGCCCTGCCTCGAGCGCGCCCGATGACCACCCCCTCTCGTTCTGGCCTCTGATCCTCCGGTCACAGCCGGTAGATCAGAGGCCAGAACGGAGCGGATCGGCTCGTGTCCTACGGTCGGGTCATGGAGCAGCTGAGTGGGCGGGTGGCCGTGGTCACGGGGGCCGGGTCGGGGATCGGGCGGGCCCTGGTGCGCCGGTTCGTGGACGACGGCATGTCGGTGGTCGCGGCCGACGTCGAGGCGGGGGCCCTGGACGAGACGGTGGCCGGAACGGACGCCGTTGCGGTGGTGTGCGACGTCAGCGATGCCGACGCCGTCGAGGCTCTGGCCGCGACCACCTACGAGCGGTTCGGTGCCGCCCACCTGGTGTGCGCCAACGCCGGCGTGTTCCAGGGCGGGATCAGCTGGGAGCGCAGCGTCGAGGACTGGCAGTGGGTGCTCGGCGTGAACCTCTGGGGCGTCATCCACGCGACAAAGGCATTCGTCCCCCGCATGATCGAGGGGGGCGACGAGGGCCACGTCGTGGTCACGTCCTCGATGGCCGGCCTGGCCTGCGCCGCCTTCAGCGGGCCCTACCAGACGTCCAAGTTCGGGGCCTACGCCGTGGCCGAGTCCCTGGCCCACGACCTGCGGGCGGCCGGCATCCCGATCGGCGTGTCCGCCCTCTGCCCCGGCGCCGTCAACACCCGCATCGCCGGCTCCGACCGCAATCGCCCCGGCGCGCTGGCGGCCAAGGGCGGCGACGACGTCGACTTCGTCGAAGGCGCCCTGGCCGGCCTGACCAGCCAGCAGGGCATCGACCCGTCCGAGGTCGCCGCCCGGGTCGTCGCCGGTGTGCAGGCCGGCGACTTCCTCATCCCCACCAACGACGCCTACGCCGACCAGCTCCGGGTCCACACCGACGCCCAGATCGCCCGCCAGCTCCCCCCGATGGCCGACTTCAGCTGAACCCGACTCGTACCTCGTGCGCGACGGCGCCAGAAAAGGCGGGCGGGTGCACGAGGTAGGGAGCCACTAGACGGGCATGACGGTGCCGCCGTCGACGCAGAGGATCTGGCCGTTGACCAGGGCGGCGTCGTCGGAGGCGAAGAACAGGGCGGCCCCGGTCAGCTGATCGGGCTGCACGTTGCGCTTCATGGGGCTGAGCTGCTCGAAGAAGGGCATGGCGAAGTCGGGCACGGTCGTCTTGGTGGCCTCGGTCATCGTCAGGCCGGGCGCGATGCAGTTCACGGTCACCCCGAACTGGCCGAGCTGGCCCGCCAGGTGGTGGGTCAGGCCGATCACGCCCCACTTGCTCTGGGCGTAGGCGTAGTTGCCGACCCCGTTGAACTCGGGGTCGAAGGCGTTGATCTGGTGCAGGTAGGCGGCGATCGAGGCGATGTTGACGATGCTCCCGCGGCCCTGCTCCACCATGAACGGCGCCACGGCCCGGGCCATGAGCCACTGGCCGTGGAGGTTCACGTCGAACACCGTGCGCAAGTAGTCGAGGCTCTGATCCCCGATGTCCAGGTTCCCGTAGATGGCGGCGTTGTTGACCAGGATGTCCACGCTCCCGAACCGCTCCCGGACCGCATCGACGCCGGCCTGGACCGAAGCCTCGTCGGCGATGTCGGTGGGCACGGGCTCGACGTCGCCCAGCGCGGCCAGCTCCTCGGCGGCCGAGCGACACGTGTCCTCGTCCACTTCGGCGATGGCGACGCGAGCGCCCTCGCCCAGGAAACGCTTGGCGTACTCGAAGCCGATGCCCCCTCCGGCGCCCGTGATGATGGCCACTCGCCCGTCCAGTCGTCCCATGGGGGCAACGTAGTCTCGACGGATGCTCACTCCGGGAGACGACTTCCCCATCCACCAGGTGGCCGAGCCCATCCGCCATGTCGGGACCAGCGACCGCAACTTCTACGACCGCTACTACTTCAACGCCCACAACTGCTCGGGCGACCTCTTCCTGGTGCTGGGCCTGGGCCTCTACCCGAACCTCGGCACCCAGGACGCCTTCGCCGTGGTCCGCCGCGGCGAGAAGCACCGGGTCGTGCGCTCCAGCCGAGTGTTGGACGACCGCATGGACCTGACCACCGGCCCGCTGCGGGTCGAGGTGGTGGAGCCGCTGCGCAAGATCCGCTTCGTGCTCGAGCCGACGGCGCATCCCCTGGCCCTGGACATGACCTTCGAGGGGGCCCACGCCGCCTTCGAGGAGCCCAAGCAACTCATCCGCAAGTTCGGCCGGCTCCTCTTCGACACCGCCCGCTTCTGCCAGAACGGGCGCTGGTCGGGATCCCTGGAGGTGGACGGCGAGTCCTTCACGGTCGAGCCCGACACGTGGTGGGGCATGCGGGACCGGTCGTGGGGCGTCCGCCCGGTCGGCGAGGCCGAGCCGCCCGGGATCCGGGGCCAGACGGGCCAGATGGTCGGGCTCTGGAACTACGCCCCCATGCAGTTCGAGGACCACCAGATCTTCTACATCTGCCAGGAGGAGCCCGACGGCACCCGCACGCTCGAGGAGGCGATCCGGGTGTGGAACGACCCGGCCCGGGAGCCCGAGCCGTTGGGCCGGCCCGAGTGGGAGCACACCCTGGTCAGCGGGACCCGCCGGATCGACACCCCGTCGACGCTGTCCTTCCCCGAGGCGCCCGGCGGCGGCTTCACGGTGACGGTGAACCCGCTGGTCAACGCCTACGTGGCCATCGGGACCGGCTACGGCATCGAGGACGACTGGCGCCACGGCATGTACCAGGGCGACCTGGTCACCCAGTACGTCGAGCACGACATGGCCGAGCTCGACACCTGGGCCTGGTTCTCCCTCAACGAGCAGGTGGCCCGCTTCGAGCGCTCCGACGGCCCCGTGGGCTACGGCATGCACGAGTACGGCGTCTTCGGCCCCTTCCCCAAGTTCGGCCTCAGCGACGGAGCCGCCGTCGCCCTCTGACCGGTTTCGCTCCACCCGTCGGAGCGCCCGACACCTCCGGGTCAGCGGCCTCTCCAGTGGGGGTCGCGGCGTTCGGCGGCGGCGGTGATGCCCTCGGCGGCGTCCTCGGTGGCCCCGGCGACCTTGCGCATGGTCTCGCCGAAGCGCACCGCGTCGATCCAGGGGAGCTCCCGACCGCGGCTGGCCATCTCCTTGATCGCCCGCTGCGCCAGGGGCGCGCCCCGGGTGAGGCGGACGGCCAAGGCGCGGGCCTCGTCCATCAGTTGGTCGTCGGGGACGACCTTCCAGGCCAGCCCGATCTCCTGGGCCCGGGCGGCGTCGATGGGGTCACCGAGCAGGAGCAGCTCCATGGCGTGCTGCCAGCCGAGCTTTGGGGGCAGCCGGAGCGCGCCCACGATCGTCGGGACGCCGATGCGAACCTCGGGGTAGGCGAACGTGGCCGACTCGGCGGCGATGAGGAAGTCGCAGTGGGCGGCGGCGGTGAGGCCGTAGCCGATGCAGGGGCCGTTCACCGCGGCGATCGTCGGCTTGAAGATCTCCCAGCCGCTCTCGAAGGAGTTCAGCGTGGGGATCTCCCAGAAGGTGCCGGGCCAGGTCCCGACCGATCCGGCCCCGTCCTTCAGGTCGGCGCCGGCGCAGAAGGCCCGGCCCTCGCCCGTCACGATGGCGACCCAGGCGTCCTGGTCGTCCCGGAACTGCTCCCAGGCCGCGTTGAGCCCCTGGCGCATCGCCCCGTTGATGGCGTTCAGGGCCTCGGGGCGCCGGTAGGTGATCGTGACCACGTGGCCGTCCTGCTCGTAGCCCACGACCTCGGCCTTCGATTCGCTCATGGCCGCCGAACCTAGACTCGACCGACCGATCGAGGGGGACCGATGGAGAAGGTGTTCGTCGTGGGCGTCGGCATGACGCCCTTCGTGAAGCCCGGGAGCCGGGAGGGCTGGGACTACCCCGACATGGTCCACGACGCCGGGACCGAGGCGCTGGCCGACGCCGGCATCACCTACGAGCAGGTCGACCAGGCCGTGGTCGGGTACAACTTCGGCGACTCGACGGCCGGCCAGCGCGCCCTCTACGAGCTGGGCCTGACCGGCATCCCGATCACCAACGTCAACAACAACTGCGCCAGCGGCTCGACGGCGCTGTTCACGACCCGGGCCTTCATCGCCGGCGGCATGAGCGACTGTGGCCTCGCCGTGGGCTTCGAACGCATGGACGACGCCCACGTGTACACGACCCGGGCGTACCCGATCGACAAGCACGTGACCGACATGGTCGACCGCCGGGGCACCGGCGACGTGGTCATCACCGCCCAGCTCTTCGGCAACGCCGGGCGGGAGCACATGGAGCGCTACGGCACGACGGCCGAGCAGTTCGCCAAGGTGGCGGTCAAGAACCACGCCCACTCGGTCGACAACCCCCTTTCCCAGTACCGGGACCCGTACACGCTGGAAGAGGTGCTCGAGTCCCGCGAGATGTGGTCGCCGCTGACCCTCCTGCAGTGCTGTCCCACCTCCAGCGGCGCCGCCGCGGCCGTGCTGGCCAGCGAGCGCTTCGTCGACGAGCACGGGCTCCGGGACCAGGCGGTGGAGATCGTGGGCCAGGCCATGGCCACCGACACCGCCTTCGTGGGCAGCGACCTGAAGATCTGTGGCACCGAGATGACCCGGTCGGCGGCGCACCAGGCCTACGAGCAGTCGGGCCTCGGCCCCGAGGACGTCGACGTCATCGAGCTCCACGACTGCTTCTCCACCAACGAGCTCATCACCTACGAGGGTTTGGGGCTCTGCCCCGAGGGCAAGGGGGGCGAGCTGATCGACAGCGGCGCCGTGACCTACGGAGGCGACTGGGTGGTCAACCCGTCGGGCGGCCTCCTCTCCAAGGGACACCCGATCGGGGCCACCGGCCTGGCCCAGTGCGCCGAGCTCAACTGGCAGCTCCGGGGTCTGGCCGACAAGCGCCAGGTCGAGGGGGCCGAGGTGGCCCTCCAGCACAACCTCGGCCTGGGCGGCGCCGGCGTGGTCACGCTCTATCAACGCCCATCGGCGTAGCCCCTGACGGGGCGGAGCCTCTGAACGCGGACGGGCTAGAGCAGGCGGTTGAAGCGGCGGAGGTCGTCGATCAGGAGGTCGGGCTCCTCGAGGGCGGCGAAGTGGCCGCCGCGGTCGAAGGTCGACCACTGGACGACGTCGTAGCTGCGCTCGGCGAAGCGGCGGGACGCCCGCACGATCTCCTTCGGGAACACGGCGCCGGCGGTGGGGACGGTGACGTCGGCGCCCTGCGTCCCGAACAGGCCCGACTTCTTGGCCTCGTAGTAGAGGCGGGTGGAGGAGTTGATGGTGCCCGTCACCCAGTAGGTGGTGATGTTGGTGAGCAGGTCGTCCCGGGAGACGGCGGACTCGATGGTGCCGTCGTTGTCGGTCCAGGCGTGGAACTTCTCGGCGATCCAGCCGGCCAGGCCCGCCGGTGAGTCACTCAGGCCGTAGCCCAGGGTCTGGGGCCGGGTGCCCTGGATCGCCTGATAGCCGGCGCCGTCACTCATGATCTTGATGGCGTCGGCCATCGCCGCCTGCTCCTCCTCGGTGAGCTCGTCGTCGGGCCCGGGCAGCGCGATCACCATGTTCAGGTGGATGCCGGCGCAGTGATCGGGGTCCTGGATGCCGATCTGGGTGGAGATCATCGACCCCCAGTCCCCGCCCTGGGCGACGTAGCCGTCGTAACCCAGCCGTTCCATGAGCGCGGCGAAGGCCAGGGCGATGCGCTTGGGGTCCCAGCCCCGGTCCACCGTCGGCCCCGACCAGCCGTAGCCGGGCAGCGACGGGGCGACGACGTGGAAGGCGTCGGCGGGGTCGCCGCCGTGGGCTGCGGGGTCCCGCAGGGGATCGATGACGTGCAGGAACTCGACGACCGACCCGGGCCACCCGTGACTGAGGATCAGGGGCCGGGCCCCCTCGACCGGCGATCGGGCGTGGATGAAGGCGATGTTCTGCCCGTCGATCTCGGTGGCGAAGTGGTCCCAGGACTGGAGGGTGGCCTCGTGGGCCCGCCAGTCGTACTCGTCCCGCCAGTAGGTGCACAGCTCCTGCAGGTAGGCCAGGTCGGTGCCGTAGTCCCAACCGGTGTCGGGGATCTGGTCGGGCCAGCGCGTCCGGCCCAGGCGGTCCTTCAGGTCGTCCAGGACGTGCTCGGGGACGGTGATGTCGAACGGCTCGATCTCGCTCATCTCGCTCCTGCGGTGAGGACGAAGGCGGCGCTGGTGGTGGCGCTGCCGCCGAGGTTGAGGGTGGCGACGGTGCGGGCCCCGTCGACCTGGTAGCCGCCGGCCGTCCCGGTCACCTGCTTGGTGGCGTCGAGGACCATGCGCACACCGGTCGCCCCGACCGGATGGCCGCCGCCGATGAGGCCACCGCTCGGGTTGATCGGGACGCTCCCGTCGGGGCCGATCGTGCCGTCCTCGATGGCCCGCCAGCTCTCCCCCGGCCCCGTCAGCCCCAGGTGGTCGATGGCCAGGTACTCGGTGGTGGTGAAGCAGTCGTGGAGCTCGACGGCGTCCAGGTCACGGGCGTCGGCCACGCCGGCCCGCCCGAACGCGTCGACCACGGTCTGACGCACGAACGGGGCGACGTAGGGGCTGTCCTGGCTGTCGGCCAGCTTGTCCTCGAGCGCCATGCGGGCCGTGCGGTGGCCCCAGCCCGCCAGGCGGCCGGTGTCGTCCAACGACCGGCCGTGGCTCGCGGCCCATGCCGTGGCGAAGCGCTCCCCGGCCAGCACGACGCAGGCCGCCCCGTCGGTGACCTGCGAGCAGTCCTGGCGTTGGATGCGCCCGGCGATCACCGGGTTCTTGGCCGAGTCCCGGGCGAAGTCGGCGTCCTCGAACTGCCAGTCGCGAGCCTGGGCGTTCGGGTTGTGGGTGGCGTTGGCGAAGTTGATCCGGGCGATCTCGGCCAGGTGTTCGGGATCCAGGCCGTAACGGCGCTCGTACTCGTCGCCCAGCTCGCCGAAGAGGGCCGGCCACGGGTACTCGACCCCCTCCGTCTCGCGGGGCACCCACGCGGCCGCGCCGAGGTGCTGCTGGACGGTGAGCGGGTCCGTGGTGCGCATGACCTCGACCCCCAGGACCAGCGCGCAGTCGTAGCGCCCCGCCTCGATGTCGGCCATGGCGGCCAGCACGGCCATGCTCCCGGACGCACAGGCCGACTCGTGACGCATCGTCGGAAGGCCGGCGAAGGCGGGGGCAGCCTCGACCAGCAGGCCCCCGAGATGGCCCTGCCCGCAGAACAGCTCGCCGGCGAAGTTACCGACGTGGCCGACCTCGATGGCGCTCGCGTCGACGCCTGCAGCCGCCATCCCCGCCTGGGCGGCCTCGGCGCACAGCTCCGCCAGGGTCGTGCCCTCGCGGGTCAGGTTGCGGGCGAAGTCGGTCTGCGCCCCGCCGAGGACGAAGACCGGGTCAGAGGCCACGCTGGGTCGCCATCGTCGCTTCGTCCACCCACCAGGTGTGATAGCCGGTCGGCACCCGCTGGGGGACGGCCAGGCGACAGACGGGCTCATCGGCCGGGCGCTGAGCGTCCAGGACGTGCAGCTCCGACGCCCCGGTCGCCTCCTCGGCGACGAAGGTGATGAGGTAGCCGTCGTCCTCCTCAGTCGAGCCCGCCCGGGGGGCGAACACGGTCTCGCCGCCGAACCAGCCCGGCGGGTAGCGGTGGGTCTCGGCCGCGCAGCCGTCGCCGTAGTCGTACTTGGTCACGCCGGTGAACTGCAGCGTCGATTGCGGGGCACACACCTGGTGGTAGGAGAAGCGGGTCGGCCGACCCAGGCGGCGGTTGTCCATGCGGGGGAACTCAGCCATGGCGTCGTCCAGCGGGCGTTCCGTCGTGGTCCCGGTGCGAAGGTCGAAGCGCCACTCCCAGAACGTGGGGGCCAGGCGCAGCGAGGCGATCGTCGGTACGGGGTCGTCGGCGTTGGCTTCGTCGGCGATGGGCTGGTCGATGCGGCACCCCACCAGCACGACCTCGTCGTCCTCCTCCCAGGCGTTGACCGTGTGGTACATGAACATGGCCGAAGCGTCGAACCACCGAACGTCGGCGTCGGTGCCGAAGCGGGGGATGATCCCGAACCGGGTCGGCTTGTCGGGGAAGAAGCCGAGGCGGACCCGCCCCGCGGCCAGCGCCTCGGGGTCCCACATCATGGACATGTCCATCAGGACCGAAAAGCGCTCGGTGATGGCGATGTCGTGCTGGAGGCGGGGCCCGTCCAGGGTGATGTCGGCCTGGTGGACGAGCTCGCCGTCGGCGGACATCACGCCGTAGGTCAAGTACGGCGGGAGCGGCGAGTAGTCGAACCAGATCATCTCGCCCGTGGCCGGGTCCACCTTGGGGTGGGCCGACAGGCCGACGGTGCGCTTGCCCCCGTAGGTCTGGACGCCCAGGGTCTCCAGATCGGGCAGGCGGAGGACGTGCGGCTCACCCCCCAGCCACCAGACGGCCAGGAGCTGGCCGGCGTGGAAGACGAGGTCGGTGTTGGCCGTGTCCTTCCACGGACCGCCGGGCCGGCTCAGGTCGGGCTGCTCCAGGATCCCGGTGGTCAGGCACCGGCCGGCGGCCTCGTCGTCGGCCAGGCCCGCCGTGCGCACATAGGCGTTGCGGTACGTCGCCGTGCCGTTGCCGAGGTGGACACCATGGACCATCCCGTCGCCGTCGAACCAGTGGTACCGGCCCTCGGGCTCGAAGCGGGGATTGCTGCTGTTGCGGACGAAGCAGCCGGCCAGGTCGTCCGGCAGCGCCCCCGCCACCACCTCCAGGTCGGCGGTGATCTCGGTCTGGACCGGCTCGTAGCTGCCCGACAGGTAGGGGCTGCGCACGTCACGGGACGTCAGGGTGCTCACCCGGTCCAACCTAGTTCTAGGCCGAAGTACGGTCGGGAGGGCCGACGACGTGGGGGGACGAGATGCCAGGACCGCTGGACGGGATACGGGTCATCGAGGTGGCCATCTGGTGGTTCGTGCCCGCCGCGGGAGGCATCCTGGCCGACTGGGGTGCGGAGGTCATCAAGGTCGAGCACCCCGAGACGGGCGACCCCCAGCGAGCGCTGTTCACCTCCGGGCTGGTGCCCGACACGGGCGGCGTGAACTTCATGATGGAGCAGTCCAACCGGGGCAAGCAGAGCATCGGCATCGACCTGGCCACCGACGGCGGCCTCGAGGTCCTCTACGACCTGGTCAAGGACGCCGATGTCTTCCTCACCAACTTCCTCGCCCCGGCCCGCAAGCGGCTGAAGATCGACGTGGACGACATCAAGGCCGTGAACCCCGCCATCGTCTACGCCCGCGGCACGGGTCAGGGCCCCGAAGGCCCCGACGCCGACAAGGGGGGCTACGACGCCGCCTCGTTCTGGTCGCGAGGCGGCATCGCCCACGCCATCACCCCCTCGGGCGCCGAGTCGCCGGTCATGCAGAAGGCGGCGTTCGGCGACTCCATCGGGGCGATGACCATCGCCGGGGGCATCGCCGCCGGCCTGCTGCAGAAGGAGCGCACCGGCGAGGGCCCGGTCGTGGACATCTCCCTGCTGGGCACCGCCATGTGGGTGCTGGGCCCCGACATCGTCTCCAGCAAGCTCCTGGAGGGCGCGGGCCGCGGGTCGGGCCTCCCGTCCTTCACCCGGAAGTCCATGTTCAACCCGCTGGTCAACCCCTACCAGACCAAGGACGGCCGCTGGCTGCTGCTCAACATGCTGCAGGCCGACCTCTTCTGGGCCGATGTGTGCACCCACCTCGGCCGCGAGGACCTGATCGACGACGAGCGCTTTGCCGATGGTGCCTCCCGCTTCGAGAACCGTGAGGCCTGCATCGCCATCTTCGACGAGGAGTTCGCCCAGTTCACCCTGGAGGAGTGGAAGGAGAAGCTGGACACGATGGACGGGGTCTGGGCGCCGATGCAGTCCGCCCTCGAGCTCCACGACGACCCGCAGGCCATCGCCAACGGCTATCTCCCGAGGCTGACGACGCCGGAAGGCGTCGACTTCGCCCTGGTGGCCTCACCGGTCCAGTTCGACCAGGTGTCACCCGAGCTGCGCACGGCGCCCGAGCACGGCCAGCACACCGAGGAGATCCTCCTCGGCCGGGGCATGGACTGGGAGCAGCTGGCCAGCCTCAAGGACGACGGCTCGATCCTGTGACACTGCTCCGCCTCCGCTCCGCCGGCTTCGCCGATGCGGCGAGCGGTCAGCGCTGCTGAGCTCCGCTCCGCAGCCTCAGGCTTGTCTCTGGTCCTGCTGCTCGTAGATGAGGCGGAGGAGCCAGAAGCGCAGGAAGCGGGCCATCGAGTAGCGCAGGAACAGCGCCGCGCCCAGGATCGACACCGTGACCCCGACCAGCGCCAGGATCACGCTGGAGATGACGTCGCGGGTGTCGCTCTGGCCGCCGGAGGCGATGTAGGCGGCGATGCAGATGCCGATGCCGCCGATGAGGCCGATGAGGCCCAGGATCGTGAAGCGTTGCTCCGCCTCCGCCTTGCCCGTGCGGATGCGGACCGCGGCGATCTCCTCCTCGAACTGCTCACGCCGCCCCGCCGGTGCCGACTGCTCGCTCATGGGCTCTGCTCTCCTTGGGTCACGAATGGTCAGCCGGTCGAGCCGGCCAGATAGGCCTCGGTCAACTCTTCTGCGATCTGCTCGGGCGGCCCGACTCGGCGCACCCGTCCGTGCAACATGATGGCCGCGGTGTCGGCCACGCCGAGGACCTCGTGGGCGAACTGCTCCACGACCACGATGGTCAACCCCTCGCGGGCGATCTCCGCGACTTGTTCGTAGAGGCCCTGGACGATGATCGGGGCCAGGCCCATCGACAGCTCGTCGAGCAGGAGCAGGCTGGGTTCGGTGGCCAGGGCCCGGGCCATCGACAGCATCTGTTGCTCACCCCCCGACAGCGTCCCGGCCACCTGGCTGCGGCGCTCGGCCAGCCGGGGGAAGCGACCGTAGGACCGTTCCTCGATGTCGGCCTTGGTCGTGCCGGTGAACGTGGCCATCTCCAGGTTCTCGCCCACGGTCAGGTTCGGGAAGATGCCCTTGCCCTCGGGGACCATGCACACGCCCGCTCGGGAAAGGGCGTCGGCGTCGGCCCCGGTGACCGAGCGACCGCAGATGGCCACGCTGCCCGAGGTCGGGGCCAGCAGGCCGCTGACGACCTTGAGCGTGGTGGACTTGCCCGCCCCGTTGGGCCCAAGGAGGGCGAAGACCTCACCGGTGCGGACCGAGAAGCTGACCTCGTCGAGAACGTCGAACTCGCCGTAGCCGGCACTGATCCCGCGGACGTCGAGCAACGGGACCTCCTCGGAGGTCAGATCCCGGCGGACGGCCTTGGCGTGAGTGGTCGTACCGCTGCCCAGGTACGCCTCCTGCACCCGCGGGTCGGTCTGGATCTCCTCGGGTGTGCCCACCGCGATGATCTCGCCGAAGTCGAGCACGTGGATGTCGTGGCAGGTGCTCATGACCAGGCTCATGTCGTGCTCGACGAGCAGGATGCCGATGCCGTTCTCGGCCAGGCCCTGGAGGACCGCAGCCATGGCCTCGGTCTCGCTCTCGTTCAGCCCCGACGAGACCTCGTCGAGCAGGATCAGGCGAGGGAGGTTGGCCAGGGCCCGACCGAGCTCGACCAGTCGGGCCCGGCCCGTGGGCAGGCTGTCGACCCGGTCCTCGGCCACGTCGCTCAGCCCGAGCCGCTCGATGAGCTCATCGGTCATCTCCTCCGGCGTGCGGTCGTCGGTCCGCGCCCCCGGCCCGGCGCGACGGGCCCAGGTGCGACGGATCTCGGCTCCGGACAGGATGTTCTCCCGCACCGAGAGCAGGGTGAAGACCTCGAGACGCTGGAAGGTGCGGGCCAGCCCCCGG
>DATDAH010000101.1:0-9925 GCA_036525535.1 Acidimicrobiales bacterium
CGAGGAAGGCGTCGGCGGTGGCGACGATGTGGTCGACGTCGGCGTCGGTCAGGCCGTGGTTGCTGGGTAGGACCACTCCCTGCTCCATGACCCGGTCGGCGTTGGGGAGCCCGGTCTCGGGCTGACGGTGGGCGATGTCCCGGAAGCCGGGCTGGCGCAGGACGTTGCCGGTCCAGACCATGCGGGTGTCGACGCCGTGGCCCTCCATGTGGGCCTGGAACTCGCTCCGCCGCACCCCGGACTCGGGCCGGAGGAGCAACGGGAACATGTGCCAGGCCGTGTCCAGGCCCTCCAGCGTCCGGGGCAGCTCGAAGGCCTCGGGATGGCGGCCGAACCCTTCGCAGAGGCGGGCGAAGTTGCGCTTCCGGGCGGCGAGGTTCGGCGCCAGCTTGCGCAGCTGGACCTCACCGAAGGCCGCGCTCAACTCCGCGGGCTCGAAGTTCCAACCCACCTCGTCGAAGATGAAGAGGTTGTCGTACTCGAGGTCCCCGTCGATCTCGCTGAAGAAGCGCTTCTCCACCCCCTTGGCTGACCCGTAGAGCTGGACCTCGGAGCGTCGCCCCCAGCGCCGGAGGAGCAGGGCCCGGTCAGCCACGGCCGCGTCGTCGAGACAGACCATCCCACCGGTGCCCGCCGCCGTGATGATGTGGGACAGGGCGAAGCTGGTCACCGAGATGTCCGAGCGAGTGCCGGTCGGGGTGCCCCGCAGCGTGGCCCCGAGGCAGTCACAGGAGTCCTCGATGACCTGGAGGCCGTGGGCGTCGGCGATGGCCCGGAGTCGGTCCCAGTCCGGGGCGTTGCCGATCAGGTTCGGCGCCAGGATCGCCTTCGTCCTCGGCCCGACCATGGCTTCGACGGCGTCGACGTCCAGGTTGTAGGTGTCCCGCTCGACGTCCACGAACACCGGCACGAGGCCGGCCCGGACCAGGGGGGCGATGTCGGTCGAGAAGGTCAAGGGTGAGGTGAGGACCTCGTCGCCCGGCTCGAGGGCCAGCAGCTCGACCGCCAGGTAGAGGGCCGACGAGCCGGAGTTGACCATGATCCCCCGGGCCTTGCCGAACAACTCGGCCACGCTCTGCTCGAAGCCTCGGACGTGCTTGCCGATGCGCAGCGCCGTCGGCCCGCCCCGCAGCACGTCGACGACGGCCTCGATCTCCTCCTCGTCGTGGACCGACCCCGCGTACTCGATCCTCCGCCTGTCGCCCATCAGCTCACTTCCCGAGGAGCTCGAGGCTGACGTGGGTGCCGCCGGTGACCTCGGGGCCGCAGTCGCACAGGATCAGGGCGCCGGCGACCATGTCGGCCATGGACTCGAACTGGTCGTCGTCGAGCGCTCCTGCCAAGTGGGCGTCGGCCCCCTCGGAGTGCACCGCGGCCCGGGGCTCGACGGTGTTGACCCGGACGCCGGTCCCCCACACCTCCTCGGCCAGGGCATTGGTCATCCGGTTGAGCGCGGCCTTCGACGCGCCGTAGATGCCGAGGGTCGAGCCCATGGCATTCGCCGCGAAAGGCGGCCCCGGTCGGGAGCGGGCGCTGCCCGATGACAGGTTGACGATCCAGCCCTCGCCCCGCTCGATCATCCCCGGGAGGACGGCCTGGGCCAGGTCCAGCGGCGCGTGGACGTTGGCCTCGAAGATCAGCCGGCGTCGCTTCAGCGGGTAGTCGGCCAGCGGTTGGTAGATCGCCGCGGCGGCGTTGTTGACGAGCACGTCGAGCGGACCGCCCAGGCCGGCTTCGGCCTCGGGGACGATCCGGGCCCGGTCGTCCGGGTCGGTCAGGTCGGCCACGATCGGCACCGCCTGACGGCCGTGGGCCTCGATCGCCGCCGCCGTCTCGTTCAGCGAGCCGGGCAACGTCAGGTGGGTGTCCAGCGTGCGGGCCGTGATGGCCACATCGGCGCCCTGGGCCGCCAGCTCCACGGCCAGCGCCGCCCCGATCCCCCGGCTGGCCCCCGTCACCAGCACCCGCCGCCCCCCGAGCCGCCCCGTCATCGCCCACCCCTCCGTCATGGACGGTGGAAGCCGGGGCTGGTGGCGTCGGCGGGGATGGCCTCGAGGGGGACGGCGATCTCCTCGACGGTCGGACCGAACTGGGCGGCGAGCGGGGCCAGGGCCTCGAGGTCGAAGTGGTAGACCTCGGCGGCGTTGCCGGCCAGGACCTGCTGCAGCTCGACCGGGTCGGTCTCGGCGAACGACCGGCGCAGCAGCTCCCGGGTGTAGGGCCAACTCGCCTCGTGGTGGGGGTAGTCACTCCCCCACAGGTAGTGCTCGACCCCGATGGCGTGGCGGGCGTCCGCGTCCACGGGGCTGGGGAAGCTGGCCCCCACCCACACGTTGCGGTGGAAGTACTCGCTGGGGGCCATGGGCAGGACGTCGTCGGGGGCGTACTTGAGCTCCCCGATCCGGCCCGTCTGCGCCGCTTGGGCGTGGAAGCCGTCGAGCTGGGACAGGGTCGGCGCGATCCACGACGCCCCCTGCTCGGTGAGGACCAGCTTCAGTCTCGGGAAGCGCTCGAAGACGCCGCCCACCAGCAGGTGGGTCAGGGTCCTGCGGGAGAAGAACGACGCCTCGGCGATCCACACCATGCCAGTCGCCCGGTGACGGCCGTAGTCCGGCGAGCCGCCGCCCGAGTGGTGGTTGACGACCACGCCCAGCTCCTCGCACGCCGCCCAGAGCGGGTCGTACGACTCGGCGTAGAGCGGGTCGAGATGGGGGGCGTCGGGGGGGACGGCGGGGAGGAGGACGCCGCCCCGCAGGCCGTGCTCGGCGGCGAAGCGCACGTCGGCGACCGCCTCGTCGAGGTCGTTGAGGAAGATCTGGGCCATGCCTGCCCGGCGAACGGGCTGCTCGGCGCACCAGTCGGCCATCCACCGGTTGTGGGCCCGGATGCCGGCCAGCCGGCGGGGGAACTCCTCCGGGGTCGGCGGGCGGGCGACCAGCGCGCCGGTCGGGAAGAAGGGCGGGACGGTGTTGGGGAAGACGACCTCGGCGACGACACCGTCGGCTTCCTGCTCGGCGAGGCGACGGTCGCTGTCCCAGTTGCGGCTACGGCCGTCGCCTTGGAGGTCCCGGAAGGGGTTCTTGTAGTCGCCCCGCCAAGCGTCGAACTCATCGCGCCAGTCAGCGTCGAGGTGCTCCCGGTAGGCCGCCATGTTCCCACCGCCGTGGGTGTCGGCCGAGATGATCGTGTAGCGGTCGGCGACGGTGGGAGCCATCAGCCGTCCAGCTTGAACACCCGCAGGGCGTTCTCCCGGAGGAAGGGGGCCCACACGTGGTCCCGGAAGGGCACGTCGGGCATCTCCGTGAAGATGCGCTCGAGGCTCAGCCCCATCGGGTAGTAGCCGGCGTACATGATCTTGTCGGCGCCCCGGGTGTTGGCGTAGTCGATGATCGCCTGGGGGTAGTACTTCGGGGCGAAGGCGCTGGTCATGTAGTGCAGGCCCGGCCACTTGAGCATGAGCTTGACGGCCAGCGCCTCCCAGGGCTCGGCCCCGTGGCGCATGACGATGACCAGCTCGGGGAAGTCGTAACAGACCTGGTCGAAGTGCATGACGTCCTGCACGTGCGACGGCAGGCGGGGCCCGGCGATGCCGGCGTTGGCCACGATCGGCAGCCCCAGGTCGATGCAGGTCTGGTAGATCGGGTAGTAGCGGCGGTCGCTGACCGGGACCGGCGGGTTGCAGCCGGAGGGGAAGGTGGTCACCGCCTTGATGCCGTGCTTCTCGTGGGCCTTGCGGACCCGCCGCACCGCCTTGGTGATGTCGTTGGGGTCGATCTCGATGCTGGCGAAGAAGCGGTCCGGGTGCTCGGACAGGGCCCGCTGGTTGACGTCCGGGCTGCAACTGGTCATGGCCATGGCCACGCCGTGCTTGTCCATCTCCCCGAGCGTGATGGCGATGGCGTCGTCCTCGGGCTCCTTGTGGTTCGGGACGTCCTTGAACATGTACTCGGCCGGGAACTCCATCTCGGCCGAGGCCTCGTCCTTGAAGTTCGCCTTCATGTAGTCGTAGTGACGACGGGCGTCCTCGGCCGGGAAGCCGATCATGAGGTCGATCGCTCCGATGTCGCTGGGCATGGGCATCAGGCGGATCTCCTCTAGTGGTTCGACGGGTCGGTCGGGCGGTACTGCACCGACCGGAGGTCCTCGACGAAGCGGTCGAGGAGGAGGGCGAAGGTGGTGCGGTCGGCAGCCGACCAGCCGTCGAGCACGTCGGCCATGTGGCGGTCCTGGACGGCGGCGATGCGCTGGCGGACCCGGCGGCCGGCAGCAGTGGCCCGCATGACCCGGATCCGGGCGTCGCCGGCGCGGCCGCCGCGCTCGACCAGGCCGTCGGCCTCCAGGGCCTTGACCTGCCGACTCACGGCGCCGGGGTCCATGTCGGCCGCCGCCGAGAGGTCACCCAGGGTGATGGGGCCGTCTTCCACGATCCGAGCCAGCAGCGCTGCGCCCGGGGGCGAGAGCTCGACCCCCGCAGCCGCGACCTGGCGGGCGTACACCTTTCGACTGGCCCCCAGGCGCAGGAGCCGCGCCAGGGGCTCCCGGATCGCGTCGAAGCCACCGTCACCCATCACCGGCAACGTAGGGCAGTTGCTTGACTCAGTCAAGTACTAGCCCCCGGACGGCGGTCAGGCACCCGGTCCGGACGGCGGTTCGGCGTCGACCGCGACGCCGAGCAGGTCGGCCGCGAGCAGTCGCCGGACCACGCGAGGTGCTGCTCTGCGGTCCAGCCGAGTTTTGATCGGCGCGGTGAACCGGCGTTCAGCGGGCTGAGTACGCTCGCCCCGCATGGGGGATCTCTGGCACGAGGAGCGGCTCTACATCGACGGTGAGCTGGTCGATGCCGAGGGCGGGGCGACCTACGAGAACATCAACCCGGCCACCGAGGAGGTGCTGGGCGAAGCCGCCGACGCCAGTGTCGGCGACATCGACCGGGCCATCGCCGCCGCCCGACGGGCCTTCGACGAGACCGGTTGGGCCACCGACGTCGAGTTGCGGGCCCGCTGCCTGCGCCAGCTCCACACTGCTCTGCTCGACAACCTCGAGGAGATCCGGGCCACGACCGTGGCCGAGGTCGGCACGCCGGTCGCGCTGACCTACGGCCCCCAGCTCGACGCTCCCGTGGGCTTCCTCCCCTACTACGCCGACCTGGCCGAGAGCTATGACTGGAGCGAGGACCTCGGCGACGCCGAGCCCATGGGCATCCCGTCGCACCGCTGGATCGAGAAGGAGCCCATCGGCGTGGTCGGGGCCATCACGGCCTGGAACTTCCCGCACCAGCTCAACATCGCCAAGATCGCGCCCGCTTTCGCCGCCGGCAACACCGTCGTCCTCAAGGGAGCGCCCGCGACCCCGTGGGCGGCCCTGATCCTCGGGCGCCTGGCCGCGGAGCACACGGACATCCCCCCGGGCGTGCTGAACGTCATCACCTCGGGTCGCAATGACATCGGCGAGGCCATCACCACCGACCCCCGGGTCGACCTGATCACCTTCACCGGGTCGACCGCCGTGGGCAAGCGGATCATGGCCGCGGCGTCCGACACGGTGAAGAAGGTGTTCCTGGAGCTCGGCGGGAAGTCCGCCATCGTGGCCCTCGACGACTGCGACATGAACGCCGCCGCCGGCACCGGCGCCTTCGGCGTCTGCACCCACGCCGGCCAGGGCTGCGCCATCACCACCCGGCTGCTCCTGCCCCGCTCCCGCTACGACGAGGGCGTCGAGATCGCCAAGACCGTGCTGGAGTCGATGCCCTACGGCGACCCCACCGACCCGGGGAACTTCATGGGTCCATTGGTCACCGATGTCCAGCGGGAACGGGTCGAGGGCCTGATCCGCACCGCCCAGGACGAGGGGGCGACCCTGGTCACCGGCGGCAAGCGCCCGGCGCACCTGGACAAGGGGTGGTTCGTGGAGCCGACCCTGCTCGTCGACGTCGACCCCGACAGCACCATCGCCCAACAGGAGGTCTTCGGGCCCGTGCTGGCCGTCATCCCCTTCGACGACGACGATGATGCCGTCCACATCGCCAACAACTCGATCTACGGCCTGTCCGGCGCGGTCAACTCGGGCGACGTCGAGCGGGCCAAGGCCGTCGGACGCCGGATCCGCTCCGGCACCATGTCGATCAACGGCGGCGTCTACTACGGCGCCGACGTCCCGTTCGGGGGCTACCGCCAGTCCGGCCTGGGCCGCGAGATGGGCATCGAGGGGTTCGAGGAGTACCTGGAGACGAAGTCCTTCGCCGAACCGGCATGAGCCGGACCGGGTTCGCCCCGTCGGGCTCGGCCCGCATCGCCTACGAGGTCGAGGGGGCGGGGCCACCGGTGATGCTGGTCCACGCCGGGGTCACCGACCGCCGGGCGTGGTGGCCGCTCGTCGAGGCCTTGAAACCCACCCACACCACCCTCACCTTCGACCAGCGGGGGTTCGGCGACACGACCTTCACCCCCGAGGACCACTCCCCCGTGGACGACGCCCTCGCCGTGCTGGATCACGCCGGGATCGAGGGGCCGGTGGCCGCGGTGGGTTGCTCGATGGGCGGGCGCCTGGCGCTCGACCTGACCCTGGCCCGTCCCGAGCGGGTGTCCCAGCTCGTCCTGATCGGCTCCGCCTGCCGCGGCGCCCCTGGCCCCGACGAGTGGCCCGAGTCCTACCGGGAGATCGGCCTGGCCCTCGACGCCGCCGAGGAGGCCGGCGACCTCGACGAGGTGAACCGGCTGGAGGCGTGGCTCTGGCTGGACGGGCCGACAGCGCCCGAGGGTCGCGTGACCGGCCCGCCTCGCACGATGTTCCTGGAGATGAACCGGTGGGCGCTCGGCGCCGACGATCCCGGCGACGAGATCGAGCGGTCGTCGGCCTGGGACCGCCTGCACGACATCAGCGTGCCGACGCTGGTCCTGATGGGCGAGCTCGACCTCGAAGACGTCCGCGCGACCTCCGAGGGCCTGGCCGAGCGCATCCCCGCCGCCACGCTCGAGGTCCTGGCGGGCACGGCCCACGTACCCCACGTCGAGCGCCATCCCCGCTGCATCGAGGCCATCGCCGCCTTCCTGAGCTGACCGCCAACGAGGCGGGGGGGTCAGCCGGAGAGCTCGCCGGTGGCCACCGACTTGGCCCAGCGGTAGTCGGCCTTGCCGCTGGGGCTGCGGGTGACCGCCTCGACCAGGTGCAGCTCGCGGGGGACCTTGTAGCCGGCGATCTTGGTGCGGGCGTGGTCGGCCAGTTCCTCGAGGCTCGGGCTCGTACCCGGGCGCGGGGCGACGACGGCGGCGACCCGCTGGCCGAAGCGCTCGTCCGGGACGCCGACGACGATGGCGTCGAAGACGGCGGGGTGGCTCTTGAGGGCGGCCTCGACCTCCTCGGGGAAGATCTTCTCACCGCCCGAGTTGATGCTGACCGAGCCCCGCCCGAACAGGGTGATGGTGCCGTCGGCCTCGACGGTGGCGTAGTCGCCAGGGATGACCCAGCGCTGGCCGTCGGCGTCGTGGACGAAGGTGCGGGCCGTCTTCTCCTCGTCCTTGTAGTAGCCGAGCGGGATGCGGCCGGTGCGGGCCAGCATGCCCTTGACGCCGGAGCCGGGCTCGAGGGGGCGATGGTCCTCGTCGAGCACTGCGGTCGAGTCGTTCACGGCGAAACGCGGGTGGCCTTCGTCGGAGGAACCGACCCCGCCACCATTGGCGCCGGTCTCCGACGCCCCAAAGGCGTCGGTGATGATCAGGTCGGGTCGGGCCCGAGTGAACTGCTCCTTCACGCCGGCGGAGAGGATGGCTCCACCCGAGCCGAGGGCGAAGAAGCTGGACAGGTCGTACTTGTCCGGATTGGCCAACAGCTCGTCGGCCAGGGGGCGGGCCATCGCGTCGCCCACGACGGTCATGGTCGTGACCTTCTCCTGCTCGACCATGCGCCAGATGCCCTCGGGATCGAACTTGCGGGAGGCGGCCAACACCAGGGTGTTGCCCTGGTGGAAGCAGATGAAGGCGGCCCACTGGGCGGCGCCGTGCATGAGGGGGGCGGCCGTGGCCATGGTCAAGGTCCCCGCCGACTCCTCCACGCGGGCGGCCAGGTCCTCGGGCGCGGCCGGTGGTTCGGCCAGGCCCATGGCCGAGAGGTCCATGGCGGCGAAGAAGATGTCCTCCTGTCGCCACATCACGCCCTTGGGCATGCCCGTGGTACCGCCCGTGTAGAGGATGTAGAGGTCGTCGCCGGAACGCTCGCCGAAGTCCCGCTCGGTGGAGGCCGCGGCCAAGGCGGTCTCGTAGTCCTCGGTGGGCAGGCCGGCCATCTCCACGCCGGAGCCGTCGGCCACGTAGAGGAAGGTGTGCACGCCGGGGACCTGGTCCACGACGGCGGCGAGCGTGGGGGTGAACTCCTGGTGGTGGATCACCGCGGCCAGCTCGGCGTCGTCGAAGAGGTAGACCAGCTCCTCTTCGACGTAGCGGTAGTTCACGTTGATCGGCACCGCCCGGATCTTCCACGCCGCCAACATGGCCTCGATGTACTCGGTGCCGTTGTAGAGGAAGAGGCCGACGTGGTCGCCGGCACCGACCCCCCGCTCGGCCAGCACGTGGGCCAGCCGGGTCGCCCGTTCGTCCACCTCGGCGTACGTGAGGCGGCGATCCTCGGTGACGATGGCGGTCTGGTCCGGCACCGTGTCGGCCACGACCTCGAACGTGTCAGCAAAGGTGAAGGGGCGGTTCGCCATGGCCCGGGACCCTAGGACGGCTTTGTCGAACGGCCCGAATCTGACAGGGTGTCAGATGTTCGCGCGGAGCGGCATGACCGCTGACACAAAGGGGAACTGGTGAGCATCAACGGCGTACAGGACCGCGACACCCTCTGGATCGGTGGGGACTGGGTCCCCTCGGACGGCGGTGGTTCGATCGAGGTCATCTCCCCGCACACCGAGCAGGTCATCGCCACCGTCCCCGAGGCCTCAACGACCGACGTCGACAACGCCGTGGCCGCCGCTCGGGCCGCTCTGGAGAGCGGGCCCTGGGCCACGATGGAGCCCGCCGGTCGGGCCGAGATCCTGACCGACCTGACCGGGGCGCTGGGCGCCCGGGCCGAGGACCTCGCCCAGACCATCACCGCCGAGATGGGCTCGCCCATCATGTTCAGCCACCTGGGCCAGGTCGGCGCCACCCTGATGGTGGCCGACTACTACGCCAATCTGGCGAAGGACTTCACCTTCGAGGAGGAGCGCCAGGGCCTCATGTCCAGCGTGCTCGTGCGGCGCGAGCCCGTTGGTGTCGTCGGCGCCATCGTCCCCTGGAACGTCCCGCTCTACGTGACCATGCTGAAGCTGGCCCCGGCGCTGGCCGCCGGCGCCACCATGGTCCTCAAGCCGGCCCCCGAGTCCCCGCTCAGCGCCTACCTCCTGGCCGAGGCGCTGGAGCAGGTCGGCCTGCCCAAGGGCGTCGTGAACGTCGTTCCCGCCGGCCGTGAGGTGGGCGAGCACCTGGTCCGTCACCCCGGCGTGGACAAGATCGCCTTCACGGGCTCCACCGCGGCGGGCATGAAGATCGCCTCCATCTGTGGCGAGCAGCTCAAGCGCTACACCCTCGAGCTGGGCGGCAAGTCGGCGGCGATCATCCTCGACGACGCCGACGTCGACACCACGCTGGACAACCTGCTGCAGGTGGCCGGCCTGATGAACAACGGTCAGGCGTGCGTGGCCCAGACCCGGGTGCTGGCCAGCCGGGCCAGGTACGACGAAGTCGTCAGCGGCCTGGCCACCCGCATGGCCGCGGTCAAGGTCGGGGACCCGGCCGAGATGGACACCGAGGTCGGCCCTCTCGTCGCCGAACGTCAGCGGGACCGGGTCGAGAAGTACATCGTGCAGGGCCAGGAGGAGGGTGCGGAGGTCGTCGTGGGCGGCGGTCGCCCCGCCGGTCAGGACACGGGCTGGTACGTCGAGCCCACCCTCTTC
>DATDAH010000102.1:0-12022 GCA_036525535.1 Acidimicrobiales bacterium
AAGATGGGGGGCCACCAGGTCGAGCGCGTGGGCACCGGTCACGAGCGGGCCTACGACACCAAGCCCTACGAGTTCGGCGACCCGTTCAACCTGCACATCGAGCGCACCTTGCGCAACGCCGTCGGTCGCCAGGGCCCGGGCACCCCGGTGCGGCTGCAGCCGGACGACTTCGAGGTCGAGCGCACCGAGCACCTGATCCGGTCGAGCACCGTGCTGATGCTCGACCTCTCGCTCTCGATGCCGATGCGCGACAACTTCCTGCCCGCCAAGAAGGTGGCGATGGCGCTGCACTCGCTCATCTCCAGCCGCTTCCCGCGGGACTACCTGGGCATCGTCGGGTTCAGCAGCGTGGCCCGGGCCCTGACTCCCGACCAGCTCCCCGAGGTCTCCTGGGACTACGAGTACGGCACCAACATGGAGCACGGGTTCCAGCTGAGTCGCCGGATGCTGGCCCGCCAGTCCGGCACCAAGCAGATCATCATGATCACCGACGGCGAGCCGACCGCCCACAACCTGCCCAACGGCGAGGTGTACTTCAACTACCCGCCGGTGCGGGAGACCGTCGAGGCCACCATGCGCGAGGTGGCCAAGTGCACGAAGGAGAACATCCGCATCAACACCTTCATGCTCGACCCGAACGGGCACCTGAAGGAGTTCGTGGAGCGCCTGACGCGGTTCAACCAGGGCCGGGCCTTCTTCACCACCCCCGAGACCCTCGGCGACTACGTCCTCGTCGACTTCATCGAGCAGAAGCGGGCCATGGTCCGGGGCCGTACGGGCGGTCGTCGCTCCGCCTGAGCCCCGCCGGGCCTGCGACGCCCCGACCCACGATCACCGGTGCAGCAAGGATTTCCTCGACGCGCCCTTGCGCCGAGGGGGCAACCGGTGGAATGATGACAGAAGTGTAATTACACCGGTGTCCCGAGCACCGGGATGCTTGGGGAAGCAACAGGCGGTGCGCCAACAAGGAGGCACACCAATGAGATCGATGTTCGATGACAACGAGGACCTGACGTGGCAGGAGTACGCCAACTGCCTCGGCGTCGATCCTGACCTCTTCTTCCCCGAGCGGGGTGCGTCCACCCGGGAGGCCAAGGAGGTCTGTCGGGGCTGCGTCGTGCGCGACGACTGCCTGGAGTACGCCCTCACCAACGGTGAGAAGTTCGGCATCTGGGGCGGCATGAGCGAGCGCGAGCGCCGCCGCATCCGTCGTCAGCGGGCCATCGCCCGGGAAGCCGCCACCATCACCGTCCACACCGCGTAGGCCGTCAGCGGGCCCGCCGGGCCTCCACCGTCCGGTCCGCGGCCAGGTCCAGCTCCCCCCAACGCTCGGGCGCCACGGCGTCGAGCACCCGGCGGGGGAGCAGCCCCACCAGCTCCGCTCCGGCCACCGCGGCCCGCTCCGCCACCCGGTCATAGGCCGTCGCCGGCCCCACCCGGTCCGGGTCGATCAGGTTCATCGACACCTGGACCCGATCCCCGACGGCGAGCCCCAGGGCCCGGATGCCGTCGCCCCGCACCGCCGAGGCCACCGAGCGGGCGAGGTCCAGGTCTCGTTCCACCAGCCACAGGTTGTAGGCCACCAGCGGCGGGCGACACCCCACGGCCACCGCCCCGGCCGTCGGATGGGGCCGGTCCGGTCCGGTGTCGGGCCAGAGGTCCACGAACGCCCGGCGCCGGACCTCGGGCAGCGTCGGCACCCCGTCACCGTCCCCGTAGGTGAACGCGGGCACGGCCAGCTCGTCGGCGATCCAGGCCGCGAACCGTGACCGCGCGGCACAGGCGTCCGCCGGCGCGGCGTCGTCGAGGGCCACGAAGGGCACGACGTCGACGGCCCCGAGCCGGGGGTGGGCCCCGACGTGGGTGCGGAGGTCGACCCGGGCCACGGCGACCCGGGCGATCCGGCGGGCGGCGTCCTCGCCCAGTGTGGTGAGAACGCAGCGGTGGTGATGGGTGTCGACATGGAGGTCGAGGAGGTCATCGGCGCCGGCATCGCGCAGGGCGGCGAGGACGTCGCGGTCGCGACCCTCGCTCACGTTGACGATGCACTCGAGCACGCTCGTCGCCTCCTGACTCATGACCGCAGGCCGGCGCCGGCCGACGGTACGCTCGCAGATGTGAACCTCGGTGCACCCGAACTCATCATCGTGCTCCTGATCATCCTGCTCATCTTCGGCGGCTCCAAGCTGCCGCAGCTCGCTCGCTCCTTGGGCAAGGCCCAATCCGAGTTCAAGAAGGGCTCCGAAGAAGACGCAGTGACGACGGATCGCAGCGATCCGCCCCCTCCCGTCTGACCGACTCCTCGGAGTCCTCAGCCTGGCGCTGACTGATCGCTAGCCTCGATCGGGAACCGGGCGCGTCCCGGCGTCGTTCCCATGTCGAGCCCAACGCCCCCACCACCTCGCGCCGACGAGGTGCCGAGCTGGGAAGAGGTCGCCCGTCACCACGGGCGGTTCCTCTACACGGTGGCCTACCGGCTCACGATGAACCACGACGACGCGCAGGATCTGGTGCAGGACGTGCTGTTACGAGTGCAACGAGGGCTGGCGACCTACCAGCCGGGCTCCATGGAGGCCTGGCTGTCGCGGATCACCACCAACGCCTTCCTGGACAAGGTCCGCCGCCAGAAGCGCCGTCCCACCGATCCGCTGCCCGAGGAGCACCCCGAGCGCGTCCTGCCCACGTCGGCCTCGGCCGCCGAGGCCCTGGACGCCGCCGTCCTGCCCGATCACCTCCAGGACGCCCTCCGGGCCCTCCCCGAGGACTACCGCACCGCCGTCGTGCTCTGCGACGTGCTCGACTTCAGCTACGAGGAGATCGCCGAGGCGCTGGACATCCCCGTGGGGACCGTCCGCTCCCGCATCCACCGGGGCCGAGCCCGCCTGCGGGCCGCGGTCGAGGCGATGTCGTGACCGAGCAGGACGCGACCTCGGACGGGCCCCAGGACGAGGCCATGCGCCGCCTGCTGGCCGACCTGCCGGAGGTGGCGCCCCCCGACGGCTTCTTCGACGACCTGATCCGTCGGCGCCGGCGTCGGGCCCGGATCATCGCCGGTGCCGGCCTGGCCGCGGCGGGCGTGGCCGGGGCGATCGTCGTGGCCCATGTCACCGGCATCACCGGCCACGTCGACCCCGAGACGGCCATGCTGGCCGACCGTCACGCCACGGTGCTCACCGTCGACGTGCAATCGATCGGCGAGCAGCTGGCGGGCGACGAGGTCCCGGCGCCGTACCAGGCGCCTGAGGAGCTGGGCGGGATGCAGCGGGGGATGGCGGTCCTGCACCCCGACGACATCGTCCAGGTGGTCTACGCCGCCGACGGCCATTACCTCTCCCTCTTCGAGCAGGCCGGCGACATGGACGACGATGCCATGGAGGATGACCTCACGCCGGTCGACGGTGGTGACGCCTGGCGAACCGCCGACGGGGCCGTGATCGTGCGCCGGTCCGACGTGGTCTACGTGCTGGTCGGCGATGTCGCCGAGCTCTCGCCGGAGACGTTGGCCGCCATCGTGGCCGAGCTGCCTGACGCCCGTCGGATGGGCCTGGCCCGCCGCATCGGCGACGCCATGGACGACCTCGTCGACGCCTTCGGCCTCAACTGAGCTGAGCTAGGCCCCGGTCGGGGTCTCGGTCGCCGTGGCTTCGGCCTCTTGGCGGCGCCGCTTCAAGATGCGACGGCGCTCCCGCTCGGAGCAGCCACCCCACACGCCGTGGTCGATGCGGTTGGTCAAGGCGTACTCGAGGCAGAGCTCCTTGACCGGGCAGTCGGCGCAGATCCGCCGAGCCACATCGACGCCGACGCCGTCGCTGGGGAAGAACAGCGAGGGCGGTCGATCGGCACAGTGGCCGTAGGCCATCCAGTCGGTTTCGGTCTCATCGGCGGGGCGCATGGGCCTGGAAATACCTCCGGTCACCCTCTACTACGGCGGGCGACCTGGTTTGGTTCCCGAAAAGCATGCCCGAGGAACCCCGGTAGCCTGAAACCGATGTCGAACGTCGTCGAACCCTCGCTCGAGACCGAGCCGCCCCGGGGCGCGGTGAAGATCGTGTACCTCGGTCCGGTAGCCCCGCACTGGGAGATCCGCTCCGATTTCGGGGATCGGGCCGTCATCGACGCCTTCCGGGACCGGGTCAATGCCCGCCTGGTGCTCCTGCCCCCGCACGACCCGCAGTTTCGGCGCAACCGTGAGCGGGTCAACCGCGACGCCGAGCGCGAGCTCCTGCTCATCGACTGGGACCTCGGCTATGACGAGGACGAGGAGACCGATCTCGGGGCCCGTCCCTCCTGACTCGGCTTGACCCGCCCGTACCATGGTGGGCGTGGACGACACCGGGTCTGATCGCTTCCTCAATCGCGAGCTGTCCTGGCTGGACTTCGACACCCGCGTCCTGTGGATGGCCGAGCAGGCCGGGATCCCCTTGCTGGAACGGGCCAAGTTCCTGGCCATCTTCGCCCAGAACCTCGACGAGTTCTTCCAGGTCCGGGTCGCCGGACTGAAGGATCAGGTCGCCGGCGCCGTGACCAAGCTGACCCCCGACGGCCGCACCGCCGGTCAGCAGCTGGGTGAGATCCGGGAGCGGGTGAGCAAGCTCCTGGCCCGCCAGGAGCAGGCCTTCCTCGACGAGATCGTGCCCGCCCTCGCCGACGCCGGCGTCCGCTTCTCGGCGTGGGACGAGCTGGACGACGACGACCTCGAGTACCTCGGGGCGCAGTTCGACGAACGCATCTTCCCGGTGCTCACCCCGCTCGCGGTCGATCCGGGGCATCCCTTCCCCTACATCTCCGACCTCTCGCTGAACCTGGCCGTCGTGGTCCACGACCCGGAGTCCGACCTGCGCCGTTTCGCCCGGGTCAAGGTGCCGCCGCTCCTGCCCCGCTTCGTGGTGATGCCGGACGGCGAGCGCTTCGTGCCCCTCGAACAGGTCATCGCCGCCCACCTGCACCACCTGTTCCCGGGCATGGAGGTGGTCGAGCACCACCCGTTCCGGGTCACCCGCAACGCCGACCTGACCCTGGAGGACGAGGACGCCGACGACCTGTTGGCCGCGGTCGAGATCGAGCTTCGCCGCCGTCGGTTCGGCAAGGCCGTGCGCCTCGAGTTGGAGTCGACGGTCACCGACGAGGTGCGCGAGCTGCTCCAGCGGGAGCTCGACCTCGACGATGACGACGTCTACGTGGTCACCGGCCCCCTCGACCTCAGCGGGCTCTGGTCGCTGATGAGCCTCGACCGCCCCGACCTGAAGGACGACGCCTGGACCGGCGTGATCCCGCCCCGCCTGACCAGCGACGACGGCAGGGTCAAGATCTTCCGCGCCATTCGCCACGGTGACCTGCTGCTGCACCACCCCTACGACTCGTTCGCGGGGACGGTCGAGGAGTTCATCGACCAGGCCGCCGATGATCCCAAGGTTCGGGCCATCAAGCTCACCCTCTACCGCACCGACGGCGACAGCCCCATCGTGGACGCCCTCGTCCGGGCGGCCGAGTCGGGCAAGCAGGTGGCGGCCCTCGTCGAGCTGAAGGCCCGTTTCGACGAGCAGGCCAACGTCGGCTGGGCCCGACGCCTGGAGAAAGCCGGTGTGCACGTGGCCTACGGCCTCCTCGGGCTGAAGGTCCACACCAAGACCACCCTCGTGGTCCGCGAGGAGCACGGCGGCATGGTCCGGTACTGCCACATCGGCACCGGGAACTACAACAGCCGCACGGCCCGGATCTACGAGGACTGCGGCCTGCTCACGGCCGACCCGGAGATCGGGGCCGACCTGACCCACATGTTCAACTACTTGACCGGCTATGCCCGGGACATCGACTACCGGCGCCTGCTCGTGGCGCCGGACTCCATGCGGACCGCCATCCGCGGGCTCATCCGCCGAGAGATCGAGGCCGGCCCCGGTCGGGGACGGATCCTGGCCAAGATGAACTCGCTGGTGGACCCCACCATCATCGAGGACCTCTACGAGGCCTCCTCGGCCGGGGTGGAGATCGACTTGATGATCCGGGGCATCAGCTGCCTGCGTCCCGGCGTGCCGGGCCTGTCCGACCGCATCCGGGTCCGTTCCATCGTCGGTCGCTACCTCGAGCACTCTCGCATCTTCTGCTTCGCCAACGGCCACGGTCCGGGCGAGGCCGCCTGGTACATCGGTTCCGCGGACTGGATGCCCCGCAACCTCGACCGACGGGTCGAGGCCCTCACCCCCATCGACACCCCCTCGCTCCAGCAGCGGTTGATGGAGGTGCTCCAGGTCAACCTGGCCGATGACACCCTGGCCTGGACCCTGGGCCCGGAGGGGGACTGGTCGCCGCCGCCCGGCACCGGCCGGGTCGACACGCACCTGCGGCTGCAGGAACTGCACCGGGCCCGCAGTTGAGCGATCAGGTCGTGCGGGCGGCGGGCGGCGTCGTGTGGCGCCCCGTCAGCGACGGCATCGAGGTGCTGCTCGTGCACCGGCCCCGCTACGACGACTGGTCGCTGCCGAAGGGCAAGCTCGAGCCGGGGGAGTCCTGGGAGGACGGGGCCCGGCGCGAGGTCGAGGAGGAGACCGGTGTCACCGGTGTGCTCGGGCCTCACCTCGCCACCTCCACCTACACCGACGCCAAAGGCCGGCCCAAGGAGGTTCGCTGGTTCGAGCTCTGCGAGCCCCGCGGCGCGTTCGCCGCCAACGACGAGGTGGACGAAGTGGCGTGGCTGTCACCCGACGCGGCCCGGCGTAGGGTCACCCGCCCCGCCGATGTCGAGGTCCTTCAGGCCTTCGACGACCACCTCGAGGGAGCCGACCCGACCGTGACGACCGAGACCGCCGAGTCCCGGCGCCTGCCCTCGCTCTGGCGACAGGTGCCGAACCGGCCCGACGACTGGTTCTCCGCGGACGAGCTGGACCGGGCCCGTCGCTACCGAAAGCCGGTGTCCCGGGCCCGGATCCTCCGGCTGGGGATCTCCACCGTGGTGCTGCTGGTCGTCGTGTTCGCCGATGTCGCCCCCCGCCTGATCGATGCCCTCGACGTCACCAACTGGCTGGTCCAGCTGATCGTGATCGTGGCCCTGCTCGAGCTCATCAGCACCGTGGTGTCGACCCCGTTCGACGCCTGGCTGGAGCTGCGCCACGACCGGGAGTGGGAGCTGTCGACCCAGACGGAGCGGGGGTTCGCGGCCGACCTGGCCAAGGGCCTCGTGCTCGGCTTCATCATCAACGTGGTCCTGCTCCTGCCCCTCCTGGCGGTCATCCGCAGCACGCCGACCTGGTGGCTGTGGGGCTGGCTGGTCATGGTCGTGTTCACGATCGGCCTGGGCTTCCTCTATCCGGTCGTGATCGCCCCGATCTTCAACACCTTCACGCGGCTGGAGGACGAGGACATGAACGACCGGGTCGATCGCATCGCCGACATCGCCGGCGTCCAGATCTCCGGGACCTACGTGGCGGACGAGAGCAAGCGATCGCGCCGGGACAACGCCTACGTCGCCGGCTTGGGCGCCACCCGCCGGGTCGTGCTCTTCGACACCCTCCTGGAGCACCCCCCCGAGGTCGTGGAGCAGGTCGTCGCCCACGAGATCGGCCACTGGCGGCTCAAGCACCTGCGGAAGCAGATTCCGGTCATCGCCCTGCTCCTGCTGGCCCTGTTCGCCGCCCTCAAGGCGTTCTCGGGCTGGGACTGGATCTTCGAGCAGGCCGGCGTGGTCACCACGGGAGACATCCCGCTGGTGGGCCAGCCGACGGCCCTCCCCCTGCTCGTGCTGGCGGCCCAGATCGGCTTCGGGCTCTTGGGCCTGCTGACGGCGTGGGTGTCCAGGGCCTTCGAGCGCCAGGCCGACATCGAGGCCCTGGACCTGTTGGAGCAGCCCCAGACCATGCTGGACATGCAGCGGGGGCTCCACACCAAGAACCTGGCCGATCTCGAGCCGGGTCTGGTCAAGCGCCTCCAGGCCAGTCATCCGCCCGCCGCCGAGCGCATGGCCCTCACCTCGGCCTGGGCCGCGAGCAGGGGCGTCCCCGTCAGCTCGTCGGCGTGACGGTGGCGTTCGTGGTGTAGTACCTGCCCTTCGCCCAGAGGGACACGTACACCAGGCCGACGAGGGCCGGGACCTCGATGAGGGGCCCGATCGTGCCCGCCAGTGCCTGCCCGGAGGTGACGCCGAACACGGCGATGGCGACGGCGATGGCCAGTTCGAAGTTGTTGCCCGCGGCGGTGAACGCCACCGAGGTGTTGCGCTCGTAGGACAGGCCGAGGCGGCGGCCCGTCAGGAACGCGCCCCCCCACATGAGGGCGAAGTAGACGAGGAGCGGGATGGCGACCCGGGCGACGTCGAGGGGGTTCTCAGTGATCTGCTCCCCTTGGAGCGCGAAGAGCACGACGATCGTGAAGAGCAGGCCGTAGAGCGCCACCGGACCGATGCGGGGGAGGAACGTCTCCTCGTACCACTCCCTGCCTCTGCGGGCCTCGCCGATGGTGCGGGTGAGGAAGCCGGCGAGCAACGGGAGGCCGAGGAAGATGAGCACCGACTTGGCGATGGCCCAGATCGAGACGTCGAGGTCGGCGGTGTCGAGGCCGAGCCAGTCGGGAAGCACCGACAGGTAGAACCAGCCGAGCACGGAGTACATGACGATCTGGAAGAGCGAGTTGACGGCGACGAGGACGGCCGCCAGTTCCCGGCTGCCGCAGGCCAGGTCGTTCCAGATGAGGACCATGGCGATGCAGCGGGCCAGCCCGACGATGATCAGGCCTGTGCGCAGCTCGGGCAGGTCGGACAGGAACACCCAGGCGAGGGTGAACATCAGCAACGGCCCGACCAGCCAGTTCAGCACCAGCGACAGGGCGAGGGTGCGACGGTCGGCCAGCTCGTCGCCGAGATGGCCGTAGCGGACCTTGGCCAGGACGGGGTACATCATCGCCAGCAGCCCGATGGCGATGGGCAACGAGACGGTGTCGACCTTGATGCGCTCGAGGCCGTCGTTGAGGTCGGGGATCAGGCGGCCGAGCAGCAACCCGCCGGCCATGGCCAAACCGATCCAGACCGGCAGGAACCGGTCGAGGGTGGACAGCTCCTCGGCGACCGAGCCGAGATCGGAGGCGGGATCGGTGGTGGTCAGCGGTCCGGCCCGCTCGGTTCGGTGCGCCCGGTCAGCGGCCGCCGGGCCCGTCCTCGGTCATGGCGCCGACGGCGACGGGCTCGTTCGCCGCTGGGGTGCAGCAGACGGCGGTCTCGCCTGCACCCACGATCTCGTTGGTGAGCTGGTCGCTGTCGCCGGTCTTCACGTACCACTCCCAGCGGGCCCCGTCGGGGTCGGCCACCCAGGTCTCGACCTTTGTGGCGTAGCAGCAGATCGTGTCGTCGATGCCGGTCGTCTCGAGGCCGGTGTCGGAGAGACGGGCCTCCGCGGCCTCGACCTCGGCCGCCGTCTCGGTCTCGACGCCGAGGTGGTTGATGGTGCCGCCGTCGGGACCTTCGAAGAGGACGAGCTTGAGCGGCGGATCGGCGATGGCGAAGTTGGCGTAGCCGGGCTTGCGCTTGGCGGGCTCGGTGGCGAACAGCTTGGAGTAGAAGTCGACGGCCTGGTCGAGGTCGCTGACGTTGAGGGCGAGCTGGAGACGGGACACGGGTTCCTCCGAAGTGGTCGTAGATCGACAGATGTCGATTGGTTTCACTGTACCAATCGATCGATGAATGTCAATATGTTCTCAGGACACCAGCGCCCGGCGGAGGGCGTCGAGGCGCTCGGGGACGATCCGCCAGTAGACCCAACGGCCCCGCTTCTCGCCCACGATCAGGCCGGCTTCGGCCAGAGTCTTGGTGTGGTGGCTGACGGTGGGCTGCGACTTGCCCAGGGGCTCCTGCATCTCGCAGGAGCAGACCTCGTCGGCGCTGGCGATCATGCTGAGGAGCCGGAGCCGGACGGGGTCGGCGAGGGCGGCGAAGCCGTGCGCCAGGAACGCGGCCTCGTCGTCGTCGAGTGGCGCTCCCAGAACGGTCGGACAGCACTCGGCGAGGTCGACCAGGGGGAAGGTCCGTTCGCTCATCTCGAAATTTCCGATCCATGAAGAGGTCAATTGACAGACGTCGATACATTCGCGAGAGTTGATCGATCGACTGCGGCAAATGTATCAGGCCACCCCGATGACCATCCCGAGGATCCGTCCATGACCGACCAGACCACCCTCACCCCCGACCAGACCCTGGCCATGAAGACCGCCGCCCGCCACCTCGAGGACGAGTTCTCCGGCGTCTTCGGCGTGGAGACCATCGAGAACTTCCTGACCACCAGCTACGACCAGTTCGCCAGTCGGGCGACCTTCCCGAACTTCCTGCCGCTGCTGGCCGAGCGATTCGCCCGTCAGCGGTTGCACGCGCTGGCCAAGGTCGAGGGCAAGGCCACCTCGGGCGTTCCTGTCGTTCTCTTCCTCTGCGTGCACAACGCCGGTCGCTCACAGATCGCGTTGGGGTGGTTCAACCATCTGGCCGAGGATCAGGCCATCGCCTGGAGTGGCGGCTCGGAGCCGGTCGGCGAGATCAATCGTGCGGCGGTGGACGCGATGGCCGAGGTCGGTGTCGACATCGCCAAGGAGTACTCGAAGCCGTGGACCGACGAGATCGTCCACGCGGCCGACGTCGTGGTGACGATGGGTTGCGGTGACGCCTGCCCGATCTTCCCGGGCAAGCGGTATGAGGACTGGGACCTCGAGGATCCCGCCGGCCTGGGGGTCGAGGCGGTTCGCCCGATCCGCGACGAGATCGAACGGCGGGTCCGCGGCCTGCTCGACGAGCTCGGCGTGACGGTCTGATCGTTCGTCGTCTGTTCACCCGCAAGCCACCTGACGGCCGGGAGCCGGAAAGGGGGCTTCCTTACCTTCCCCTCCGACAGAGACCGAGGGCACCGCGCCCTTCCTCAGGAGGACACGTATTCCATGTTGCGCAACAGCCGCCTTCGGTGGCTCCTTGGCCTGCTGGCCGCGCTGGCGCTCGTCGCCGCGGCCTGCGGCGACGACAGCAGTTCCGGCGATGACGGTGGTGACGACACCGCTGGCTCGGCCTCCGCGGTGCCCGCATGCCTCGACATTCCGGCGCTCTACGCGCTGACGGGGCCGGAGTCCACGGGCTTCGCCAACTGGTCCGACGCCGCCGACCTCGCCACGACGGTGGGTTCGGCCTACTCGGCGGACCTCCCCGACGAGCCGCTGACCATCACCGGTCCCGGTGAGGAGTCGGGCACCTACGACACCTACGTCGAGTTCGTCATCGCGGGCATCGCCGAGGCCCAGGGCCTCCCCGAGGAGGAGTGGGTCGTCCGGCCGGACTACACCTCGTCGCCCAATGACAACGTGATCATCGAGGGCGTCGCTGGTGCGGACAACTCCTATGGCTGGGTCGGTTTCGCCTTCGCCGAGGAGAACAGCGACGTAGTGCGGGAGATCGAGGTCGCCGGCGAGGACGGCACCTGCGTCGCCCCGTCCGTCGACACCATCGCCGACGGCTCCTACCCGCTGTCCCGTCCCCTGTTCATCTACGTGAACGCGGACAAGGCGGCGGAGAACCCTGCTCTGGCGGCCTTCGTCGACTACTACACCGGTGACGCCGGCTACGCCGCGGTGTCGGACGCCGGCTACGTGCAGATGCCCGAAGAGGACTTCGCGTCGGCCATCGCTGCTTGGGAAGACGCCGGCGGCACGCCCGGTGAGCCCGAGTCCGGTGTCTCCGGCGAAGTCATCATCTCCGGCTCCTCGACCGTGGAGCCCATCAGCTCCGCCGCGGCCGAGGGCTTCAGCGCCGACAACCCGGACGTGAGCATCTCGGTGGACGGTCCCGGCACCGGTGACGGCTTCGAGCTGTTCTGTGGTGGCGAGACGGACATCTCCGATGCCTCCCGCCCGATCGAGGACGATGAGATCGCCGCCTGCGAAGACGCGGGGATCGACTACATCGAGATCCAGATCGGCCTCGACGGCCTCAGCATCCTCACCAAGGCCTGATCTCTCCCCCCAGGCCCGAGGGAAAGCAGGAACGGGGGCGGGTCCGTCGACCCGCCCCCGC
>DATDAH010000103.1:0-2148 GCA_036525535.1 Acidimicrobiales bacterium
ACGGCCCGCCAGCTCAAGCAGTCCCTAGCCGCGATCCGCGCGGTCATTGTGCCGCCAGAGGATCGCTGACTGATCTGTTCCCGTTGGGCGATCGGTCTGCGGGACGGTGTGACCCGAGTCCACCGGGCGGCACGCGCTTGACAGTCATTCGCGGCTATGACACTGCCGCTGTCGCGGCTATGACACTGAAGCAGGTCCGCTGCAATCGGCGCGGTGCCTCACGAGGCCTCCGGCTGATGGGACTGGCCGGGATCGTTTCGCGTCAGCTGGCCGCGTCGCGGACGAGTGCGGTGTCGACGAACTGTTCGAAGCGGACGATGAGTCCGCCTCTCACGATGAAGTGGTGGGCCACCCGCACGGCCAGGGCCTTGCTGGTGGTCCGGCGCCGGGCCGTGTAGCGGGCGAGCACGACGACGTTCTCGCCGTCGACGACGTAGGTGTCGTCGTGGGCGGTCCAGTCGTCCCACTCGGCGGCCAACTTCTCCATGACGTTGGCGGTCACGCCTTCGGGTGTGCGGTAGGTGCCGGCGAGCGGGAATCCCGCCATCTCGGTCCACTCGACATCCGGGGCGAGCGTTGCGCGCAGGGCATCCAGGTCGCCGACCGCCGAGGCGAGGTACTGGCGTCGTACGACGTCGGCCGGGCTGGTCTCTGGGATCAGCCCCATGCCATCTCGCCCTTGGCGACCTTGGTGCCGAGGTTCGCGGCGATCTTCAGGCCGGCGTCGGGGTAGGCCGCCAGGAGCGATGCCTCGGCCTCGGCTGCGTCCGCGGATGAGGCGACGGTCTTCTCGAAGAGCTCGAGGTAGTCACGGGTGTGGCTGATGGCGGTGAGGTCCGTCGGGGCACCGGCGATCCGGTGGCCCGCGACGACGTACGCCGGGGCGAGCGCCTCCAACTCGTCCAGCACGCGGATCCACTCGGCCCTGAGCTCCGCGGTCCCGCTGTCTGCGGTCCACACGTGGAGTCCCTCGAACAGCAGCACGCCGCCGAACAGCGATCGCGACGTCGGCTCGAACAGGTGCCACGACCGGTCGCCGAGCAGGTCGCTGCCCCGGCGTACCTCGATCGTGGTGCCATCGACCGCAAGCGAGGTCGCGGTCAGTGGGGTCACGTCGACCAGGCGTGTCGGCAGGTTCGGACCGAGGTGCGCCCACGCGTGGAGCTTGCCCTCGTAGCTGTGCTCGATGTGCTCGATGACGTCCTGCGGAGCCAGGAAGACGGCTTCCGGGAAGGCGTCAGCGATGACCTCGGCTCCGAAGTAGAAGTCCGGGTCCCCCGCGCTGAGGACCACGGTCGTGAGTCGCTTGCCCGAGTCGAGCACCTCGGCGACGATCCGGTGACCGTCCGCGCGCGTGAAGGCCGCGTCGACCACCAGCGCCTCGGTCTCTCCGGTGACCAACACGCTGGTCTTGTTCAGCGACGAGTCCGCCGCATCGATGACGGTGTACCCAAGGTTTGACATGGTGGTAACCGTAGGATCAACTCGGACGACATTCATGGTGACGACGGGAACGCTGATGGTGAAAACGGGACATTCGGCCATTCGCCGCGTGCGTTTCCTCCCGCCCGGGACGAGCATGGGCGACATCGAGGTGAACACGCTGCGAGGGATCCGTGACCGCGGCGGGCCCCATGAGTTCCTCACCCCCCAACGCCTGGACTTCGACCTGCTCGTGCACATCGAGAGCGGCTCCGCCCGACACACCGTCGACTTCACCGACTACTCCTTGGGAGCCGGCGACGTCCTGTGGGTGCGCGCAGGCCAGGTCCACCAGTGGGGAGCGATCGCCGACATCGAGGGGCCGGTCGCGATGTTCAGCCCCCACACCGTGGACGAGCGCACCAGGGACCTCATCAGGTCGCACCTGGTCCGCCCACGAAACCACTGGCCCGCGACCGACCTAGCGGGCACACCCGTCTTGCAGGCCCTCGCCTTGTTGGTCCTCAGTGGCAACGACCCACGAGCCCCAGAGCACGCAGGTCTACGCCAGGTCGCGCTTGCCCATTGCCTGGCCGCGCTTCTCGTCCAGCTCGCGCTCGTCGAACCGGCCGGCGCCGCGCCCGCACCCGGGCCGACCCACGAGGCCTACACCTGGTTCCGCGACCACATCGAGGAGCAGTTCCGGAGCTGGCACCAGGTCAGCCA
>DATDAH010000104.1:0-2681 GCA_036525535.1 Acidimicrobiales bacterium
AGCAGCAACAGGTAGATCTCGAAGAGGTTGGTGAAGCCGTTGGGATTGGCGAGGGGGTGGGCCGAGTTGGCGTTGAGATAGCCCCCGTCGTTGGTCCCCACCTCCTTGATGGCCTCCTGGCTGGCCGCCGGCCCGCCAGGGATCACTTGGGCCGCGCCCTCGACCGTGGTCACCGTGTCGAAGCCACCGAGGTTCTGGACCACGCCCTGGCTGACCAGCACGATGGCGGCCACCAAGGCGATGGGGAGCAGGACCCGGACCGTGCCCCGGACGAGGTCGACCCAGAAGTTGCCGATGGTGTCCGACCGGCGGCGCACGAGCCCCCGGATGAGGGCCACGGCCACGGCGAGGCCGACCGCCGCCGAGACGAAGTTCTGGACCGCGAGGCCCACCATCTGGGTGAGGTGGCTCATGGTGTTCTCGGCGGCGTAGTTCTGCCAGTTGGTGTTGGTGACGAAGCTGACCGCGGTGTTGAAGGCCAGGGCCGGGGGCACGCCGTCGACGCCCGTTGGGTTGAAGGGAAGCGATCCCTGAAAGCGCTGGAGGGCGTAGAGGGCGATCACGGAGACGGCGCTGAAGGCGAGGAGGGAGGTGGCGTAGGTGGGCCACCGCTGCTCGCGGTCGGGATCCACACCCGTCAGCCGGTAGAGGAGGCGCTCGACCGGGCCGAACACCCCGCCGCCCGGAGCGGGCCCGCCCCCGAACACCCGGGCGAGGTAGCGGCCGAGGAAGGGGACGCTCACGCCCAACGCGAGTACGAGCGCGAGGAACTGAAGCCAGGACGCGGTGGTCATCTAGAGGCGCTCCGGGAACAGCAGGGCCACCACGAGGTAGCCGGCGATCAGGACGGCGAGGACGAGGCCGATGACGTCGTCGCTCACTGCTGGACCAGTTCGCCGGCGTTCGACGGGTCGGCGTCGGCCTCCGCCTCGTCGTCGTCCGCTTCGATGGGCTCGTCGATGTTCCCGGCGCTGGTCAGGATGCGGGCGCAGGCGGCGATGTAGGCCGCGCCGAGGCTGAAGAAGGCGATGAGGCCGATCACCACGAGTACGTCACGCATGACTGTTCCTCTCCGCGGGCGTCAGGGCGGCGCCGGCCTGGTCGGCCAGGGCGACGGCGACGATCCGCCGTTCCAGGGACACGCCGGTGCCCGGCGTGGACACGAGCACGAAGCGACCGACCGGCCGGCCCCGGGCCAGCACGGGCAGCGACACACCGTCGGGGGGGAGCTCGAACCCGTCGAGCGTGTAGCGGTGGCGGTCGGTGAGGATGGCTCCGCTGCGCTCCAGGACGGGCAGGTCGACGTCGTAGGGGAGGGCTTCGAACCGGCAGGTGGTCAGGCCGAGGAGGGCGGTCAGTTCGACCTGAACCTGCTCGAGGACAACGGTGGCGGCCTCGCCCCGGGCGGTCAGCTCGGCCACGCGATGGACCCGGTGCATCTGGTCGTGGGAGGCGGCGGCCTCCCGGCGGGCGCGGCGGGCCTTGGCGGCGACGGTGCCCACCAGGAGACCGATGGGGAGAAGCAACAGGGTCGTGATGAGGTCCGCGGAGGAGTCGATGGTCAGTGACAGGTAGGGCCGGGTGTGGAAGAAGTCGAAGGCCAACACCGAGCTGAACGCGGCGAGGGCTCCGGCCGTCCGCCCCCCGGTGAGGGCGGCAGCGAGGACGACCAGCACCAGGGCGAGGGCCACGTTGGTGTTGCCGACAGCGCCGCGGACCGAGACGAGGGCGGCGGCGACGGCGATCGGTCCCAGGGCCGCGAGCACGAGCCCGGCGGCGGCGTGGTCCCGATCCTCGTGTCGCTCGTGGGTGTCACGGTTGGTCACAAGTCGGGTGTACGCCCCGACCGGGACCCGGGGAACCGCCTCAACGTGTTCTCTACGGCCCAGACCCCGACCTCAACGCGTTCTCAACGCCGAGGCGCTTCAGCTTGCGGATGTTCACGACGGTGTCGGGACGACCACGACGGGGCACGGCGCATGATGGGCGACCTGGCTGCTCACCGACCCGATGAGGAGGCGGTAGAAGCCGCCGAGCCCGCGGGAGCCGACCACGAGGAGGTCGGCATCCTTGGCGGCCTCGATCAGCGCCGCCGCCGGCTGGGCGGTGACACACCGGCGTTCCACCTTGGTGGACCCTGCCGGATCAGCCGCCGCGATGGTGTCTTCGAGGACCTTCTCACCGGCTTCCTGGACGGACTCCTCGGTGAACACGGCACCCGAGTACAGCCCGGAGGTCAGGCCGGGCTCCCACGCGTGGAGGGCCTCGACGGTCGCGTCTCGGCGACCAGCTTCTTCGATGGCCCACTGCAGCGCCCTCTGGCTGCCCTCGGACCCGTCGACTCCGACCACGATCTTCTGCATTCCCTGACCTCCTGTTGTGCTCCGCGGCCACGGTCGCGCCGTGGCTGCCCGGTGGACAGGGCCCTCGGTCCCGGATGGGACGGACCTTGGACCTTGTTGTCGAAACCAGCGTCAGGCCCAGATATGCCGGCCTCCGGTGGGCATCACGCGGCGCCGCGGGCGTTGGGGACGATCATCAGGGGGCCGTGCGACCTTCGCGCCAGGTTGATGGCCACGCTTCCGGCCACGAAGCGCCCGGCCGCGCTCGGCGGGCGCCGCCCGGTGACGAGGATCGTCGTCGGGTCGCCGCGGGCGAAGTCGAGGATGGGCTGCCATTCG
>DATDAH010000105.1:0-10977 GCA_036525535.1 Acidimicrobiales bacterium
GCCAGGTAGAGCCCGCGCACGCGGAGTGCGCCCACCCCGATGAGCGCGGCGATGCCCGCGGTGATCAGGGCCGAGAAAACAAGCGAGGGCCCGAACCGTAGGGCCTCGATCCCCGCGTGGAGGAACCGCGTCTCGCCCCAGCCGATGTCGACGTTGATGCCCCGCGTGAACGCGGCGGTGAGCAGTGCGCCGATGCCGGCAAACGCCATCTGACCGAGGGACAACTGGCCCGCCCAACCGGTGAGGACCGTGAGCGAGAGGGCGCAGATGGCGAAGCCGAGGATCGAGGTGTACAGCAGGTGGCGGGACGGGGCGGTGACGACCAGCGGCAGCACGACGGCGCCCGCGATCAGCACAACGAGCGCGATGCGGTCGATCTGGCGCAGCCACCAGATCGATCGGAGGCGTTCGGGGATCGGTGGGGCCTTGGCCGCGAACGAGAAGGTCTGGGTCTCGCCCCCCGCCTGCCGGCTCTGCCAGTAGACGGCGACCGCCACGGCCAGGAACACGAGGAAGTCCATGAGCCCGGGCTGGTCGAGGTAGTTGAAGTTGATCAGGGCCTGGATGACACCGATGGCGATGCCGGCGAGGAAGGCGCGCGGGAACGACGCCATGCCCGCGACGACGGCGGCGGCCAGGGCTCGGGTCAACGTGCTCGGCCCGAGGTTGTCCAGGTTCTGGGCCGAGCCGGCGGCGCCGGCCAGCAGCGACAACGACAACGTCGCCAGGCCACCGGCGATGGCCCACACCAAGGTCGACACCGCCTTCGGGCTGATGCCGGCGAGGCGGGCGAGGTCGGGGTTGTCCGCCGAGGCCTTGACCGCCTTGCCGATGGCCGTGCGGTTGAGGAGCCAACCCAGCCCGATGGCGAGGAGGGGGACCACGATGAGGATGGTGAGCGAAGGCCCCGTGATCCGGATGTCTGCGATCTCCCGGACGGCACCGATGGGGACGGGGAACCGGGCGCCCGGGGCATCGATCTCGGGGAGCGACGCCAGGATGGCGAGCGAGAGCTGGGCGATCCCGATCGTGGCCACGAGCACGATCACCCGGGGTGCGGTGAACAGCCGGCGGATCACGATCAGCTCGACGACCGCCCCGTAGATGAACCCGAGGGCGAGGCCGACGACCGCGGCGATCCAGAACGGCACGCCGTACTGCGCCACCAGCAAGGCGAAGATCCCGGCGCCGATGAAGCCGAGGTTGGCCACGGCGAAGTTGATGACCCGGGTGGAGCGGTAGACGAGGACGATCCCCATCGCCACGAGGCCGTAGACCATGCCGGTCACCACACCGTCGAAGAGCAGCTGGCGGGTGAACAGGGTGGCGAGCATCCTCAGCCCCCCTCGCGACCCAGGAACACGGCGCGGGCGAGGTCGTCGCGCTCGAGCAGCTCTTGGGCGTCGCCCTCGAAGCGCACCTCACCCTTCTCGAGGAACACCGCCCGGTCGGCCATGGCGAGGGCCACGTTGAGCGACTGCTCGACGATGACGATCGTCGTTCCCTCGCCCTTCAGCCGCTCGACCACCTGGAGCAGCTCCTGGACCATGATCGGCGAGAGGCCGAGGGAGAGCTCGTCGATGAGAAGCACCTCGGGCTCGTGGAGCAGGACACAAGCAAGCGCCAGCATCTGCTGTTGGCCCCCGGACAACGAGCCCGCCGCCTGACCCTGACGCTCCGCGAGGTTCTCGAACAGATCCATCACCTTGGCGATCCGCCGCTCCTGGTCTTCCTTGTCGCCGCGGTAGACGAACGCCGCCATCTCGAGGTTTTCGCGGACCGTCATCTGCGGGAAGACGCCCTTGCCGCCGGGGAGGAGCCGGATGCCCATCCGCCCCCGCTTCTCGGGCGAGACGAACGTGACGGTCTGGCCGTCGAGGCGCACGACGCCGCGAGCGGGCGTGCCGAGGCCGGCGATCACGCGCAGGATGGTGGACTTCCCGGCGCCGTTGGTCCCGAGCAGGGCGAGGACCTCGCCTTTGCGCACCTCGAAGGCGACGTCGAAGAGCACCTGGACCTGGCCGTAGCTGAAGTCGATGTCGGTGACCTGGAGGACGGGGATCTCTTCGGGACGGGCCTTCTGCCGCTGGAACTCCTCCATCTCCTCTTGGAGCTCGGCTACGACCAGCGACATGTCGTTCTTGATGAACGACGCGCTGCGCACGAGCATGAACCCGCCGACGATCGAGCTCGGGATCATCAGGATCAGCACGGCGGCCTTGGGGCCGGTGGCGTCGACGAGGAAGGCGGACAGGAGAGCCCCGCCGGTGGCTCCGATGAAGAAGACGTAGAGCGATCCGAGGGCGGCCCCCATGCCCCGGAGGCGGTAGGGCGTGATCGACTGCAGCACCGGCCCGACCATCGTGAACGCGGTGAAGTGCAGGACCTGCACCACCACCCCGACGATGGCGTAGCCCAACGCGTTCGGCATCGAGTACTGGATCGGGACGACGAAGGCGACGGGGATGATCAGGAGGCCGACGAGACGGAGCGCCTTCGCCGGGTCCTTGCGGAAGCGGGCGTCGTACCCCCGGGCGGCGAACGGCAGGACGCAGAGCGCCAGGAGCCCGCCGAGGGACCCGAGCAGGCCCCGCTCGAACGCATCGAGGTTGAACCGCTCCTCGACGTAGAGCCCGCCCAGGATGGGCCCGGTGAACAGGCCGAAGCCCAGCGACGCGAAGGCGACCATGGCGTAGCGGAACGTGCGAATCTGCTTGAGGCGCGAGAACACGGACTCGACCGACATCGGCGTGGGCCGGGTGTCGATGACCTCGCCGAGCACGTCCTTCATCTCGAACTGGCCCCGGGGCGCCTCGGGGATGCGCAACGCGAAGAACGCGAGGACCAGGGCCGGCAGTCCGAGGATGAAGAACGACCAGCGCCAACCATCGGGGCCACCCGCCAAGCTGGCGATGGCACCGACCAGGGCCGGGCTGATCGCACCGATCAGCAGGCCGCTGCCCAGGTTGGTGGCGCTGAGTCGGCCGCGGACGCCGATCGGGTAGGCATCGGCGACCAGTGACGGGTGGACGGTGGTGTTCGAGGACTTGGCGACCCCTACGCCCAAGCGGGCGAGGAAGAGCGTGAAGGCGTTGACCGCCAGGCCGGACAGGAAGACGAAGACGGAGAAGACGACGGCGGCGGCGGCGATGATCGGCGGTCGTCGGTAGCGGTCGGCCAGCCAGCCCATGGGCAGCGCCCCGAGGACGATGAACGCGCTCGACGCCGCGCTGACGAAGACGATGACCCCGTCGCTGACCCCGAAGCTGTCACGGATGTCCGGGGCCAGCACGCCGAGCGAGGCCCCTTCGAGGTTCTCGACCCCGTTGAGCAGGAGCAGCATGGCGAAGGTGAACGTCCCGCCGACGGCCAAGCCCTGCTTCAGGGTCAGCTCCTCGGCGCCGACCCCGGGGAGCAGGTCGTCGGCGAAGAGGATCTCCTCGTCCTCGTGGGCCGCCTGACGCTCGGCCTCGGCCGTGAGCACGGCGTCCGCCAGCGACGCGGCTTCGGTCACCTTGTCGGTCGTGCTCACGTCATCCCCCTGGAACTCCGACTCGCGACATCATGCCCCCCCGAGACGCTCCGCTCCGGAGCGACCGTGGAAAACGTAATTCTCATCACGACAGAGGCGAATTCTCGAACTGTCTACCAAGGGACGGCTGACCCGTCAACGGGTTCGATGCCTCGGGATCAGTCACGCAGGACGAAGTCGCCGACGTCGGGGTCCCAGTCGAACAGGTACGCCGGCGGGTCGCCGTCGGCCGCGGGCACCGGGCCGTAGGTGAGCGGCTCGGGCTGGTTGGGGACGTCCACCACCAGGCCGTCGGCGCCGTTGACGAGGGACCCGTAGTTCAGGTCCTCACCGGCCGCCTCGACCAGCGCCCGGAACAGGGCCACGTTCTGGCAGGCCGTGAAGCCCGCGACCCAGAGGTCCGCGCCCTCCTCCGTGATCGTGTCCGGCTCGGGGATCGGGTCGCCCGCCGCGGTGAGGATCTCGTTGCACGCCTGCATGCCGTCGAGGTTCCAGATGTTCTCCGGCCCGCCGTAGAGGTTCCCGGCCACGGCATCGTCGAGCACCGAGAGATCGCGACCAGCAGCGTCACCGGCGTAGGCCAGGATCGAGTTGGGGTCGGTGAGGAGGAGTTGGGGCCGGTAGTCCAGGCTCTCGGCGCCGCTGGCCCACGTCAGCCCGGCGGTGCCGATGACCAGCACCTGGTCCACACCGGAGGACTCGAAGCGCTGGGCGATGACGCCGGTGGCGGCGTTCACCGCCGCGAGGTCGACGGCCGGGGCATCCACGACCGCGGACTCGGCGACGTCGATGCCGAGTTCATCGAGCTCGGCGAGGACAAGGTCCATCTGGGCCTGGTCCTCGGGCCCGGCGTACACCCCGAGTGTCCCGTCGAACTCGCCGCCCTCGTCGAAGGCCGTGATGACCGCACCCGTCTGGTCCGTGCCGGCCTCCGCGGTGTACCAGGGCGCCTGCGCCCGCTCCAGGGTCTCGGGGGACATCGACCCGCCGATGACCGCGGTCTGATGGGTCTCCAGCGGGCAGAGCACGCCGTCACCGAGGAAGAACCCCATGACCGCGAACACCCGCTCGTCCTCGGTGAGCTGCACGCAGGCCGCATCGGCGAACTCGGTCCCGACGGGGTTGATCCCGGCGAAGACGGGCTCGACGGTGCGGCCGTTGATGCCGCCGTTGGCGTTGATGTCGTCGAACAGCGCGGTGTACGCGGCTTCGTAGTCGCCGTGATCAATGGTCACCACATCACCGAGCGACGCCAGGTCGACGTACTGGACACCGACCTTGATCGAGTCGTCGGTGACGCCCGGCGCCGGGCCGGCCGGCACGGTCGACCCGGTGGCGTCCCCCGCGGAATCCGAGCCGGCCGACGTCGTGTCCGAGCTGGACTCGTCGCCGGCGGTGCATCCCAGGAGGAGTGCGCCGGCGGCCGCGACGACGGCGAGACGGGTGCGGAGACGCATGCTGGTTGCCTTCCTGGTTCGCGACGGCTTCGCGCTGGTAGCGCTCACATCGACGCTTGGTGAAGCGGGCTGGTCTGACATCTGGTTGGCTCCCCCGAGGTGGCTGTGCGAGAACGTGATACTCAAGAAGCAGAACTAGGTTCTCGCACCTTACCGATCCGGATCGGGAGCGTCAAGGACCGTGTCCCGAGGACGGGATGCAAGGGAACCCTTGCATCGGCCGATGACCTGTGCGACAGTGTGGTCATGGCCGTAACCCTTGATCGCCGCACCCGCTTCGACGTCGACCTGCGCCACGTCACGCCCGACCAGTTCTTCGGCGCGACCGTTCCCGACCTCCTGGTCCGCCACGGCGCGCTGATGGCCGAGGGGATCGCCGCCCTCGACGCCCCGCCCCTGGCCCTCGAGGTCGGCTCCCGCTCCTGGTCCTTCGTTCCCTCCGCCGACACCGTGGTCGTGGAGGACGGCGTCGTCGACGGCGCCGTCATCGTGACCCTCGACGACGACGCGTTCTCGGACTGGGCGCAGCTACAGGTCTCGTTCAACGGCATGGCGGTGATGCAGGAGCTGACGTTCCGCGACGGCAGCGATCGCGACATCTCGATCTGGGACGCGCTCTGGCACACCCTGCTCGAGGGCTGGCCGGTCGTCGACGACGATCTGGAGTTCCTCGACCGCGACGGCGCGCCGCTCGACCTCGGACAGTCCTTCGGGCCGGATGACGACCCCGCTGACATCGCCCACTTCCTCCGCGAAGCCGGCTACCTCCACCTGCGGGGCTGGCTCGATCCCGCCGACATGGCCACGATCGCCGAGGACATCGACCGGGCGGTTCCCGCGTACGAAGAGGGCGACGGGAAGTCCTGGTGGGCCGTCCTGGCCGACGGGACCCGGCGCTGCGTGCGCCTCCAGGAGTTCCTCGAGCACTCGCCGACCACGGCGGCGATCCTGGAGGGCGACCGGTGGGAGCAGGTGCGCCGGACCCTTCAGGCCGATGACGAGCTGGTGCACAGCAAGGCCATCGAAGCCCTGATCAAGCCGGTGGGCGTCGTGCAGGGTGCGTCCGACGTCACCTTCCACCGCGACTGCCACCTCGGCCGCCACCCCTACGGCTGCTCGGGCACGACCATCGGGATCTCGGTGACCGGCGGCACCGAGGCCAACGGCCGCCTCCGGGTGGTCGCCGGCTCCCACCGGGTGGCCATGCCGGTGGAGATCGCCCGCACCGGTGACTCCTACCTCCCGGTCATCGCCGTCACGACCGAGCCTGGTGACCTGACCGTGCACCTGTCCTGCACCCTCCATGAGGCGGCTCCTCCGAAGACCGACGAGCGCAAGGTCATGTACGCCGGCTTCGGCCTCGCCCCCCGCGACGGCGACCTGCCCGACGGCAGTCAGGCCCTGCGTGAGATGCGAGAGAAGGCTCCCAAGCTCCTCCTGACCGCCGGGGCGCCCACGGCCGAGGACGCCTGGGGGACGAGCGACACCTGAGGTCGCGCCGCACGATGTCATCCGCGCAGGCCGCGGTGCCGACGCACCTCCGGGTCGAGCACCTCGACGAACCGATCGGGCTCGACGTCCGGCGGCCGCGGTTGTCGTGGTGGCTGCCCGCGGGGCTCGTCGCGCAGGAGGCCTACGAGCTCCGAATCGACGGGGTCGAGTCGGGCCGGGTCGACTCCGACCAGCACGTGCTCGTGCCGTGGCCGAGCGGCGATCTCCTGTCGGGCCAGCAGGTGACCTGGCAGGTCCGGGTGTGGGGCGACGGGACATTGTCCGAGCTCTCGGAGCCCGTGGTGTTCGAGACCGGCCTCCTCGACGCATCGGACTGGTCCGCGTCCTGGATCGAGCCCGCCGGACGTCCCGTGGAGGGTGCGCCGGGCCGGCGCCCCGCCCCGGTGCTGCGGCACGAGTTCGTCGTCGATCGGCCCATCGATCGGGCCCGCCTCTACGCCACAGCGCACGGGGTGTACGAGGCGTTCCTCGCCGAGGAGCGCATTGGTGACCTCGAGCTGACCCCGGGCACGACCAGCTACCGGAATCGGCTCCAGGTCCAGACCTTCGACGTCACCGCACTCCTGCACGAAGGGGCCAACGAGCTGCAGGTGGTGCTGTCGGACGGCTGGTGGCGGGGCCAGAACGGGAACATGCGCGCCCACGACTGCTACGGCACGACCCTCGCCTTTCTCGGCCAGCTCCACGTCGACCACCCCGACGGAACCCGGACCGTCGTGGCCACCGACGGCACCTGGACCTGGACCAGCGGCCCGATCCTCGGCGCCGACCTGATGGCGGGACAGATGGTCGACCTTCGGATCCCGCTCGAGGGGTGGGCCCCCGTGACCGTCGTCGACCACGGCCTCGCCAACCTCTGTGGCTCCCCCGCGCCGCCGATGCGGCGGATCGAGGAGCTGCGACCGGTGGCCGTCACCGAGCCCGTCCCCGGGCACCAGGTCGTCGACGTCGGCCAGAACATCAACGGCTGGGTCCGGCTCACCGGGCTCGGCGCCGCCGGCACCGAGGTGACCCTGACCCACGGCGAGGTCCTCGACGACCGAGGCGACGTCACCATCGAGCACCTGCTCTCTGCCGACCAGGCGACGGGCGAGCCCCTGAGCGACATCCAGGTCGACCGGGTAGTGACCGGGGACCGACCCGACGAGGGGTTCGAGCCCCGCCACACCAGTCACGGCTTCCAGTACGTGCGGGTCGAGGGCCTCGACCACGAGCTGGGTGTCGGCGACATCACCGGAGTGGTGGTCCACACGGACCTGCGTCGGACGGGCTGGTTCCGGTGCAGTGACGACCGGATCAACCGGCTCCACGAGGCGACGGTGTGGAGCTTCCGCGACAACGCCTGTGACATCCCCACCGACTGCCCGCAACGGGAACGGGCGGGCTGGACCGGGGACTGGCAGCTGTTCGTGCCGACGGCGGCGCTCCTCTACGACGTCGCCGGGTTCTCGCTGAAATGGCTCCGGGACCTGGCCGCCGAACAGCGAGACGACGGCCTGGTGCTCAACGTCGCCCCGGAACCCCGCGGGTCGGCCCTCTGGGAGGATCCCATCGCCCGGTTCCTCCAGGGGTCGGCCGGCTGGGGCGACGCCGCGGTGATCGTCCCGTGGGAGCTGTACCGGGCCTACGGCGACCTCGACCTGGTCGACGAGCTGTGGCCGCTCATGGCGGGGTGGGTCGACTTCGCCGCCGGCCGAGCCCGGGAAGAGCGCCGACCCGAACGGGTCGAGGCGAGGCCTGAGCCCGCCGACCACGAAGTGTTCCTCTGGGACACCGGCTTCCACTGGGGCGAGTGGTGCGAGCCAGGCGGCAACGACCTCCGGGCCACGCTGGCCGACGACATCGGCCACCTGGCCACGGCGTACCTCCACCGCTCCTCGGACCTCCTGTCCCGCATGGCCGACCTGCTCGACCGGGACGCCGATGCCGAGCGCTACCGGGCCCTCGCCGAAGGGTCCCGCCGCGCGTGGCAGGCGGAGTACCTGGCCGACGACGGGACGGTGACCCCGGGTGACCAGGCGACCCTGGTGCGCGCCCTGGCGTTCGCACTGGTGCCCGACGAGGTCCGGGCCACCGTCGTCGACCAGCTGGTCGCCGCGGTCCGGGCCGCCGACAACCACCTCACGACCGGTTTCCTGGCCACACCGCTCCTGTTGCCGACACTGGCCGATGCTGGTCACATCGACGTCGCCTATGAGCTGCTGTTTCAGGACACCGCTCCCGCCTGGCTACCGATGATCGACCAGGGGGCGACCACGGTCTGGGAGAACTGGGAGGGGTTGGACGGCGATGGGAAGGGCTCGTTGAACCACTACAGCAAAGGCGCGGTGGTTTCCTTCCTCCACACGCACACCGCCGGGCTCCAGCCGCTCGAGCCCGCCTACCGGCGCTTCCGGGTGGCTCCCCATCCCGGTGGCGGCCTGACCTCAGCCGAGGCCGTCCTCGACGCCGACCACGGCCGGATCGAGGTCTCCTGGCAGGAGCTCAGCGAAGGGACGACCGAGATCGACGTCCTCGTACCGGCAGGAACCGAGGCCGAGGTCGACCTACCCGATGGTCAGCACCACGCCGTCGCCCCCGGCCGCTGGCGCGGTCACTGGCGCAACCCCTGAGCACCCCTCGCCCGCCGAGTGACATTGCCGTCACTGGTCATACTGGCGCCATGACCGCGCTCGGCCGGTTGCTGCTCGAACGCAGCGAGGACGACCGACCCGCTCTCCTCTACGAGGACCGGCGCTGGACGTACCGAGACCTGGTCCACGAGGGCTGGCGACGAGCCGCGCTGTTCGCCGGGTTGCGCGACCCGGACCGGCCCCCGCACGTCGGCGTCCTCCTCGACAACGTGCCCGACTACCTCTTCTGGCTCACCGCGGGCGCCCTTTCGGGCACGGTCGTGGTCGGGATCAACTCGACGTACCGGGGCGATCAGCTCGCCCAGCTGATCGACCACACCGATTGTCAGGCACTGGTGACGGCCAGCGACCTCTCCGGCCTGCTCGACGGCGTGTGCCACACGGTCCCGTCGGAGCGGGTCTTGCTGACCGACGAGGCCAACCACGCCGCGGCGCTGGACGCCGCCCGTCCGGTCGAGGGCGAGCTACCCCCACCGTCCGACGACGACCTGTTCCTGCTCATGTTCACGTCGGGTTCGACCGGGCTGCCCAAGGCCGTGCGGTGCACCCAGGGGCGGATCGGCCGCACCGGCGCCCACGTCGCCGGCATCGCCGAGCTGGCCGATGACGATGTCGTCTACGCGCCCCTGCCGTTCTTCCACGCCGCTTCCCTCTTCACCGGCTGGGCGTCGGCGGTCCACGCGGGCATCCCGATCTCGACCCGAAAGCGCTTCTCCGCCACCGCCACCGTGCCCGACATCCGGGCCTTCGGGGCCACGCTCCTGACCTACACGGGCAAGGTCCTCAACTACATCCTCGCCGTGCCGGCGGCTCCGGACGACGCCGACGTCCCGCTCCGGATCGCCATCGGCAACGAGGCGTCGGAGCCCGACATCCGCGAGTTCGCCCGTCGCTTCGACTGCCAGGTGCGCGACAGCTACGGCTCGACCGAGGGCGTCATCATCATCCGCCGCGACCCGTCGATGCCCGCCGGGGCCCTGGGGACGGCGGACGACTCGGTGAAGGTGCTCGACCCCGAGACGGGTGCGGAGTGCCTGCCGGTGGTGTTCGACGACCAGCACCGGGTCATGAACATGGAAGCGGCCGTGGGCGAGATCGTCGAGACCAAGCCCACCTCGGGCTTCGAGGGCTACTACCGCAACCCGGCGGCCACCGAGCAACGCTTCCGCGACGGCGCCTACTGGTCCGGCGACCTGGCCTATCGCGACGCCGACGGCTGGCTCTACTTCGCGGGCCGGTCGAACGAATGGCTGCGGGTCGACGGCGAGAACTTCGCCGCCGGTCCGGTCGAGGCGATCATCGCCCGCCACCCCGACGTGCGATCCGTGGCCGTCTACGCCGTCCCCGACGACCCGGTCGGCGACCGCGTCATGGTGGCCCTGGAGCTCCGCGAGGGAGCGACGTTCCACCCGGCGACCTTCGACGAGTTCCTCCGCGGCCAGCCGGACCTGGGACCGAAGTGGATCCCCGCCTTCGTGCGGGTCGATGACGAGCTCCCGAAGCTGTCGAGCATGAAGCTGGACAAGACCGCGCTCCGGCACGACGCCTGGCGGGTCGACCCGGTCGTCTGGCGTCCGAGCCGAGACGACCACCTGCAGCCCCTCACCGCCGAGGACCGCGAAGGCCTCGAACCCCTGCTCAGACGCTGACGCCGAGCAGGGCGACCTCGGCGTACTGGCGCCCGATTGGGGGGCTAGAGCACCCCAATCAGGCGCCAGAACGAGGGTGGTCAGACGGCCACGCCGAGCAGGGCGACTGCGTTGTCCCGGGCGATCCGCTGGACCTCCTCGGCGGGCAGGCCGGCCAGGGTGTCGGTGACGAACTCGAGGGGCTCACGGGTGCC
>DATDAH010000106.1:0-9913 GCA_036525535.1 Acidimicrobiales bacterium
GCGCTCTACGACCGGGAGAAGGCCGACGACGGGGACACCGAGCTGATCGTGGCCAAGCACCGGAACGGGCCGATCGGCACGGTGCACCTGACCTTCCTGCCCCGCTTCGCCAAGTTCGAGGACGGCGCCAAGAACATGTGAACCGGTTGGGTCAGGTTGCCGTGTAGGCGGCCAACGTTCGGACGGCGGCGGCGTTGGCGATCTCGGGGTCGGTGCCATCGGCGATGTCGGCGTCGCGCCAGGCCTCGTTGCTCAGGGTCATGAACTCGAGGCCCTCCGTAGAGGTGGTCCAGGCCATGACCGCCTCGCCGTCGACGGGCTCGCCCGCGGACGCCACGTGCAGGGCGAGGCCCATTACGGTCAGGTCCCAGCCGATGCCGACGGCGCCGGGACCGAACTCGTCCCAGTGCGCGTCGACCGGCGCGACGTGCTCGAGCTCGAAGCGGGCCCGGCCGTCGCCGGCGTCGGATACCCGCACCTCGATCCACGTCGTGGCGTCGCCGAACTCCCAGGTGGCGGCGAAGCGGTGGGGTGGCTCGCACTCGGTGATCGTCCCGCCGGCGTTGCCCTCCAACTGGTAGCGACCACCGAGGCGGAGGTCGCCGGTGACGGGCAGGAACCAGCGGGGGATCCGCTCCGGGTCGGTGCAGGCGGCCCAGAGCTCGTCGACGGTGGCGGCGTAGGTCTGGCTCAGGACGACGACCCGGGCCTCGCCCACCTCGAGCGTGCGGGAGCCGACCCGGCGGGCCACGGCGTTGATCTGGTGGGTGACATCGATCATCGGGCGTGCTTCTCCTTCCGCCCTCGGACGAGCTCGGTGGCCAGGGCATCGAGGGGTGGGGTCCACTGTCGGCGGAACCGGTCGACCCACTGGTCGACCTCCTGCAGGGCCTCGGGCCGGACGGCATAGAGGCGCCGGGTGCCCTCGGGCCGGACCGTCGTGAAGCCGGCCTCCCGCAAGATCCGCAGGTGCTGGGAGACCGCGGGCTGGGAGATGCCGAACTCCTGCTGGACGGTCGTGCCGACGCTCCCGGCGCTCTGCTCGCCGTCGGCCAACAGCTCCAGGAGCCGGCGCCGCACCGGGTCACCGAGGACGTCGAAGGCGTGCATCGGCCATCACTATATCGACTATGACTTATATAAGTTCAGGACGATGGATCAGTGCGGGTTGCGGGGGAGCGGCGGCACGCCCTCGGGAGCCTCCTCGCCGAGGTTGCCGTAGCGGACCCGGAAGGCGATGTAGGCGCCGAGGCCGGCCGGCAGGGGGAGCCAGTAGGAGACCAGGCGATAGGCCAGGGTGGCCAGCAGGGCGTCCTGGGCCGGCACGCCGGCCAGGGTGAGCGCACCGACCAGTCCGGCCTCGACGAAGCCGAGGCCACCGGGGGTCAGCGGGATCATGCCGAGGACGGCGGCAGCGCCGTACGCCAGCAGGACGAGGCTCATGCGGGGCCGGGCGTCCAGCGCCTGAAGGGCGGCGACCAGCGCCAGGTAGTCGAGCAGCCAGTTCCCCGATGAGGCCACCAGCGCCTGGCCCCAGCGCTCGCCCAGGGCCGCCTTGACCCGGTCCCGCTCGGCCAGGAGGCGGGCTACCGAGAAGCGGTTGGGTCGGCCCCGGCGCCGGGCGATGACCCCGGCCACCTTCTCGATCCAGCCCCCGACGACCACGAGGGGTCGATCGGTGTTGACCGCCACCACGCCCAGGCTGACCAGGAGCATGAACAGGATCCCGCCGGCCCAGGCCACGAGCACCAGGCCCTTGGGGATCGGTGCACCGAAGAAGGCCAGGATCAAGGCCAGGAAGGGCAGTGCGAACAGCGTCCCCGTCGAGACGATGGACGTGGCCGCCATCGTCGAGCCAGCCGTCCCCATGGGCACGCCGCTGGCGGCCAGCATCCGGAACTGGAGCGCGGCCCCGATGGCCGCGCCACCAGGCACGGCCTTGGCCACCGCGGCCCCAGCCATCTGGGAGGTGGCGGCGACGAACCAGTCGGTCTGGGGAAGGGCGATCCGGATGAGCCACCACATGCAGACGAAGCTGCCCACCTGGAAGCCGAGCATGACCACGAACCAGGGCCACGAGATGGTCTGCAGCTCGGTCCAGCGGTCGAGGACGTCCAGGATCTTCGGTAGGAGCAGGTAGAGGGTGGCCGCGCTGAACACCAGGAACAGCAGGCGCAGGGGTGACCAGTAGCGCCGCGTCGGCGCCGGTGGCCCCGTCAGCCCCTCGATCTCCTCGCCGGCGCCCTCCCCGCCGGCCGCGTCGACCTCGCTCACCGCCTCATCTTCGCCCACCGGCGACGAGGTCACCGACTCCGACGCCGGCTACCGCCCCGATCACGGGCCAGATCAGGGCACCGGTTGCCGCGGCCAGGCCGACCCCGGCGAGCAGGCCCAGCGCGATGGCGCCCCCGAGAATCGTGCGCCGGCTGGGCCCGCCCTCCCGGTCGACCACGTCGGCGGTGACCAGGGTGACCGGGCCGTCACCCCCGCCGGCGGCCACCGGGCCGGGCACACGGTCGCGCAGCCAGCCGATCAGCAGGTCCATGGCTTCAGGCCGTCGGCCCTCGAGGTAGTGGGGGGCGCCGGCCAGCTCCGCGTAGGTGTGGTCCTCCGCGCCACAGGCCTCGGCCATGGCGTGGGCCTGGCGGAGCCGGATCTCCGTGTCGCCGGTGGCGTGGACCAGCAGGGTGGGCACCGTCACCCGGGGGAGGGTGTCGGCCATGCGCGCTTGGGAGTGAGCCGCCGACCAGGTGGACAGCCAGCCCCGAGCGGTCATCGTCCGGGCCAGCCCGCCGTACCCGTAGTTGGCGTCGAGGGGATCCGGGAAGGCGAAGACCGATCCCCGCTCCCGATCGTCGGGGTCGATGGTCAGGTCCAGGTAGGCGGGGTCGGCCAGCGTGCGGTGGATGGTGAGGTAGCGGGCATGGACGGCCGCCCGTCGCAGCTGGTTCCACTCGGACGAGCCGCGGTCCAGGGTGGCCGCCTCCTCCCGGGCCACCTGGCGGGCGGCGAGGAGAGCGTCGGCCCGCTCGTCCAGGCGGGCCATCCGGTCGTCCTGGGCCGTGCGGTAGCGGGCCAGCCAGGCCGGGTCGTAGGACGACGCCCGGGGCCACGGCCGCCAACCGTTGTCCGGGAGGTACATGTCCAGTTCGGGATCGACGGACAGTGGGTCATCCTCATCGGTGACCGAGGGGTCGATGACCTGGCGCAGGAACTCGCCCTCGCCGGGGTGGGCGGCCAGCGCGATGTAGGCGTCGCCGAGGACACGGCCCTGGTCGGCCGCCGTGGCTTGGGCCAGGGCCATGAGCGATCCGCCGCCGGAGTTCCCGAGGAGCACCACCGCCTCAGCCCCGAGCCCCCGGAGGTGGGCGACCGCCGTCTCGACGTCGACCAGGCAGGCCTCGTGCAGGCAGTCGGTGTCGTTGTTGACGTACCGGGTGGCGAAACCGAGGACGGCGTAGCCGGCCGCGGCCAAGGGAGGGCACGCGTAGTGGACGCTGAAGTCGCCCCGGGGATGGGTGAGCGCGACGGCGGTGCGCCACCGCCCGGAGGCCGGGGTCCACAGGATCCCGCGGACGACGGCGCCGTCGGGACTGACGAGGGTCACGGGCTCGCGCCGCGGCGCCGCCGACGGGGCGTCGGCGGGATCGGGCCAGTAGCCCAGGGCGGGACGAGACGCCGTGGTCAGAGGGTCGAGCTCAAGCCGTCGGCAGTCGGTCGGCAGCCCGGTGGAAGACCGGTTCCGGCGGTGTCTTGAGCGTCGGGGCCGGGTCGGCCAGGTCCCGGGCCGCGTCGCGTCGGTCGTCATCGGTGAACACCCGGGTCGTCGTGCACCACTCGACCATCGTGCCCGCCGGGTCCACCGCGTACACCGATCGGCACCAGCCGTGGTCGATCTCCATGACGTCGATGCCCAGGTCCAGCCAACGACCCTTGGCCACCTCGAGGGCCTCGAGGTCGGGGGCGTCGAAGGCGACGTGGTTGACCCAGACGGGCAAGCCGAGGCCGGTGGAGATGCCAGGGTCGAAGTCGGCCACTCGTGGGTCGTGCAGGTCCCAGACGGCGAACATGCCGTTGCCCCCGGTCTCATAGAAGAGGTGCTTGGCCCAGCCGTCGGGCTCGTCGGTCGGCGCCGCCTCCACCCGTACCAGCTCGAAGCCCATTGCGTCGGTGTAGAAGCGGTGGGTGGCGTCCAGGTCCCGGGTGGCGATGGCCACGTGGTGGTATCCCATCCCGCCAGGATCGCACGTCGACCATGCCCGGGTCGTCGCGATCACGGGGGTTACCGTCGCAGCATGGCGCGGCGCCCCTCCTGGCGGCTGGCGGCGGTCGTGCTCGTGGCCCTGATCGGGATCAGCGCCGTAGCCGCCCTCGCGGGCCACGATGACCCGCCGGACAAGGTCCGGCCGGCGGCGGAACGCTTCTTGGAGGCGTGGGCCCGAAGTCGAACCGCCACCTTCCGCTCGGTCAGCGACTTCACCCGGACCTCCCACAGCACGGGCGCCGTGTTGACGGACCGCTTCATCGTGGCCCAGCGACCTCCCGACCGCCTGTCGATCGACGGGGACGGGGCGACCGGTCTGGTCGACGGTCGGCGCTTGGCCTGCACCTACCGGCGCCAGCAGCTCGCCTGCCAGGACGCCCCGGCGGGACGGACCTACGAGGAGGACGTGGCCCGCCAGATCGAGACCCTGCGCGACTACGTGACCGGTGACGATCGGCTCTACGAGGTGGCGGCCGAGGACCGCGACGACCAGCGCGGCGACTGCTTCGTGCTGACCCTGGCCGACGACCTGTTCGCACCCCCCTTGGGCACCCGGGCCCGCTACTGCTTCGATCCCGAGATCGGGGGCCCGACGCTGGCCGAGACCGAGCGGCTCGAGGCCGATGACGTGACCCGCACGGTGAGCCTCGAGGCCGAGGTGACCGACGCTGCGCTCGATCCGGCCACGGCCCTCGACGGTGGGTGACCACTCTCCGTGAGATTCCCCCTCAAGAGTGGCCCTCCGATGCCGTATATACAACTGTCAGTGGTCATCGCCCCCACTGACAACCGGGGTGAAGGGCGGGGGTCACGACTCCCTCCAATGCATCGCCACCAGCGCTTTTCCCAGGGTGCTGGCGCCTTCCCGTGGCTCCCGCCCACCCCACCCGTCCTGGCGTCCAGAGCACCACCTTCCGGTGGCGCTCGGGACGCCAGAACTCGTTGTGGCCCGACGTAGGGTCCCGACGTGCGCAGCCGCCTCGGTCCTGAGCTCCAGGTCGCGGCCTGCGCCGCCTTCTGGGGATCCATCGGGCTGGTCGTGCGTCAGATCGACCTCTCGGCCCTCAGCATCGTGACCTATCGGGTCGCCATCGCCTCGATCACCCTCGGGCTCTGGCTCCTGCTGCGCCCCGACGAGGTCGGCCGACGCTTCGTCGTCCACCGTCCGGGCCGCACCCTCCTGCAGGGGGTCACCCTTGCCGTGCACTGGGTCCTCTTCTTCGCCGCCCTCCAGCGGGCGCCCGTCGGGCTGGTCACCCTCATCGTGTTCCTGGCTCCCGTCCTGATGGCCGCGGTCGCCCCCTTCACCCTCGGTGAGCACCTGTCCCGGCGGACGGGCGCGGCCCTGGGCCTGGCGTTGGTGGGCACGATCCTGCTCGTCGGCGTCGGGGCCGAGGGGGTCGAGGTGGCCGGCCTCGTGTACGCCCTGCTCGCCGCCGTCCTCCTGGCCGTGCTCCTGGTGAACGCGAAGGTGCTGTCCCCGCTCTACGGCGGCCGCCGGCTGGCACTGGCCCAGGTCACCATCGCGTCGGTGGTCCTCGTCCCGGCGGCCGTGGCCGGGGACGGAGCCTGGCCGACCCGGGCCGACGTCAGCTGGGTCTTGGTGCTCGGCGTGGTCTACACCGGCCTGGCCCTCGCCGTCTTCCTCGGGGGGCTGGGTCGCATCCCGGCGCTGCACACCGGGGTGCTGGCCTATCTGGAACCGGCCTCGGCCACCTTCCTCGGCTGGTTGGTGCTCGACGAGACGATGGGGATCGGTACCGTCATCGGCGGCATCCTGGTCGTGGCCGGCGGCCTCCTGGTCCTCGGCGAACCTGGCGTCGAGGAGGGCTCGATCAGTCCCGAGGCGCCGGGCACCGGCTCGAGCGAGAAGCAGGTGAGCGATGTTCCTGGGTGAGGATCTCCTGGCCTACCTGGTCCTGGCCATCGGCGGGGCGCTGTGTGTCGGCAACGTCATGGCTCTCGTTCGCCCGCCCGACGCCGTCACCGAGGGCGACCTGGAGCGGGCCCCGGTGGCCCGCTCGGTGGTGATGGCCGTGGTCGGCGGTCTGGCCGCCTTCTGGGCCCTGGCCAGCCTCATCGCGGGCTGAGCCGGAATACCTGACCTATCCGATCAGGTTTATGCTGGTGATGATGACCAGCGGGCCCCCACCGATCGACCCCCGGGGACCGCGCACCAACCAGGCCGTGCTCGCCGTCGCCCTGCTCGCCGGCTTCCTGGCCGACTGGCGCCCAGTCGTCCCGATCTTCGCCGTCGTCCTCCTGCTCGGCGCCGCCTTCGGTCCCCGCTACGGGCCGGTGCTGCGCTTCTACGCCGACGTCGTCAAGCCCCGCCTCGGCCCTCCAGCCGAGCTGGAAGACCCCCGACCGCCCCGTTTTGCCGCGGCCGTCGGCGTCGCCTTCCTGGTCGCCGCCTCCCTCTCCTTCCTGGCCGGCGCCCCCGGGCTGGCGTGGAGCCTGGCCCTGGTCGTGGCCGCGCTGGCCGGCCTCGCCGCGGTCACCGGGATCTGCGTGGGCTGTGAGGTCTACCTCTGGCTGGCCCGCCTGCGAGGCCGCCGCCTGAGCGCGGCATGATCGTCCGCCTCGTGGTCGTCCTGGCCGTGATGGTCGTGGCCCTCGCCGCCCGGGTGGCCCTCCAGCGGCGCCTCCGCTGGTCAGCCGAGGACACCCTGCCCGGCGCTCGATTCCCGGGTTGGGTCACCAACGGCGCGACCCGGACGTGGGTGGTCTTCACCACCCCGTACTGCGCGTCGTGCGGGCCCATCGTCGAGCACCTCGAGGGGGCCTACCCCCGGGCCCGGGTCATCACCGTCGATGCCAGCCGCCACCTCGGGTTGGCCCGGGACTTCAGCGTGCGTCAGGCCCCGACCGTGTTCGAGAGCGACGGCCGGGGCCTGCCGCTTCGTCGTTTCAACGGAGCCGACGCCGTCCGCCAGGCGGTCCCGGCCTGACCTAGGTTGCGGCGATGAAGTTCGGGATCGCCTTCGCCAACATCATCACGTTCGCCGAGTCGGACGGGCTGGTGACCCTGGCCCGGGGCGCGGAGGCCGCCGGCTTCGAGTCCGTCTGGACCGTCGAGCACGTGATCTACCCCGAGGGCTACGAGTCGGCGTACCCCTACGACCCCAGCGGGCGGATGGCCATGGACTCGGGCACGCCGCTACCGGATCCGCTCCTGTGGCTGGCCTTTGTCGCCGCGGCCTCGGAGACCCTGCGCCTCGGCACGGGCATCCTGATCCTGCCCCTGCGCAACCCGCTGGTCCTGGCCAAGGAGCTGGCCACGCTGGACCACTTGTCCGGCGGCCGGGTCGAGCTGGGCATCGGTGTGGGCTGGCTGGAGGAGGAGTTCGACGCCCTCGGCGTCCCCTTCGCCCGGCGGGGCGCCCGAACCGACGAGTACATCGAGGTCCTCCGGGCGCTCTGGGACGGCGACCATGCCTCCTACGTCGGCGAGTTCGCGTCCTTCGCCGACGTCAGCAGCAACCCCAAACCCACCAACGGCCGTGTCCCCATCCACGTCGGAGGCCACTCCCGGGCCGCGGCGGAGCGGGCCGGTCGGCTGGGCGACGGGTTCTTCCCGGGCACTGGTGACATCGGGGACCTGGTCGACATCACGCGCCAGACGGCGGCGGCCGCGGGCCGGGATCCCGAGGCCATAGAGGTCAGCTATGGCAACGAGGCCCTGGTCGGTCCTGAAGCCGGCGAGGAGGCGGCGCGACTGGCCGAGATCGGCGTGGACCGTTGCATCGTCCCGTCGTTCATCTTCCTCGGCGACACCGAGGCGAGCCTGGCCGCCTACGCCGAACGGGTCATCGCCCCGCTGGCCTGACCACTCACGGGGGCGGGCCGACGGGGCCGAGGGCGGCGAGCAGGACCTCGGGCACGGGCACCTTCGTCCAGCCGTCGGTCTCGACGGCGACGTACACGGTCTCGGCCGTGCACACGGGGCGGTCACCCACCCGGACGGCGAACTGCAGGGTGAACGACGTGGTCCCGACGCGGGCCAACGCGACGTCGACCTCGCCCGGCTCGCCCCAGCGCAGCGGCCCGACCCAGTCCAACTCGGTGTGGACGAGCTGGACGTCCCACCCCTGGGCCAGGAGGTCGGGGTAGCCGAGCCCGCCGTGGGCCAGCAGCCCGGTCATGGCATCGTCCAGATAGGCCAGGTACCACATGTTGAACACCACGCCCTGCTGGTCCGCCTCCAGGTAACGCACGTCGACGTGGTGGGTGAACGGCACGGCCGTGAATCTAGGTGGGGGACAGCTTGCCGTCGGTGCCGGGGCCCGGGGCGATCTTCTTTCGGATCGTCCAGGCCTAGGAGGCGGCGGCCCGGACGGGCGCCGGGCCGCTGGCCTGGACGGCCTCGGGGTTCACCTGGCAGCGGAGCTTGCGCAGGGTGGCCTCGAACCGGTCGCGCTCGGTGGGGGTGAGGACCGAGAAGGACTCCTCGAGGACCCGGACGTGCTCCGGGAGCATGGCCTCGATCTCGGCCTGACCCTGGTCGGTGAGGCGGGCGTGGACGACGCGGCGGTCATAGTCACACGCCACCCGCTCGATCGACCCGGTGGCCACCAGACGGTCGATGGCCCGACTCAGGCCGCTGGCCGACATGGTCACCTGGGCGGCCAGGTCGCTCATGCGCAGGCTCCGCTCGGGACTCCGGGCCAGGCGGATCAGCACCTCGCTGGTCGGGCTGCGCTTGGCGCCCAGTCGGGTGGTCAGGCCGTCGTGCACCTCGAAGAGGAGCCCGGCGAGGGTGATCCGGGGATCGTCGAGGGACGGACAGGCCATGCCCTGATGGTAGATGCGGGAACAAAAGGTTGCACGCGCAAGTTCTTGCACGTACAGTGGTTGCGACAGCAACTATTGCAGAAACAACCAGAACCCCCCTTGAGGAGCACACCATGAGCGTCACCGAGACCACCATCGCCACCCGCACGGTCGACGGCACCGAAGTCCCCGTCGCCGGCACCTACGTCATCGACGCCGCCCACAGCCACGCCGGCTTCGTCGTCCGCCACCTGATGGTTTCCAAGGTCCGCGGCGCCTTCAGCGGCGTGTCGGGCACGGTCGAGGTGAGCGACGACGTCACCGCCTCCACGGTCGAGGTCGAGATCGATCCCGCCACCGTCGACACCCGTGACGCCGGTCGGGACGAGCACCTGCGCTCCGCCGACTTCTTCGGCACCGAGGAGTTCGGCTCCATCACGTACACCAGCTCCGGAATCCGCCGGGACGGTGGCGGCTGGGTGCTCGACGGTGACCTCACCATCAAGGGCGTGACCCGTCCGGTGAGCCTGGACCTCGAGTTCCTCGGCGCCGTGACCGACCCGTGGGGCGGCAGTCGCCTTGGCTTCACGGCCGGTGGCGAGCTGGACCGTGAGGACTGGGGCCTGAACTACAACCAGGCGCTCGAGACTGGTGGCGTGGTCATCGGCAAGAAGGTCACCCTGGAGATCGAGGCCGAGCTGGTCCGCCAGTAGCTCAGCCGCTCTGCGGCGGCCCGTCCAAACCCCCCGGACGGGCCGCCGCGGCGCGTCTGGGAACATGGGGCGGTGACTCCGGAGACCGTCGTGGTCGTCCTGCTCGACTCGCTGAACCGGCACGACCTCGGCTGCTATGGCGGGACCGACTTCGCCACCCCCC
>DATDAH010000107.1:0-10894 GCA_036525535.1 Acidimicrobiales bacterium
CCTCGTGCCCCTCTGCACCTATCACCATCACTGGATCCACGAATGCGGCGGCGGCGAGCCCGAGGTCCTGCCCGACCGGACCCTCCGCATGGTCCCCCTCCCGCTCACCCCGGCCCCCCAACGCCGCCGCCCCCCGCGACCTCACCATGGGGACCTCGCCGCCTGACCTTGTGCCGGCCCGCGGCTGACGCGGGTCCCCGGTCAGCCCGATGCACCGCCCCCACCCTCAGCCCAGCCGCCCGCAGCCGACTCCGGCCGCGGGCGTCGTCGCGTGGGACAACCGTTCACCGGGAACCGCGTACGAGACGGCGGCCGAGGGCCTTGAGCTCGGCCCGCAGCTCGGGTGGGTCACGCACCTCGAAGGCGAAGGGCAGGGCGACCAGGTACCGGGCGATCCAGTCGAGCTCGTTGGCCCCGAGGCGCAGCAACGTCCCGCCTGTGGTGGCGGACAGCGTGCCCACCGTCGGCGCGACCTCCGCGGTGGCGGCTTCGAGGTCGGCGTGGAGGAGCACCTCGGCCTGCCAGTCGTAGACGGCCAGGGCGACGCCCTCGAGCACCATCGACGCGGCGTCGGGCTCCTCGCCGCGACGGAAGCGATGGCCGGTCAGCACCGGGGCCCGCATGCGGTCCGCCCGAAAGGTGCGCCAGTCGACGCGATCCAGGTCGTGGGCCACCAGGTACCACCGGTGATCCGCGCTGACGAGGGCATAGGGCTCGACTCGTCGACTGCTATCGGCCCCGCGGTTGTCCTCGTAGTCGAAGTGGATGCGTTCGGCGCGCCGGCAGCCCTGGGCGAGCGTCAGGAGCACGTCGGCGTTCACCTGCGGCCGCCCGCCCGAGGCCGCCCCGACGAGCACGGTGGCCGCGTTCAACGCCCGCACCCGGTCGCGCAGCCGGGACGGGAGCACCTGCTCCAGCTTGGCCAAAGCGGCGATCGCGGCATCGTCGTGGCCGGCCACGCCCAGGGTGGCCGCGGCCCGCAGGCCCATGGCGACCGCCACGGCCTCGTCGTCGGTGAGGAGCAGCGGGGGGAGCACCCCACCGGCTCCGAGCTGGTACCCGCCGGCCCGGCCCGGCTCGGCGTTCACCGGATAGCCCAAGTCCCGCAACCGGGTGACGTCGCGACGCACGGTCCGGGGTGTGGTGGTCAGCCGCTCGGCGAGCTCGGTGGCCGTCCAATGAGGCCGGGACTGGAGCAGTGAGAGCAGGGCCAACAGTCGACCGGCCGGAGAGTCCACGGTCATGAGTATTCTCCCAATGCGGACCGAATCGGTCCGGGTTCTGTGCGACCGTACCTCCATGCTCAACGACGTGGTCATGGAAGCACTGATCCGAGACCGACAGGCCGGCCTCCACGCCGACGGGGCCCTCCGCCTGCCGGGTCCGCGCCGTCGGTGGCGGGCCCGGTTCGGTCGCTCGTCCGCGGTCGACTACCCCCAGCCGGCGCGGCGCCAGTCCCGACACCAGCCGAGGTAGGCGAGGACGTCATCCGGCTCCGGCGGGTGGTCGGTGGTGCCGTAGGCGGTGAGCAGGCGGAAGCGCAGGTAGGCCGGATCGGGTAGCGGCAGCGGGGGCCAGCGGTGCCACCAGCCCGGGGGGGCGAGCACGAACACCTGGCGCAGGGCGACGAGCCAGAGGCGGGGGCGAGCCAGCACGGCGGCGACCACGGGCAGCCACGCCCGGGGCGGCGGGAGGGGCGCGTCGGTCACCATGCGGGATCGCAACCTACCCTGTGCGCAATGGCGACCCTGGAGGCCGACGACCACCTCGCCACGGCCACGGCCGTGCTCGCTCGGATCGCCGACAACGTCGAGCGGGTCATCCGGGGCAAACGCGACGTCGTGGAGCTGGTGCTGCTCTGTCTGGTGGCGGAGGGCCACCTGCTCGTCGAGGACGTGCCCGGGGTGGGCAAGACCAGCCTGGCGAAGGCGCTGGCCCGCTCACTGGACGTCTCCTTCGGGCGCATCCAGTTCACCCCGGACCTGCTGCCGTCCGACGTGGTCGGGGTCTCGGTGTTCAACCGCGAGACCCAGCAGTTCTCGTTCCGGGCGGGGCCGGTGTTCGCCGGTGTCGTGCTGGCTGACGAGATCAACCGGGCCTCCCCCAAGACCCAGTCCGCCCTGCTCGAGGCCATGGCGGAGGAACAGGTCACCGTCGACGGGGTGACCTATCCCTTGAGCCGACCGTTCATCGTCATCGCCACCCAGAACCCGATCGAGCACGAGGGCACCTACGCCCTGCCCGAGAGCCAGCTCGACCGGTTCCTCATGCGGGTCGCCATCGGCTACCCGTCCCCCGACGCCGAGCTGGACCTGCTGGAGCACCAGACCGACGCCCCGGCGCTGAACGACCTCACGCCGGTGGCCGACGCCGACGACCTGGCTGCGCTGGTTCGGGCGGCGGCGTCCATCCACGTCGCCCCCGCCCTGCGCCAGTACCTGGTCGAGCTGGCCGCCGCCTCCCGCAGTCACCCCGACCTCGGCCTCGGCATGTCACCGCGGGCCACGCTCAGCCTGTTGCGGGTCAGTCGGGTCCGGGCCCTGTCGGCGGGCCGGGCCTTTGCCACCCCCGACGACGTCAAGGCCCTTGTCCGCCCAGTGCTGGCCCACCGGCTGACCACCAGCGGGGACGCCCGCCTCCGAGGCGTGTCGCCCGAGGACGTGCTCGGCGAGCTGGTGGACACGGTGCCCATCCCCCGGGCCGCCCGTTGAGGCTGCTGACCCGCGCCGGGTGGGGGGTTCTCCTCGCCGGCGGGGTCGCCCTGCTCTGCGGTTGGCTCTTCGGCCTCCCCGAGCTCCTCATCCTGGGCCTGTCCCTGCTCGTGCTCCTCGTGGGGGCGGGGGCCACGACGATGTTCACCTCGCTCCGCCTGGAAGTGGTGCGCAGCCTCCATCCCGACCGGGTCCACGCCGGGTCGGCCAGTCGGGTCGAGGTCCTGGTCCGCAACCGGGGCCGGCGGCGCACCCCCGTGCTCACCCTGCGCGATGGGGTGTCCGGCACGGCCGGGGCCGAACTGTTCCTCGCCCCCCTCGAGTGCAACGGCCGCATCCGGGCCGCCTACCGCCTCCCGACCCGGCGCCGCGGCGTGATCACCGTCGGTCCCCTCGAGGTCGAGCTGGGTGATCCGTTCGGGTTGACCCAGGTGGCCGTCATCGCCGCCCCGGCCTCGACGTTGGTGGTCTACCCGGCGGTGGAGGACGTCGCCGCCGCGTCCCGGTCGGACGGGATGGACCCGCATGGGTGGCGGACACCCGGGCTGCAGACCGGTGGCGACGAGTTTCACTCGCTGCGCCCGTACGTGATCGGTGACGACCTGCGCCGTGTCCACTGGGCATCGACGGCCCGCCGGGACGAGCTCACCGTCCGCCAGGACGAGCGCCATCAGCAGGGCCGCACGACCGTGCTCCTCGACGTCCGCCGCGCCGTGCACACCGACGAGAGCTTCGAGCGGGCCGTGTCCGCTGCCGCCAGCCTGCTCGTCGCCGCCGTCCGCCGGGGCGATGAGGTCCGCCTCGTCGCCACCGACGGGACCGACTCCGGCTACGGCGCCGGGCCCACGTCCGTCAGCGCCATGCTCGAGTACCTGGCTGCGGTGGTCACCACAGACCGGGGCGATGAGGTCCGGGTCGACCACCCGGGGACCCTCGTGGCCCTGACCACGCCCGCGGGGGTGTCCACCACGGGGTCCGCCTCCGGGCCCGGTCGTCGGTTCCTGGTCGTGTTCGAGCGCTCGCCTGGCGACGGGGCCGGCGCCGTCGCCGGGCCGAGCACGATTCGGGTCGCGGTCGACGAGTCGTTCGCCGCGGCGTGGGGCGCGGACGCGGCCTCTTCGGTGCTGCGGAGCCCGGCATGACCGCCACCCTCGAGGAGCGGGCTGCGCCGGAGGACGAGGCTAGGGCACCGGTCGAGGACGCCCCTTCCCCTCCCCCTCCCCCGCCACCCCGGACGCTGATGCTGGCCGAGGCCGCGCTGATCGGTGTCTCCCTGGCCACGGTGATCGGCTACGCCCGGCTCTTCGCCGACGGCGCGTTCCTCGTCCCCATCGCCCTCGCCGCGGTGGTGGGCCATCTCGTGGCCATCGCCCTGCGCCGGGTCGGTGTCGGCCCCCTCCTGTCGACCATCGCCCACCTGGCCCTGCTCCCGCTCGTGCTCACGTGGGCCCGCTACTGGGAGACCAGTGCCCACCTCCTGCCCACCGGGCTGACCATCGACACGGTGAGCGATGACCTGGTCGAGGCCTGGGAGATCTTCCTCGACATCTCCGCCCCGGTGCCGGCCGCTCCCGGGTTCATCGCCGTGGCCATGGTCACCGCCTGGGTCGTGGCCCTCGTGTCCGACGGCTTGGCCTTTCGCCTGGACGCCACCGTGGAGGCCCTGGCCCCCGCCACGGGGCTGTTCCTGTTCTCGTCCATCCTGGCCGAGCGCGAGCACCGGACGACCTCCGCCCTGCTGTTCGTCGTCGCCGTCCTGGTCTTCGTCCTCGCCTCCCGGGTGGCCCGCGCCGATGGCACGGGCCGTTGGTTGGCCACCGACGCCGGCCGTGGCGCGCGCTCCCTCCTGGCCGCCGGCCTGTTGCTCGCCGGGCTGGCCGTCATCCCGGCGGTGATCGCCGGGCCTCGACTGCCGGGCGGTGACGGCCGCCCGCTGGTCGACCTCGACGGCGGTGGGGGCGACAACGACCGGGTGACCCTCAGTCCCCTGGTCGACATCCGCTCCCGCTTGGTCGAGCAGTCGACGGTCGAGGCCTTCCGGGTCGACGCCGCGGCCCCGTCCTATTGGCGGATCACCGCGCTCGACGACTTCGACGGCCAGATCTGGTCGTCGTCGGGCAACTACGTAGGGGTCGACGGCCGCCTGCCGTCGACTCCCGACCCCGCGCCCGGGGCGGCCCGGCTCAGCCAGCACTTCCGAATCGGCGCCCTCGACCAGATCTGGCTCCCCGCCGCCTTCGAGCCCGTCGCGGTCCAGAGCCCGGATGCCGACGTGGACTGGGACGGTGACTCGTCCTCGCTGGTCGTCGCCACGGGCCGGGAGACCTCCGATGGTCTCGAGTACGACGTGTTGTCGATCCTGCCCCGTCTCAATCCCGATGACCTCTCGGTCGGCACCGCCGGGCTGGACACCGAGTTCCTGGCCCGCTTCACTCGACTGCCCGAGACCACCCGGCCGATCGCCGGTCGCTTCGCGGCGGAAGCCGTAGACGGGGCGACCGAGGCCTACGGACAGGCCCTCGCGCTGCAGAACTGGTTCCGCGCCCACTTCCGGTACAGCCTCGACGTCCGCCCCGGCCACGGCACCCAGGCCCTCGCCGCCTTCCTGGACCCGCTCGGCAGCCGATCCGGCTACTGCGAGCAGTTCGCCGGGGCCTATGCCGCGCTGGCCCGCTCCCTCGGCCTGCCGTCCCGGGTGGCGGTCGGCTTCACCCCGGGCGAGCAGGCCGAGGACGAGCCCGGCACGTACATCGTGCGGGGCGCCAATGCCCACGCCTGGCCAGAGGTCTACTTCGCGGGGGTCGGCTGGGTCCCCTTCGAGCCCACGCCGGGCCGTGGCGCTCCCGGGGCCGAGGCGTACACCCACGTGGCCCCGGCCCAGGCCGACGAAGGCGAGACGGTGGCACCCACCACGGTGCCGAACTCGGTGACCACCGGCAGCCTCGCCCCCCGGCCCGGTTCGGATGAACCCCTACCCGAGTTCTTCGACCCCCAGGCCGGCAACGACCGCGGCCTGAGCGTGACGCAGGCGGTGGCGCTGGCGCTGGCGCTCGTCGCCGGGATCTGGCTCGTCGGCGTGCCCGCAGTGGCGGCGCTCCGTCGGGCCCGGAACCGACGCCGGTCCCACGGCCACCCGGATCTCGAGGTGACCGACGCGTGGGACGACTCCGTGCGGGCCCTCGCCCTCCTCGACCTCGTGCCCCACGGGGCCGAGACCCCCACCGAGTTCGCCACACGGGCGGTCAACGACGCCGGCACCGACCGCGACGCCCACCGGGAGCTGGCCCTGCTGACCACCACCGCGGCGTTCGGTCCGGCCAGCGACCGGAAGGACTCGATCCGGGCGCGTCAGACGGCGGACACCGTCATCGGTCGGGCTCGACGAATGGCCGGGCCGTGGCGCCGGTTCGTTGCCGCGGTCTCGCCCCGGCGGTTGCGTCGCCGCTGAGCGCCTTGGTCGGCGGGGTCAGTCCTCGCGCCGCATGCGGTCGCGCATGCGCTGGCTGGTGGAGCCGAAGTAGTCGCGGACGCTGCCCCCCCGCATGTTCTGGGTGACCTGCTGCACGCCGGCCTTGCCCAGCCGCCGGGCGTTGCGCTCGAAGAGCACCGCGGCGACCAGCATGACGAGGAAGCCACCGAAGGACAGCAAGGCGTGCGTCCCCAGCAGCCAGATCATGGCGATGACGCCGACCACGAACAGCAGGGACGCCAGCTTCAGGTTGCGCAGGGCGTCCGTGTAGACGGTCGTCGACGCGACCTTGCCGACGAGATCGGGATCCTCCTCGGTGAGGCGTTGCTCGATCTCGAGCAGAATCCGCTGTTCGTCTTCGGAGAGCGGCACCGACGACATGATCGCACAGCCGAACCCCAGCAACAACGCGCGTGGCCCTGCTTTCCGGCGCCGGGGCTCAGTTGCCTGGCCCCCACTGCTGGTCGCCCCGGCGCTTCGCCTGGATCCCCTCGTCCCGCAGGGTGACTGCGGGGGCGATGGCGTCGGCTCCGAACCGGTTCCGGATGCGGTCCATCGTGCGATCGGCCTCCGACCAGTCGGCGGGGTCTCCGAGGGCGAGCTGCTCGGCCCCGCCGGCCGACAGGCCGCCGACGCTGACCCCGATCAGGCGGACGCCCACCGACACGTCGATCGCGGCCAACAGGGCCTGGGCCGACCGGGTGATGACCCGACCGGAGTCGGTGACGTCCGGCAGTGTGGTCGAGCGGGTGATGGTGCTGAAGTCCCTGAAGCGGACCTTCAGGACCACGGTGCGCCCGGCGAGGCCATGGGCCCGCAGGCGGCGACCGACGGCGTCGGCCAGGCGGGCGAGCTCGCGGGCCAGGGCGGCCGGGTCGTGGTGATCGGTGGCGAAGGTCTCCTCGTGGCCGACGGACTTCATGCCCTGGTCCGGGACCACGGCTCGGTCATCGATCCCGTTCGCCAGCGCGTGGAGGTGCCGGCCGCTGGCGTCGCCGACCGTGGCCACCAGGGTGGCCAGGGGGAGCGCGGCGAGATCCCCCACCGTCGCCACGCCGAGGCGGTCGAGGCGTTCGTGGGTCTTGGGCCCGACCCCCCACAGGGCCCGCACCGGGAGCGGGTGGAGGAACGCCAGCTCGCCGCCGACCGGCACCACGACGACGCCCCGGCCCGGTCGTACACCGTTGAGCGCAGCGACCGGCTTGGCTGCCTCGGAGGCCAGCTTGGCCAGGAACTTCGTGGCGGCGACGCCGACCGAGCAGGTCAGCCCCTCCTGGGCCAGTACGGCGTCCCGGATCTTCACCGCGATCTCCGGCCCGGTGCCCCACAGCCGCCGGGACCCGGTGACGTCGAGAAACGCCTCGTCCAACGAGAGGGGTTCGACGAGGGGCGTGAACGACGCCAGGATCGCCATGACCCGGGCGCTGACCTCCCCGTAGCGCTCGTGGCGGCCCGGGAGGAACACGGCGTGGGGGCACAGACGTCGGGCCTGGCTGGTCGGCATCGCCGAGTGGATGCCGTAGGCCCGGGCCTCGTAGCTGGCCGCGGCCACCACGCCTCGGTTCCCGGTCCCGCCGACCACCACGGGGCGCCCCGCCAGGCTGGGGTCACGCTGCACCTCCACGGCCACGAAGAAGGCGTCCATGTCCATGTGCAGGATCCCCGGAGGAGAGGCCGTCCCGGTCGTGGTCACGCCGTGCGTTCCACCACCAGGCCTGCCAGGTCGCGGCCCCGCACGACGTACTCGTAGCGGCGGCCGTGGGCCCGCTCGCCCTCCAACCAGACGCCGAGGGGCTCGCCGACCCAGCGCTGGCCGCCGTCGAGCAGAGCGCCGCAGGCGTCGGGGGCCACGAATCGGGCGTCCACGACGATTCCGTCGGGGTCCTCGACGATCAGCTCGCCCTCGTAGGCGATCGCCCGGTGGACCTCGACCCGGAGGCTCCAGCCCAGGTCCGGCGCCTCGGCGGAGATCTCGTAGACCGGCCCGTCCCACGCCGTCACCACCAGTCCGGTCTCCTCTCGGACCTCGCGGCCCAGGCCCTCGAGCACGGTCTCCCCCGCGTCGATCACCCCGCCCGGCGTGCTCCAGTCCTCCCGGCCGCCGCGCCGACGGTTGCGGACCAGGAGCAGCCCGCCCTCACCCTCGATCAGCGCCCCCGCCACCAGCCACCGGTGCACCGGGTCAGTGTGCCCTGCCGCCGAGCCCACCCGGTAGACAACAGCCCGTGCACCGCAACACCGAGATCGTCGTCGCCGCCGCCGAGCGCCTGGGACTCCACATCGAGCCCGTGACGTACCCCGACGGGACCCGCACCGCCGAGGACGCCGCTCGGGCCATCGGCGTCGACGTCGCCCAGATCGTGAAGTCGCTGGTCTTCGACCTCGTGCCAGCCGACGGCGAGGTCCGACCGGTGATCGCCCTGGTCAGCGGCGCCAACCGCCTGGACGAGGCCAAGTTGGCGACGGTCGGCGGGGCCGAGCGCGTCGGCCGGGTCGATGCCGACCGCGTGCGGGCGGTCACCGGCTTCCCCATTGGGGGCGTACCCCCGTTCGGTCACCCGACACCGATCCCCACCTTTGTGGACCCGGACCTGCTCGACCACGCGGAGGTGTGGGCCGCCGGGGGCACGCCGCAGGTCGTCTTCGGGATCGCTCCCGCCGCCCTGGTCGTGGCCACGGAGGGTGACGTCCGCGACCTCGCTGTGTCGGCCCGCCCCTGAGATTCACGTCCGGGAGCCGAATTCGGAGTAGGATTTACACGAGGCCCGTCGTGGGCCATGATTTGGCTGCAGTGCAGGCCCGAACCGGAGGGGAATCCACCATGGTCCGTCGTTCTCTCGCAGTGATCGGCATCGCATTCGCATTACTGGTGCTCCTGGCCCCTGCGGCCTCGGCCCAGTACGTCGATCCCGGCATCGTCACCCGGGATGATCCGGGCGCCACCGTCGACGACGGCACCGCGCTCCCCCGGACCGGTTCGGACACCAACACGCTGTGGCGAGTCGGCGTCGTCCTGCTGGCGGCTGGTGGGATCCTGGTCCTGACCACCCGCAAGCACACCGCCAAGGTCCACGTCAACGCCTGAGCCAAGCCTCTCGGATCGGTAGAACGAGCCCGGGCCCCGGCCCGGGCTCCTTCGCGCCCGGGGACGCGGGCCATCAGGGACGGCGACGCAGCAGGCGGTCCCGGAGCCCCCACCACGTGACGAGGGCCAGCGCCTCGACCACGATGCGGCTCGACATCTTGGACGTGCCGCGCAGGCGGTCGGCGAAGGCGATGGGCACCTCGACCACCGACCCGCCCCGACGAACGACCTCGTAGGTCATCTCGATCTGGAAGCCGTAGCCATCGGCGGCCACACCGTCGAGGTCGATCTGACACAGCATCGTGGCCCGGTAGGCGCGGTAGCCGGCGGTCGAGTCGTTCACGGCCAGGCCGAGGACGCCGGCGGCGTACCGGTTGCCCCAGCGCGAGAGCTGGCGGCGGTGCCACGACCAGGCCGGGATCGAGCCGCCGGGGACATAGCGACTGCCGATGACCAGGTCGGCGCCGTGCTCGACGGCTCCCAGGAGGGAGGGCAGGGCGGCCGGGTCATGGGAGAGGTCGCTGTCCATCTCCAGCAGGACGTCGAAGCCCCGCTCGAGGCCCCGTCGGAACCCGTCCCGGTAGGCCGAGCCCAGCCCGGCCTTCTCGGTCCGGCGCAAGACCTCCACGTCACCGACCACGGCTCCGTGCTCCTCGGCCAGGTCGGCCGTGCCGTCCGGGCTCCCGTCATCGACGACGAGGATGTGAACGTCCGGCGTCGCCGCTCGCACGCGGTCGAGGACCTCGACGATGTTGAGGGCTTCCTGAAAGGTCGGGAGGATCAGGAGGGCGCGCATCGGTCGCATCGTAGAGAGGCGGACCTACGCTCCCGCCGGATGGCTGTGCACCGACCTTCGTTGCTGGCCCGCACGCTGACCGTCGCCTCCGTGCTCGCCGCCGGGGCCTGTGGCGGGCTCATCGGTTGGGCCGTCGTCGACCTCCAGTGCACCGGAGACTGCACCGTCCCGAGCGGCCTCGGGGGCCTCGTCGGCGCCCTGCTGGCCGCCGTCGGCACCGCCCTGATCTGTGTGCTGGCCATCCAGGCGATGGCCGAGTGGAACCAGCAGGAAGGCCGGCGCCGAGCCGACTGACCTCAGTGCGGAGTCGGGAGCCGGGACAGCACCTCGACCGCGCGGTCGATGCCGCCGTCCTCGACGTCCAGGTGGGTCACCAGCCGCACGGCCTCTCGCCCCAGGGGCGCGGCCAGGACTCCTTCGCCCGCCAGGTGGGCCACGACGGCACCGGGATCGGGGTGAGTGAAGACGACGACGTTCGTCTGGACCCTCGCGGGGTCGACGGCGTCGGGAAGGCTGGTGGCCACCGCCTCCGCGAGGCGGCGAGCCCGCGCATGATCGTCGGCCAGGCGGTCGACCATGGTGTCCAGGGCCAGCAAGCCGGCGGCGGCCAGGATGCCCGCCTGTCGCATCCCGCCCCCGAGGCGCCGTCGCTGCACGCGGGCCTCGGCCATGAGCTCGGTCGGACCGGCGAGGACCGACCCGACCGGCGCGCCGAGGCCTTTGCTCAGGCAGCAGGTCACGGTCGTGGCCGCCGCCGCCAGCCGGGCCACGGGGACACCGAGGGCGACCTCGGCGTTGAACAGTCGGGCACCGTCGAGGTGCACCGGTGGGCC
>DATDAH010000108.1:0-2992 GCA_036525535.1 Acidimicrobiales bacterium
CCTCGTCGACGATGCCCGCGGTCACGGCATCCTCGCCGCCCCAGCGGTGGGCGGTCATGATCGCCCGGTGGGCCGTGGCGACCGGCAGCCTGGCCGCGATGAGCGCGGTCATGCCCGGGGCGAGGGGGACGCCCATGTCGGCCTCGGGCAGGCACCAGAACCCGAGGTCGGCGCGCATGACCCGGGCGTCGTGGGTCATGGCCAGCATCGCCCCCGCGGCGAAGGCGTGGCCGTTCAGGGCGGCCACGGTGTAGACGGGCAGGCGCAGGAAGCGGGCGAAGAGCCGCAGGGCCTCGGGGATCACCACGCCGATCGTGCCGTCCTCGATGATCTGCTCGAGGGCGAAGCCGTTCGAATAGAACTTGCCCGTCCCGGCGGTGACGAGGGCGGCGGGGCCGGTCGAGGCCTCGACCTCGTCGACGGCGGCGTGCCACTCGGCCACCGAGTCGGCGTGGAACCGGTTGTCGTCGTCCACCATGCGGAGGACGAACACCGCCCCGTCCCGCTCCAGATCCACGTAGGCCACGGGATCAGGGGGTGACGGCGACCAGCACGGGAACGGCCCGGTCGGCGATGTCGGTCAGGATCCCGGGCAGGATCCCCAGCACCAGCGTGATGGCGACCGCCAGGCCGATGCCGAGGGCGGCGGTCCACGGCACCGCCTCCTTCTCGCGCTCCTCGCCGTCCTCCGCCGGGTCCCGCATGTACATGGCCACGACCACCCGCAGGTAGACGAAGGCCGAGATCACGGCGGTGACCATGGCGATGATGGCCAGCCAGTAGGACTGGGCCCCCTCGGCGGCCAGGACGACGGTGAACTTGGCGAAGAAGCCGGAGGTGAACGGCACGCCGGCCTGGGCCACCAGCAGCACCGTGAAGCCGAGGGCGAGGACGGGGCGCCGCTGGGACAGCCCACCGAAGTCCTCGACCGAGGTCTTGGCGTCCCGGGACCCGGCCACCACCGTGATGACCCCGAAGGTCCCGGCCACGATGACGGCGTAGGCGGCGACGTAGAACAGCACGGCCGCGGTCCCGGCCGCCGAGGCGGCCTCGACCCCGATGAGGATGAACCCGGCGTGGTTGATCGACGAGTACGCCATCATCCGCTTGACGTCGGTCTGGACGGCGGCGAGCACGGCCCCGACGATCAGGCTGAGCACGGCCAGGGCATAGACGACGGGCTGCCAGTCGACCGCCGACTGGTCGAAGGTGGTGACGAAGATGCGCACCATGGCGGCGAAGGCGGCGGCCTTCACGGCCCCGGCCATGTAGGACACCGCCGGCGACGGCGAGCCTTGGTAGACATCGGGGCTCCACTGGTGGAACGGCACCGCCGCCACCTTGAAGCCGAGGCCGACCAGCAGCAGGACCATGCCGATCAGCAGCACGCCGTCGGACAGAAGCAGGTTGTCGGCCAGGAAGGCGTTGATCCGCGAGAGGTTGGTCGAGCCGGTGGCGCCGTAGACGAAGGCGATGCCGTAGAGGAAGAAGGCCGACGAGAAGGCACCGAGGACGAAGTACTTGAGGCCGGCCTCCTGGGACTGGGTCCGGTGGCGCTGCATGGCGGCGAGGACGTAGGCCGCGATCGACAGCGTCTCGAGGCCGAGGAAGACCACGATGAGGTCGTTGGCGATGGCCATCGTGACCCCGCCGGCCGCCGACAGGAGCATGAGGACGAAGTACTCGGGACCGTCCAGCTCCTCGCGGCGCAGGTACCGGTCGCTGATCAGGGCGGCCAGGATCACCGAGACGCAGATGACCACGGTCAGGAAGACGCCGAAGCCGTCGACGGCCACCGCCCCGGCCGCGGTCGACGAGGGGCCCTCGTCCTGGATGCGTTGCCAGAGGTAGACCGCGGCGCCGATGCCGGCCGCGGCGGTGAGCACCGTGAAGGCGGCGTCGAAGCCCTTGAACAGGCGACCCTTGAGCAGCGAGGTGACCAGGACCAGCAGCACCGCGCCCACGGTCAGGCAGACCAGGGGGAGCAGGGCCGACCAGGCGATGTCCGGGGTCTCCACCGGCTCGGGCACGTCGAGCTGGGCCAGGAGGGCGAGCGAGGCGGCGATCATTCGTGCACCTCACCCTCGCTCTCGACCGGGACCTCGGCGGCGGGGCCATCGACGGCCACGTCCGGCTCGTGATAGTCGCTGAACTCCTCGAGGTGGGCGATGAGCTCGTTCACCGCGGGCTCGATGCGCTCGAGGACCGGCTTGGGGTAGACCCCCAGGAACACGATGCCGGCGAGCAGGGGGGCCATGCAGGCCAGCTCCCACCTGTTGATGTCGGGCATCTCGGCGTTCTCGCCCTCGGCTGGGCCGTGGAACACCCGCTGGTAGGCCCAGAGCAGGTAGAGGGCGGCCACGATGACCCCGGTCGCGGCGACCACGGCCCACCACTCGCGGGTCAGGAACGAGCCGACGAGGATCAGGAACTCGCCCACGAAGCCGTTGAGACCGGGCAGGCCGATGGAGGACAGCATCACCACGGTGAAGACGAAGGCCATGACCGGCGCCGGTTTCTGCAGGCCGCCCAGGTCGGCGATCAGGCGGGTGTGGCGGCGCTCGTAGATCATCCCCACCAGCAGGAATAGGGCGCCGGTGGACAGTCCGTGGTTGACCATCTGCAGGACCGAGCCGGACAGGCCCTGGGTCGTGAAGGCGAAGGCGCCGAGCACGATGAAGCCGAGGTGGGCCACCGACGAGTAGGCCACCAGCCGCTTCAGGTCCTTCTGCATCGTGGCCACGACCGCGGCGTAGAGGATGCCGATGACACCGAGGGTGACCAGCGCGGGAGCGAAGTAGACCGACGCCTCGGGGAACAGGTACACGCCGAAGCGCAGGAACCCGTACGTGCCCAGCTTCAGCATGACCCCGGCCAGGATCACCGAGCCCGCGGTGGGGGCCTCGGTGTGGGCGTCCGGCAGCCAGGTGTGCAGCGGGAACAGCGGGACCTTGACCGAGAAGGCCAGTGCGAAGGCCAGGAATATCCAGCG
>DATDAH010000109.1:0-9496 GCA_036525535.1 Acidimicrobiales bacterium
CGTTGAGGACCTGGCCGCCCTTGGGGGCGGTGCCGCTGTAGACCCGGAAATAGGTGAGCTTGCCGTGGGGGTCGGCCACGATCTTGAAGGCCAGGGCGGCGAAGGGCTCGCCGTCGTCGGCCTTGCGCTCCAGCGTCGAGTGGCCCGAGGGGTCCTCGCCGGTCACCGGGGGGAGGTCCAACGGGGAGGGCAGGTACTCGACGATGGCGTCGAGCAGGGGCTGCACGCCCTTGTTCTTGAAGGCCGTGCCGCAGAGCACGGGGACGACCTCGCCGGCGAGGGTGGCATCCCGCAGGGAGTTGCGGATGTCGTCGTTGGTGATCTCTTCATCACCGACGAACTTCTCGAGGATGACGTCGCTGTGCGAGGCCAGGGTGTCGAGAAGCTCCTGGCGGTACTTCTCGGCCTCGGCCACGAGATCCGACGGGATCTCCTTGACCTCGTAGTTGGCGCCGAGGTCGGTGTCGTCACCCTCCCAGATCAGGGCCTGCATGGTGACGAGGTCGATCATGCCCCGGAAGCCGCCCTCGGCTCCGATGGGGAGCTGGATGATGGCGGTGGTGGCGGCCAGCCGGTCGTGCATCGAGTTGACGGCGCCGAAGAAGTCGGCCCCGAGCCGGTCCATCTTGTTGATGAAGCACAGGCGGGGGACGCCGTACTTGTTGGCCTGGCGCCAGACCGTCTCGGTCTGGGGCTCCACGCCGGCGACGGCGTCGAACACGGCGACGGCACCGTCGAGCACCCGCAGCGACCGCTCGACCTCGACGGTGAAGTCGACGTGGCCGGGCGTGTCGATGATGTTGATCCAGTGGTCCTTCCAGTTGCAGGTGGTGGCCGCCGAGGTGATGGTGATCCCCCGCTCCTGCTCCTGGGCCATCCAGTCCATGACCGCCGCACCCTCGTGGACCTCGCCGATCTTGTAGGAGCGGCCGGTGTAGTACAGGATGCGCTCGGTCGTGGTGGTCTTGCCCGCATCGATGTGGGCCATGATCCCGATGTTCCGGGTCTTGGCCAGGGGGCGATCTCGTACTTCAGCCATGGTGCTCTCTCGGGGCGTTGCTCAGGGGGTGGGTCGCAGCGTCGCTCGGGGGCACACCTCGGGGGCGCACCCCCGAAGTCGGCTCGGGGCTACCGCAGGGTCTTGGACAGGGTCTTCTGAGACCCCTGCATGCGGTAGGACATCGGAGCCACTTTAGTGGTGGAGGCCACGAATCCGGCGGCCTCTCGGCCGCCGGCGACTACCAGCGGTAGTGGGCGAAGGCCTTGTTGCTCTCGGCCATCTTGTGCAGGTCTTCCTTGCGCTTCATCGCCGCGCCGATGCCGTTGCTGGCGTCGAGCAGCTCGTTGGCCAGGCGCTCGGCCATGGTCCGCTCGCGGCGATCACGGGAGAAGCTGACCAGCCAGCGGATGGCCAGGGTGCTGGCCCGGCGACCGCCGACCTCCATGGGGACCTGGTAGGTGGCGCCACCGACCCGGCGGCTCTTCACCTCGAGCTGGGGGCGGACGTTGTCCACGGCCCGCTTCAGGGTCGAGACAGGCTCGGACCCGGTCTTCTGCTCGATGACGGTCATGGCGTCGTAGACGATGCGCTCGGCCGTGGTGCGCTTGCCCCGCTGCATGACCTTGTTGACGATCTGGGTGACGAGGACCGACTTGTAGATCGGGTCCGGCGGGTACACCCGACGGGGGGCTGGGCCTTTCCGCGGCATCTCAGCCCTCCTTCTTGGCGCCGTACCGGCTACGGGCCTGGTTGCGCTGGCTGACGCCGGAGGCGTCGAGGGTGCCGCGGATGATCTTGTAGCGGACGCCGGGGAGGTCCTTCACCCGACCGCCGCGGACCAGGACGATGGAGTGCTCCTGGAGGTTGTGGCCCTCACCGGGGATGTAGGCGGTGACCTCCATGCCGTTGTTCAGGCGGACACGGGCGACCTTGCGCAGCGCCGAGTTCGGCTTCTTGGGGGTGGCCGTGTACACCCGCGTGCACACGCCTCGCTTCTGGGGCGCTCCCTTGAGCGCCGGCGTCGCTTCCTTGCGACGCTTCGACTTGCGGCCCTTACGGACCAGTTGCTGCACGGTCGGCACGAACGAACCTCTCAGAACATCATGGGGATATGGGCAACACGTAGAGCCGCCCGAAAGAGACCTCAGAACCTACGGGGGATGTCACTCGGTCCTCGGGGACCGGGGACGGCAGACCAGCCTACGGGCACAACCCGCGAACGGCAAAGGGTGTCAACACTCGGGGACCTCGAACCAGGCGCCGTCGGTGACGTGCCAGAGGCTCGGGACGACGTCCTCGGACCAGAGGGCGGGATCGGCCAAGGCGAAGACCCGGTGGTCCCCCTCCTGGGTCTCGTACACGGTCGTGGTGCCGGCGATGCGGCCGCCGACCACGACACCGAGGTCCAGGGTCCCCTCCTGATCGGTCTCGATCCGCCCGCTGACCCAGCCGGTCGTCCCCGGCACCGGGTCGATGGCGGACCAGCAGGCCTCCGGGTCCTCGCCCGACCCGGCGACCGCGGCCACGGGGCCGTCGATCAACGCCCCGTCGGGCCCGAGCCCGTAGAGCTGGAGGTGGTCACCCACCCCGAAGCGGTCCCAGATGTGGTCGACGACCGACTCGACGTCGAGATGGGTGGCATCCGTGCTCACCGTCTCGCCCTTGGCGTAGATGCCCCGCTCGTGGGCCTCGGGGACCGGGCCGACGAGGCTGGTGCCGTCGACTTCCCAGGGCAACTCGGTGTCGAGGAGGTCGGCGATGGTGGGCAGGATGTCGATGGTCTCGGCGGTCCGGTCGTCCCGATGGTCGGCCACGGGGGTCGTGGCCGGCGGCTTGACCACGAGGGGCACGGGCATGAGGCCGGCGAGGCTGTCCTCCTCCGGCACGCGCCGGTGGGTGCCGACGGTGAACGACGCCCCGTGATCGGCGGTGAACACGACCAAGGCGTCGTCGTACAGGCCCTCGGCCTCGAGTCGGTCGAGGAACTCGCCGAGCAGCAGGTCGGCCCGCTCCGCCTGGAGCAGGTGGCGCTGCAGGGCGAAGTCGGCGCCCGAGCTGGTGGTCCATTCGTTGTCGCTCAGCCCGGTGTTGCCCGGATTCGGGTAGGACGATCCGTCGGCGTGATAGGTCCACGGGACGTGGGGGAACACGGTGTGGATGAAGGTGAGCCAGGGCGCCCCCCGGGCCTGGATCTCGTCGACCGCCGCCCGGAACTGGCCGACCCGGTCGTAGTCGCCGAGAGCGTCGACGAAGGCGTGCCGGTCGTTGGTCATCCGCTCGGCCTCCAGGTCGAGGGCCACGGGATCGTGACCGAAGTTGGCCCACGTGTCGTTGATCGTCGGCAGCCAGCCCTCGAGGAGGCCCGGCAGCGTGACGTGGCCGGCGACGACGGCCAGGTCCTCGTACAGGACGTCGTCCGCGGCGCGGGGGCCGCCGGACGAGGACTCCTCGCACAGATCCGACGGACACAGCTCGGTGAGCTGTTCGTAGGCCGCGATGTCGTAGTCCTGGGCCAGGAAGGTGAAGAGGTTGTCGGGGTGACCGCTGGCCGTGGGCGGCACGTTGTCGTCGTGCACCCGGTTGCCGGTGAGGATGGCGGGGACAGCCTCGTGGGTGTAGGCGGCCACGGAGGTGGCGTTGGGGTACCAGATGCCGTCGTCGGCCAACCGGGCCAGGTTCGGGAACCGCTCCGCGTCGATCGTGACGCCGTCCACCGTGAGCACCGACGCCAGCGGGAGCTCGTCGAAGACCACGACGAAGATCGGCGGCTGCGCTCCGGTGACCGTGACGTCGGCGGCGGCCACCGCCTCCGGGAAGAGAAGGTCGCGAGTGGGGGACGCGAAGGCGAAGAAGCCGAGGAAGACCGCCGGCGCGAAGGCGAGCACCGAGACCACCGACCGCAGCAGGTCACGCCGGACGTAGGCCCGCGTGAACGCGTAGCCGGCCCCCGCGGCACCGAGGACGGTGACGGGCCCGGACACGTACGGCAGGTCGTCGAGCACCGCGGCGACGAGGTCGTCCAGCACCCCGGCCGCCACGACGGCAGCAAGCAGGCCCATCACCACCAGGTGGACGGGCCAGGCCCACGCCCGGCGCACCAATCCGACGAGGAGCTCGACGGCGATGAGGGCCACGGGGACGGCGAAGGCGACCAACCCGCTGACCAGGAGGACCTCGCCGCGATCGGCGTGGTGGGCCACGAAGAAGGTCGGGTTGTCCCCGAGCACCCCCAGCACCGGTTGGGTCACCGCCAGGCTGCTGAGCGCGAGGACGTGGGCCGCTCGCCACGGCGCCGAGACGGGCGGGCTGCTCACCCCTCGCCCCGCACGATGAGGGGTCGGAGCGCGCCGTCCTCCCACAGCAGCAGGTCGAGGTCGACACCGTCGGCGGGCACCCGGTCGGCGTCCAGGAGGAGGGCGAACCCCTGCTCGTGGCGTTCCTCCTCGAACAGCGGCGACATCCCGCTGACCACGCCGTCGGCCACGGCCACCACCCAGGCGTCGTCGCCGACATCGCCTCCCGTGAGCCCGCCGCCCACGTAGGCGTGGCGGACGTCGTCGGCGCCGCCTTCGATGCCGTCCAGGCCCTCGACCGAGGCGGTCACGACGAGGGGCGCGCCGACCTCGAGGTCGTCGAGCGCGGCGTCGTAGAGGTCGCCGGGCGGGGTCGCACGGTAGAGCGAGCCCACGGGGTCCTCGGCGGAGAAGGCCCGGGGCCCGTCCTCGAGCAGCCGGGCCAGGTTGCCGGCCCCGTCGATCTGGAGGACGGCGTCGGGCTCGTAGAACCACCGGTTGGAGAAGCGGTAGTACGCCTTGTCCCCCGCCGCGCTGGCCGCCGAGCCGTCGTCGGCATCCAGGATCGAGGCCCCCACCGTCGGCCACGGCACCTTGGTGCCCATGAGGTCGGCCAGCGTGGGCAGGAGGTCCGTCGAGGACATGTTCACGTCGGTGGTCCCGGACTCGAGCCCGGGGGCCCGGATGAACAGTGTCGACCACATGATCTCGTGGGCGTTGTGCTCGGTCAGCACCCGGCGGGCCTGGCCGTCCTGGAAGCTGGCGCCGTGGTCGGCGACGACGGCGATGACGGCGTCGTCCCACAGGGAGCTCTCCCGGAGGCGAGCGACGGTCTGGCCCACGAGGGTGTCGACATAGCGGGCCTGCAGCTCGAAGCGAAGGCGGTTGAAGCGGGCGGGCCAGGTCCCCGTCCAGCGTCCATCGGGGTCACCGCGCGGATCGCGCCCCGGCGAGGCGTACTCGGTGCCGTCGGGGAAGAAGCGCCAGGGCTCGTGGGGCAGGACGAGGTGCAGGTAGTGCAGTCCCGGTTGCGCCGTCGACTTCAGGGCCCCCAGGAAGTCCCGGAACCGGGTGGGTTGGATCTCCGCGTCCCGGCCGTGCTCGAAGGTCGGATCCGTGGGGTCGGTGACCTCCTCGACGAAGAAGTCCGATTCCGGGCCGGGGAACGCATCGAGGGACACCAGTTCCTGGACGACGTCCACCGTGTCGTCGGTGATGCCCCGCAGCCCGGCGTGATCCGTCGCGGTCAGCTCCGACGGGCAGAGCTCGCCCGGGCAGAGTCGGGTGATCGCCTCGGACACGTTGAACTCGTAGGTGCCGCCGAGCAGGGTGAAGAGATTGTCCGGGTGGTCGGCCAGGAGGGGCACGTCGTCGCTGTCCGGGGCCACCCCCGACAGGAGGGTGGGCACGGCGTGCAGCGTGAAGTTGCTGACCGTCGTGTAGTTCCGGTACCAGCGCGACTCGTCGGCCAGCGCGGCGAGGTTCGGGAAGCGTTCGGCGTCGACTTCACCGTTGGTATCGAGGATCGCCGCCGTCGGGAACTCGTCGAGGACGAGGACGACCAGCGGCGTCGTCGTCCCGGGATCGTCGACGATGTCGTACTCGCCCCCGCTGAGCAGGGCGGACGCCGGCGATGTGAAGAGGAAGGCGCCGACGGCCAGCACGGGGAGCAGCGCGAGGTACTCGAGGAAGAGCCGGGCTACGGCGACTCGGCGGTAGAGCACCAGCCCGAGGGCGGCGATCCCGACGGCCACCGCCAGTGCGGCGAGGCCGAAGAGCACGTCCGCCGACTTGAGCGCCACGAGCACGGCGAGGACGAGGAGGCCGGCCAGCGTGGCCAGGTGGGCAACGGACCGGACCCGGGCACCGAGGAGCCCGGTCAGGAGGCCCGCGCCCCACAGGACCAGAGCCGGGACGACCGCCACCAGCACCGCGAACACGGCCAGCTGCGTCCCGTCCACGCGCCGGAAGACGAAGGTCTCCGGGCTGCGCCCGAGGACGTCGAGGGTGGGCTGGACGATGGCCAGGCCCGTGAGCGCCGTCACCTCGAGCAGGCGCCGCAGCTCGGCCCGCGCCCCGCTCCCCTCGCCCTTCACCACTTGGTCGCCTTCCGTTCGCCGCACCGTAGACGCGCTTCTGGCGCCCGATTCGGTCGCGGTGACGACCGAACCAGGCGCCAGAAGGGATGCGGCCTAGGCGGAGGCTTCGTCCTCGCCGGTGGGCAGGTCGATGACCTCGGCGCCGCCCGGAGCGCCGGCGAGGATGCCCACGCCGGAGTCGCCGGTCTCGCTGCGCCCGGCCAGCCACTCGGCCAGGTCCTGCTCCTCGTCCGCCGAGGAGTAGTACTCCATGGGGACGTAGTCCGGGGCGGTGGTCCCGATGTCGCGGTACTGGGCCATGCCCGTACCGGCCGGGATCAGCTTGCCGATGATGATGTTCTCCTTCAGCCCGACGAGGGTGTCGGAGCGGGACTCGATGGCCGCCTCGGTCAGCACCCGGGTGGTCTCCTGGAAGGAGGCCGCCGAGAGCCACGAGTCGGTGGCCAGCGAGGCCTTGGTGATCCCCATCAGCTCGGGCCGGCCCTCGGCCGGGACCTTGCCGTCCTGCACCAGCTCGCGGTTGATCCGGGTGAACACCCACTGATCGACCCGCTCGCCGGGGAGGAAGCCGCTGTCGCCGGGCTCGGAGACCGCCACCCGGCGGGTCATCTGCCGGACGATGAGCTCGATGTGCTTGTCGTGGATCGACACGCCCTGGTCCCGGTAGACCTTCTGGACCTCGTCGACGAGGTACTTCTGGGTCTCCCGGACGCCCTTGATCTCGAGCAGCTCCTTGGGGTCGCGGGGGCCCTCGACCAGCGCATCACCCGCGGCGACCTCGTCGCCGTCGGTGACCTCGAGGCGGACGGCCAGCGGGATGCTGTACTCGTCCTCCTCGCCGTCGTCGGCCACGATCGTGACCGTGCGGCCCCGACCCTCCTCCTCGTCGACCCGGACCACACCCGACGTGCGGGCCAAGGTGGCCTTCCCCTTGGGGCTGCGGGCCTCGAAGAGCTCCACGACCCGGGGCAGACCGCCGGCGATGTCCGAGCCGGCGATGCCGCCGGTGTGGAACGTCCGCATGGTCAGCTGCGTGCCGGGCTCGCCGATGGACTGGGCGGCGATGACCCCGACGGCCTCGCCCACCTCGATGTCCTTGCCGGTGGCCAGCGAGCCGCCGTAGGCGGCCAGGGAGACGCCGACTTCGGCCTCGTCGGTCAGCGGGGAGCGGACCCGGAGCCGGGTGACGCCGGGATCGTCGCGCAGGGCGGCGAGCTCGTCGTCCCAGACGATGGTGCCGGCGGCCATGGTGCTGCCGTCGGCGAGCTTGACGTCGTCGGCCAGCGTCCGGCTGTAGAGGCGGGTCTCGAGGTAGGTCCGCTTGCCCGGCGTGTCCTCCTCGACGTCCTCCAGCCAGATGCCCCGCACCGGGCCGGTCTCCTCGCCGTCCTGCTCCTGGATGATCAGCTCCTGGGCGACGTCGACCAGACGCCGGGTGAGGTACCCGGAGTCGGCGGTCCGCAGGGCGGTGTCGACCAGGCCCTTACGGGCGCCCGGCGTGGCGATGAAGTATTCGAGGACGTGCAGGCCCTCGCGGTAGTTCGACTTGATCGGCCGGGGGATCATGTCGCCTCGGGGGTTGGCCACCAGGCCCCGCATGCCCGCGATCTGGCGGATCTGCATGGGGTTCGCCCGGGCGCCGGAGCGCACCATCATGTCGATGGGGTTGAACGGGTTCGAGGCCAGGTCGGTCTCCAGCTGGCTCTGGATCATGGCCGTGGCGTCGTTCCAGATCTCCACTTCCTTCTGGCGGCGCTCACCGTCGGTGATGACCCCCTTGCGGAACTGGTCCTCGACCTTCTCGGCCTGCTTCTCGTGGTCGTCCAGGATCTTCTGCTTGTCCGCCGGGGTCCGGACGTCGTCCACCGAGACGGTCAGCCCGGACTTGGTGGCGAAGCGGAAGCACCGGTTCTTGAGCGCGTCGAGCGTCTGGGCCACGACGGCCTTCGGGTAGGCGTCGGCCAGGACGTCGACGATGGCGCCCATGTCGCCCTTGCGGACGACGTGGTTCACGTACTCGAAGCCCTCGGGGAGCACCTCGTTGAAGAGGACCCGGCCGGTGGTCGTCGGCGTGTACGTGGCCGCCTTGCCGTTGGCCGGGGTCTCCTCCAGCTCGGGCACCCGCAGGATCACGGGCTCGTGGAGGGAGATGTCGCCCCCCTCGTAGGCCCGCTCCACGGACTCGGCGCGGCGGAACGTCTTGATCGGGCGCCACTCGTCGCCCTTGTGGCGACGGACCTGGTGGGGATCGTCCGGGTTCACCTCACCCGGGCCCTGGGTCAGGTAGTAGGCCCCGATGACCATGTCCTGGGTGGGCGTGACCAGCGGGCGGCCGTGGGCCGGGCTGAGCACGTTGTGAGCCGACAGCATGAGAATCCGGCTCTCGGCCTGGGCCTCCGCCGACAGGGGCAGGTGCACGGCCATCTGGTCGCCGTCGAAGTCGGCGTTGAACGCCTGGCAGACCAGCGGGTGGATCTGGATGGCCTTGCCCTCGACCAGCACCGGCTCGAAGGCCTGGATGCCGAGGCGGTGCAGGGTGGGCGCCCGGTTCAGCAGGACCGGGTGCTCCTTGATGACGTCGTCGAGGACGTCCCACACCTGGGGCTTGCGGCGCTCGACCATGCGCTTGGCCGACTTGATGTTCTGGGCCAGCTCCTCGTCGACCAGCTTCTTCATGACGAAGGGCTTGAACAGCTCCAGGGCCATGAGCTTGGGCAGGCCGCACTGGTGCAGGCGCAACTGGGGGCCGCCGACGATGACCGAACGGCCGGAGTAGTCGACACGCTTGCCGAGCAGGTTCTGGCGGAACCGGCCCTGCTTGCCCTTGAGCATGTCGGACAGGGACTTGAGGGGCCGGTTGCCGGGGCCCGTGACCGGGCGGCCGCGGCGGCCGTTGTCGAACAGGGCGTCGACGGCCTCCTGCAGCATCCACTTCTCGTTGTTGACGATGATCTCGGGGGCCCCGAGGTCCAGCAGTCGCTTGAGGCGGTTGTTCCGGTTGATGACCCGGCGGTACAGGTCGTTGAGGTCCGAGGTCGCGAAGCGGCCACCGTCGAGCTGGACCATCGGGCGCAGCTCCGGCGGGATCACCGGGACGACGTCGA
>DATDAH010000110.1:0-2390 GCA_036525535.1 Acidimicrobiales bacterium
TCGACGTCGTCCAGCCCGGCATCTACGTCGGCGAGAACCTCGACGGGTACTCCATCGTCGGGGCCACCCGGGACGAGATCAACTACCAGACCGCGGGCGGCGAGACCGTCTCCAACCGGTATGACGGCTCGGGCGGGGTGGCCATGAACTCGTGGTGGCGGCAGGCGGCGTTCGCCCTGCGCTTCGGCGAGGTCGAGCCCCTGATCTCCAACTTCGTCACCAACGAGAGTCGCATCATCTACGTACGCGACGTCCAGGACCGGGTCGCCCAGCTGGCCCCGTTCCTGCAATGGGACGCCGACCCGTACCCGGTGCTCCTCGACGGCCGGATCCAGTACGTCCTCGACGCCTACACGACCACGGACCGCTACCCCTACGCCCAGCGGGCCGACGTCGACCAGCTCCCGCCCGGCAGTGGCCTGGACCAGTCGTTCAACTACGTGCGCAACTCGGTGAAGGCGGTGGTCGACACCTACGACGGCACCGTCGACCTCTACGTCGTCGATCCCGACGACCCCATCATCGAGGCGTACCGAGGGGCCTTCCCGGAGCTGTTCTCCGACCTCGACGAGATGCCCGCCGAGATGCGGGAGCACCTTCGGTACCCCGAGGACCTCTTCCGGGTCCAGACCAACACCTGGGGCCGCTACCACATCGACGGCGCCCAGAACTTCTACGAGCAGGCCGGCGGCTGGGCCGTGGCCCAGGACCCGGGTACCACGACCTCGGCCACGCCGCAGACCCAGACCACCAACGCCCAGGGCGAGGTGGAGGTTGCTCCGGAACGACGAATCGACCCTCAGTACCTGCTCATGCGCCTCCCGGGTGAGGAGCAGGAGGACTTCCTGATCCTGCGCTCGTTCGTGCCCAAGGCCGGTGACACCGAACGGCGGGAGCTCACGGCATTCATGGTGGCCAAGAGCGACCCCGACAACTACGGGGAGATCGAGGTCTTCGAGATGCAGTCCGCGGACATCGCGGGCCCCGCCATCGTGAGCTCGAACATCCAGAGTGATTCGACCATCGCGCGGGAGATCACCCTGCTGGACCAGCAGGGCTCCAACGTGCTGTTCGGCAACCTGCTGCTGATCCCGGTCGAGGAGTCGATCCTCTACATCCGCCCGCTCTACACCGAGGCCGAGGGTCAGACCAGTGTGCCCCTCCTGCGCCGGGTGATCGTGGCCTACGGCGATGAGATCGTGATGGAGCCCACGCTCTGCGAGGCCCTCATCCAGATCTTCGGCGAGGCCCCGGAGACACAGGAGGGGGCGTGCACACCCGGCGGCGGCTCTCCTCCGGATGACGGTTCGACGCCGCCCGAGGACGTCGATCCCACGGCGGAGGTGGCGGACCTGTTGGCTCAGGCCGATGACCTGTTCACGCAGGCCGAGGAGGTCCTGCAGGACGACGGCGACCTGGGCGAGTACCAGGACCTCGTCCAGCAGGCTCAGGACCTCATCCAGCAGGCGCTGGCGCTGAGTGACCCCACGGCCACCACGACCACCACCACGGTCCCGCCGGGTGAGGCCTGAGGGAACGTCCGGGGCCCTTCCGGCGTTGTCAGGGTCATGCTCTTCGGATCCAAGAAGGACCAGCTCGTCACCGCCGAGGAGGCCCTGCCGGGCCGCCCCGAGCCCCTCTGGTCGCCCCCGGCCCACTTCGTCACCGGTGCCTCGCTCACGCCCCCGTTCGCCGAGGGCAGCGAGCAGCTGGTCGTCGGAATGGGCTGCTTCTGGGGCGCCGAGCGCCTGTTCTGGTCGATCCCCGGCGTGCTCACCACCGCCGTGGGCTACGCCGGCGGCATCACGCCGAACCCCACCTACGAAGAGGTGTGTTCCGGCCGGACCGGCCACACCGAAGCCGTCCTCGTCGTGTTCGACCCCGCGGTGGTCAGCCGCGAGGCCGTCCTGAAGGCGTTCTGGGAGGGCCACGACCCGACCCAGGGCATGCGCCAGGGCAACGACCGGGGCACCCAGTACCGCTCGGCCATCTACACGGCCGACGACGCCCAGCAGGCCGCGGCCGAGGCGTCCCGGGACCGCTTCCAGGCCGTGCTGAACGAGTCCGGCTTCGGCGACATCACCACCGAGATCCGTCCGGCCGGCGAGTTCTTCTACGCCGAGGACTACCACCAGCAGTACCTGGCCAAGGTTCCCAACGGCTACTGCGGCCTCGGGGGCACCGGCGTCAGCTGCCCCATCGGCGTCGCCTCCACCGACTGACACTTCGCTCCTGGGTCCAGCCAGGTCCTACGCTGCGCAGCGGAGCGGAGCAGCTCGGGGGACTCCCCTGATCGGCGAAGCCGGCGCAGCGGAGCGAAGCAATGCAACGGAGCGGAGCGGCTCGGGGGACTCCCCTGATCGGCGAAGCCGGCGCAGCGGAGCGAAGCA
>DATDAH010000111.1:0-6493 GCA_036525535.1 Acidimicrobiales bacterium
AAAGCGTCGACCGACGGGTTGTTGCCCGGCGCCTTGCCCGAGGACCAGCGCGGGTGGTGCCAGTAGGCGAGCACGCAAGGTCGGTCGTTGGCCTGGAGGTCGGCCCGGAGCCACTGGAGCTGGGGCGACCCGTTGAGACAGGAGACCTCGGAGCAGTTGGAGTTGAGGGCGACGAGGTGCCACGAGGTCCCGACGTCGAGGCTGTACCAGCCCTCCTCCTCGACGCCGGCCGCGGCCCCGAAGTAGTCCCAGTACCCGGCGGCGTCGGCCGTCTGGTACTTGTGGTTCCCGACGACGGGGTGGGTGATGTCCTTGACCCGGCCGTAGCTGGGCTCGTAGAAGGTCTGGAAGTCGACCAGCGCTCCGGTGTTGTACTGAAGGTCGCCGAGCGCGAGGAAGGCCTCGAGGTCAGGATCGGCCACGAGCATGTCGGACACCTGCTGTTGGTGGCAGGTCGTCGGGGTGGTCGACGGGCGCGGCCCGCACACCATGTCGCCGACCGCGCTGATGATGGTCCCGTTCGGCGGGGCGTCCATCTCGAGCACCAGGCGAGGTCCACGGCCCCCGCCCTGGGCGTCATAGGCCACGTCGTCCGACGACATCGACCGGATGCCCAGGGTCAGCGGCTCGCCCGTCTGCACCAGGCCCGTGACCGTCTGTTCGATCCACTGACCGCGCGGCGCCCGGCCGAGGCCGCCCGCGACGGGACCGTCGAGCGGCGGGCGCGTCGCCCAGGTGGTGGTCGCCTCGGGCCAGGAGCTGTCGGACGACCCGATCACGGTGCCGCCGTGGTCGCTCCCCGCTCCGGCCGCGTCGGCCACGTGCAGGCGCAGGGTGGCGGAGCGCAGGAGACCCTGGAACGGCGGCACGGCGAAGCGCAGGTAGGTGACCCGCCGGGGCGAGCCGTCCACGATCAGCCGGGGAGCCGAGCCCGCCGTCTGGCTGGGCTGGACCTCACTGACGTAGGTGTCGGCCACGACGGCGAGCGAGCGGCTGACGAACACCTCGGCAGGCGGTGCCGCCTGCGCCATGACCGACCCTGTCGGCCCCAGCGTGGACCCGGCCAGCGCCAGCACCACTACCGCCCGCGATCGCCGCCCGAGGGCCCGCCTCGACATTGGGCGAAGCTATCGGGCGCTACGGCGCGCTTCAGAACAGGCCACCCACCAACCGGACCGCGGCCGCGCCGAGGGTTATCGACAGGACGATTCCCGTCAGCCCGATGGCGGCGCCGATCCCCAGGACCACGACGTCCTCCAGGATGATGGCCAGGGCCACGACGACAGCGCCGAGCGAGGGAAGGGTGTCCAAGCCGGAGAACGGCGGCGACAGGGCAGCGGCCACGGCGAACGCCACGATCACCAGGCCCACGAAGCTGAGGGACAGGCGGTTGCGGAAGATCCTGACGCCCCGGGGCCGGGAGAACCGCTCGAACCAACGAATACGACGGGAGATGAACGGAACCGCCTTCTCGACCATGGCCGAGCCCAGCTCCCGGCGCCGCGCCCGCTCGGGCAACCACAGCGTTCGCCGACCGATCACCATCTGACCGGCGACGACCACGGTGATCGCCTCGAAGACGTGGGTGATGCCGCCGGTCGGAAGCGGAAGCGCGGGCAGGAACATCAGGAAGAGCACGGTGACGGCGAAGCTCTTCTCGGCAAAGACCTCGCCGAGGTCGCCGACGGTCTTCGTCCCCTCACTCTGGAGCCAGGTCGCCAACTGGTCGCTGAACGGCTCGACGTCCTGGACCGCCGCGACGTCCTCGGGCTGGTCGGTGGGCTCGGGCGGCTCAGGCATCGGGCCTCACGGTAGGAGGATGCGGGCGATGACGTCCTCGACGCCGCTGACCGGCGACCGATCGAGCCGCCCCGAGCCCGTCTAGCCTGTCGGTACCGGGACAGGATGGCTGCTCCGCGGAACCCGAGGAGATCGACGCCCATGAGCGAGACGCCCGACGAGCCCGACGTCACCGTGACCGGCCTGGACCTTGACGGCGACGGCGAGCCCGATGGCGTGAACGTCACCGAGATCACGACCAAGGACGTCGACGGCGACGGCTTCGTCGATGTGGTCACGGAGACGTCCACGTCGATCATCGACGTGGATGGCGATGGTGAGGCCGACATCGTGACCACGACGGAGACAACCGTCTACGACCTCGACGGCGACGGCGTCACCGACATCATCCAGGAGGTCACGACGACCGCGGTCGATCTCGACGGCGACGGCGTGCCCGACATCGTGGACACGACGGTCGTGACCGCGGTCGATGTCGACGGCGACGGTACCTTCGACGTGGTCGAGGAGGTCTCCGCCACCGGCATCGATGTCGACGGCGACGGCACCATCGACGAGGTCGACGTCACCGATGCGGTCTACGAGCGCGAGGACATCCCCGAGGCCTGATCGGCGCTGACGACGGAGAAGCAGCGCCTCGTTCTTCACCCAGCGGTGACGCTATGCATCCGTGCTCATCACTCTCCGTAGTGGACGGGACGCCGTCCGGCCAGTACCTTCCGCACCATGAAACGTGGTCATCGTCGGATCGGAATGGTTGCCGGGTTCGTCCTGCTCGCTGCGCTCGCCATCTCGGGAGCCGCGCCCGTGGCGGCGCGGACCCCCGGTTCGGGGGCGCCCGAAATAGGGAGTTCGGACTGGCGACAGGTGAGCGCAGGCGGCGATCACACCTGCGGGATCCGTAGGTCGGGGCGTCTCTTCTGCTGGGGCAGCGACAACTTCGGTCAGTTGGGCAACGGTGCCACCACCGGCCCCCGGTCGACGCCGGCCGAGGTGAGCGGCACCGCCACCGACTGGGCCTCGGTCTCCGCCGGCGCCCGGCACACCTGTGCGGTGAAGACCACTGGTCGTCTCTACTGCTGGGGCGACGACAACAACGATCAGCTGGGCAACGGTGCTCCCGCGGGCGACCGCCCGACCCCGGTCGAGGTCTCCGGCGCCGCCACCAACTGGGCCTCGGTCTCCGCGGGCGGCGGGCACACGTGCGCGGTCAAGACCACTCACCGCCTCTACTGCTGGGGCGGCGACCTCAACGGGCAACTGGGCAACGGCACTGCTATCGGCAACCGGGCGACACCGGTCCAGGTGGCCGGCACCGCCGCCAACTGGGCTTCGGTCTCCGCCGGCGTCCGGCACACGTGCGCCCTGAAGACCACTCGCCGCCTCTACTGCTGGGGCGCTGACAACAACGGGCGGCTCGGCAACGGGAACATCAGCGGCGACCGACCGGTACCGGGCCAGGTGGCCGGCGGCGCCACCGACTGGGCCTCGGTCACCGCCGGCGGGCACACCTGCGCCCTGAAGACCTCCCGCCGCCTCTACTGCTGGGGCGGCGACCTCAACGGGCAACTGGGCAACGGTGGCACCACGGCCGACCAGCGGTCTCCCGTCGAGGTGGTCGGCGGCGCCACGAACTGGGCCACCGTCGACGTCGGCGCAGTGAACACGTGTGCCCGCAAGACCATCGGGCGCCTGTACTGCTGGGGCGCCGACGTCTCCGGGCAACTGGGCAACGGCGGCACCCTCCCCGGAACGGACCAGGCATCTCCGGCCCAAGTGGCCGGTGGCGGCACCGACTGGGCCACGGTCGACGTCGGTGACGCCCACGCGTGTGCCCGCATCACGACCGGGCGCCTCTACTGCTGGGGCAACAACAACTCGGGAACGCTGGGCAACGGCGTCGATGACCCCACGCTCGCCGACCGGTCCCGACCGGTCGAGGTGTTCGCTCCCTGACCGGTCTAGGCCGACGATCGGTGGGCAACGGCTTCGGCCTGCTCGACGGGAGCGCCGAAGCGCAGGATCCGACCGCCGAAGGCGATCGAGAACGCCGAGAACCAGAGCCAGCCGAGTAGGAGCCCGGCGAGGACGTCGGTGAACCAGTGGACGCCGAGCAGGACCCGAGTGGCGGCCACGGCACCTGCGATTCCCGCCGCGAAGCCGGTCAGCACCGCCTTGGCCCGCGACGAGCGGCCGCGGCCGAGGAGCAGGGCGAACGCCATGAACGTGGCCGCCGCCGCAGTGGCGTGGCCCGACGGGAACGAGGAACCGGAGAACCCGGTCAGGTGCAGGATGTCGGGTCGCGCTCGGTCCACGATCACCTTGATGAGGTTCGCCGCCAGGAACTGACCCCCCACGACCACCGCGAGAAAGGCGAAGACCGCCCGACGTCGGGTCCGGACGTACTCCGTCACCGCGACGACGGTGGCCATGACCACCACACCGGCGGTGCCGCCCAGCTGGGTGATGGTTCGGAGGACGTCGGTGGATCCTTCGGTGGCGTGGTCCGCCCCGAATCGGGCAAAGGTCAGGTCGAAGCGGGCCAGGCCGGTGTTCGTCTGAACCATGACGAAGAGCAGTCCCATGCCGACCAGGCCGCCGACGACGACAACCGAAGCGATCGTAAGGGCCAGTCCGGTGAGCTCCGCGGGATTCGCTAATCGCTGGACGACCTTCGACAGGTGGGGGTGGCGTTCGACGCCACCCTCGACGGTCGTAGCCGCCAGCGCCGGCGCTCCCGTTGGCCGAGGCCAGCGACGGGCCGCCAAATACGCCGCCCCGCCGATCACTGCGCCAGAAGCCAGGACGATGGCCACGATCACCACCACGCCTCCCTACCCCTGTCGGGCGCGGATGTGTCCTCCCCAGCCGGAGGGCTGGCCCACCGCGGTTCGGGGTAAGGGCGGTCGGAGACGGCACGCGACGGACGAAGAAGCCCTCGCGGCAAAGGGGACTGCCACATGGACGCCAGCAGACGGCAAGCGGCGGAGGTGCTGGAGCGACCAGCGGTCGACGGGCGGGTGCCGACGAGCCGGCCCGGCACCGCCGGCGGCATCGACTGGCGCCCGGTGCTGGCGTCGCTGTTCGGGGCCTACACCGCATTGGCCCTGGCGTTCAGCGCCGCGGGCGTCGCTCTCGTCCACCTCGGTCCCCTGGAAGGACTACGGGACTGGGACCTGTCTGTCAGCGAGTGGTTCGAGGCCCATCGAACGGCCACCTGGGACAGCGTGATGACCTTCGGTTCCCGCTTGGGCGAGACCGAAGCCGTCGTGGCCGTGGCGATCATCGCCGTAGCCGTCCTGTTCCGCCTCCATCATCGATGGGCCGCCGCGGTCATCGCCTTCGGGCTCGCCCTGGAGGTGGCCACCTTCATCACGGCCAACAACCTCGTGCGCCGTGACCGGCCCCCGGTGTCCACCGTGGGCGACGCCCCGACCACCTTCAGCTTCCCTTCCGGCCACGTCGCCGCCACCGTCGTCCTCTGGGGTGGTCTGGCGCTCGTGGTCCTGGCTCTCACCCGCCGCAACGCCCTGCGGGCGCTCGTCTGGTTGGCTCCCGTCCTGTTCGTGGCCGCGGTCGCATCCGCCCGGGTCTACCGGGGCATGCACTTCCTCACCGACGTGGTGGCGGGCGTCGTGCTCGGGGTGCTCACCCTTGTGATCGTCTGGAGGACCTTCGCGCCTCCGTCAGCTCTAGCGCAGGAGGACCGAGAATGACCACCGTCGCCGTCGTGGCCCACACCGGCAAGTACCTCGACGGAGGCCTCGACCGGCTCCGCGCCGTGCTCGCCCACGAAGGGGTGGACGCTCCCCTCTGGTACGAGGTGCCGAAGAGCAAGAAGGCGCCGGCCCGGATCCGGGAGGCGGTGGACGCCGGTGCCGACCTCGTGTTCGTCTGGGGCGGCGACGGCATGGTGCAGCGCAGCATCGACGCCCTGTCGGATCCCGCCGTCGCAGTGGCGATCGTCCCGGCGGGCACCGCCAACCTGCTCGCCTCCGAGCTCGGGATACCGACCGACATCGACGAGGCGGTGGCCATCGGGCTCCACGGTGGCCGGCGGGCCCTCGACGTCGGCGTGGTCAACGGCGAGCGGTTCGTCGTGATGGCCGGCACCGGCTTCGACGCCCGGATGATCCGCGACACGGACAAGGCGCTGAAGGCCCGGGTGGGCCGCGTGGCCTACGTCTGGACCGCGGCCCGCAACCTTCGGGCTGGACGGGTCGGGATGACGGTCCGGGTCGACGGCTCGACGTGGTTCGAGGGGCCCGCCAGCTGCCTGCTCGTCGGCAATGTGGGCACGGTGCTCGGAGGGCTCCCGGCGTTCCCGGAGGCCGCGCCCGACGACGGTGTGCTGGAGGTCGGCGTGGTCACGGCGGACGGCATGCGCGAGTGGGCCCGGGTGCTCGGCGCCCTGGCGTCGGGACGGCCTGACCGCTCGCCCCTGACGCGGATGACCGCTGGGCGGGACGTCGCGGTGCACCTCGACGCCAAGCTCCCCTACGAGCTCGACGGCGGTGACCGGAAGAAGACCAAGCACCTCACATTCGGCGTCGAGCCCTCGGCGATCACCGTCTGCGTGCCCGAGGAGGATTCATGAGCACTGCCACCCCGATCCCCGAGACCGCCGACCTGAGCGGTGACGATGCGTGGGAGACCCTGCGCCACGTCGGCAGAGGTCGACTCGTGAAGGACG
>DATDAH010000112.1:0-12113 GCA_036525535.1 Acidimicrobiales bacterium
CCGTCTGGCCCGCGCCGACGCCCTGGCTCGCATCGTCACCCACGGCGACACCGACGCCCTCGATGCCTACCAGGGCGCCCGGGAGGACCTGGCCGCGGCCTCGGCCCACCTCGAGGCACTGCAGGCCGACCAGACCGATGCGATCGCCGACATCGAGGCGCGCCAGGACGATCTCCAGGCCGAACTGGCTCGCCTCCAGGAGGCCGAGCGCCAGCGGCGGGCGGCCGAGGAAGCGGCTCGGCGCGAGGCGGCGGCCGCGGCGGCCGACGACGCTCCGCCGGCCGACACCGGCGGCAGTGGCGGCGGCGGAGGGGGCACGCCACCCCCGAGCGGCGGCGGCATCACCTGCCCCGTGCCCAGCGCCACGTTCGTGGACACGTGGGGCGCCCCGCGGGCCGGGCACACCCATCAGGGCGTCGACATGATGGCGGTCGAGGGGGCGCCGGTCTACGCCCCGGCCAGCGGCAACGTGGAGCACCGCGCGGTGGGCCTGGGGGGACTGTCGTTCTTCCTCTACGGCGACAACGGGGACACCTACTTCGGCACCCACATGAGCGGCTACGCCGGGGGTGGGCACGTCGCGGCCGGGACGCTGATCGGTTACGTGGGCCAGACCGGCAACGCGGGCACGCCCCATCTGCACTTCGAGATCTGGCCCGGGGGTGGGGCCGCGGTCAACCCCTACCCGGCGACGGCCGCTGCCTGCCTCTGACCTGACCGCCGCGCTCGAGGCGGTGCTCGGGGGGGCGGTGGCGGATCTGCAGCGCCTCTCCGGTGGCGCGTCCCGGGAGACCTGGGCCTTCGCGCTCGACGGCGCCGAGCTCGTCCTGCAGCGGGAACGGCCCGGGGGCATCCGGACCGGTGGCGGCATGGCCGCCGAAGCCGGCCTGATCCGAGCCGCGGCGGCCGAAGGCGTGCCCGTGGCCGACGTCGTGGCCACGGGTGACGGCGAGGGCGACGGCTTGGGCGGGCCCTGGGCCGTGGCCCGCCGGGTCGACGGCGAGACCATCCCCCGTCGCATCCTGCGCGACGACGACTTCGCGGTGGCCCGGGCCGCGCTCACGGCGCAGTGCGGCGCCGCGCTTGCGGCGATCCACCGGGTCGATCCCGAACGCGTCACCGGCCTCGAGGAGGCGGACCAGCTCCGCCAGTTCCGTGAGCTGGTCGACGTCCTGGAGCAGCCCCATCCGGCGTTCGAGCTGGGCTTCCGTTGGCTGGAGGCCAATCGCCCGCCACCGTCCGGGCGCACGGTGGTCCACGGCGACTTCCGCCACGGGAACCTGATCGTCGGTCCCGACGGGCTCCGGGCCGTCCTGGACTGGGAGTTGGCTCATCTGGGTGATCCCCTCGAGGACCTGGGATGGCTCTGCGTGCGGGCCTGGCGGTTCGGCGGGCCCGGCCCGGTCGGGGGCTTCGGGGAGCGGGAGGAGCTCTACGCCGCCTACGAGGCCGCCGGCGGCCGACCGGTGGACCCCGACGTCGCCCGCTGGTGGGAGGTGCTGGGGACGCTCAAGTGGGGCGTGATGTGCATCATCCAGACCGCCACCCACCTGACCGGTCAGACCCGTTCCGTGGAGCTGGCCGCGATCGGCCGCCGGGTGTGTGAGAACGAGTACGACCTGCTGGCCCTGATCGACCCCGACGGCGCGGTGCCCGATCCGACCCCGGCCGACGGGCCCGATCCGACGTTCCATGACGTGCCATCCGCGGCCGAGTTGCTGGAGGCCGTCCGCGAGTGGGTGGAGGGCGACGCCCGAGAAGCCACCTCTGGTCGGGTGCAGTTCCACACCCGGGTCGTGGCCACCGTCGTGTCGACCGTCCAGCGCGAGCTGGCCGCCGGCCCCGCCATGGCTGCCGCGCACGCGGCTCGCCTCGCGGCTCTGGGGGTCGACTCGGAGCGGGACCTGGCCGACCGCATCAGGGCCGGCGAGTGGGCGTCGGACGACCGGACCCTGCTCGACTCGGTCCGTCAGACGGTCGTCGACAAGCTCGCCGTGGCCAATCCCCGGTACCTCTGACCGCGCCCCGGGTACGGAAGGGTCAGACGCCCATGGCGTGGTAGCCGCCGTCGACGTGGATGACCTCGCCGGTGGTGGCGGGGAACCAGTCGGACAGGAGGGCGACACAAGCCTTGGCCACGACGGTCGGGTCCCGGACGGACCAGCCGAGGGGGGCGCGGTCGTGCCAGACGTCCTCGAACAGCTCGAAGCCGGGGATGGACCGGGCGGCCAGCGTGCGGACCGGGCCGGCGGCGATCAGGTTGGAGCGGATGCCCTGGGCCCCGAGGTCCCGCGCCAGGTAGCGGGAGGTCGACTCCAGAGCGGCCTTGCAGACCCCCATCCAGTCGTAACCGGGCCAGGCCACCTGGCCGTCGAAGTCCAGGCCGACGATGGACCCCCCCTCGGTCATGAGGGGGGTCACGGCGTCGGCCACGGCCCGCAGCGACCAGGCCGAGATGCGCAGGGCCAGCGCCACGTCGTCCCACTCGGTCGACAGGAAGTTGCCGCCGAGGGCGGACTCCGGGGCGAAGGCGATGGCGTGCAGCGCCCCGTCGACCCGGTCCCACCTGGCGGCCAGCGCGTCGCGCACGGCCGCGGCGTGGCTGTCGTCGGTGACGTCGAACTCCAGGACGTCGATGTCGGCGCTGATCTTGCGAGCGGTACGCGTGGTGATGGAGAGGCCGCGGCCGGCGCCCGTGAGCACCAGCTCCGCCCCTTCACGGTGGGCCAGGTCGGCCACGGCGAAGGCCAAAGAGTCCTTGGTCAGCACCCCGGTGATCAGCAGCCGTTTGCCGTCCAGCAGTCCCACGCTCACTCCGATCGATGGTTGCCTGCCGACGTTACCCAGGTGGCTACCCTCGGGCGCCGTGCGCATCGGAGTCCTCGGGGGAACAGGTCCTGCCGGTCGAGCCCTGTCGGCTCGACTGGCCGAAGGCGGGTTCGACGTGCTCATGGGATCGCGCTCCCGCTACCGCGCGATGGAGGAGACCGACCGGCTGCTGGCCGCGTGGCCCGACCACGACCTGGCCGTCGAGGCGGCCGACAACGAGGGCGCATCCGAGGCCGACGTCGTCGTCATCGCCACCCCGTGGGACGCGGCCGCGTCGACCGCGGCCTCGGTGTCGATGCAGCTCCGGGGCAAGGTCGTCATCTCCATGGCCAACGCACTGGCCAAGGTCGGCCACGAGTTCCAGCCTCTGGTCCCGCCCCGCGGGTCGGTGGCCGCCAGCGTCCAGGCCGCCCTGCCCGAGTCCCGGGTGGCGGCCGCCTTCCACCACGTCCCGGCCAAGGAGCTGGGTGACCTGGCCCACCCGGTCGAGAGCGACGTGCTCATCTGCTCGGACCACAAGTCGGCCACCCAGTCGACGATCGAGATCGTCCGGCAGCTGCCGGACATGCGCCCGCTGGACGCCGGCGAGCTCTCCAACGCCGCCCCCATCGAGGCCTTCGCCGCCGTGTTGCTGCAGTTGAACGTGCGCTACAAGACCCGGGCCGCGGTGAAGTTCACCGGGATCGACCTGGGAGAATGACCAGCGCGGCGGGAGCGGGGGCGCCGATGCGGCTGTTCGACACGGCCCGCCAGGCGATCGTGCCGTTCGAGCCCGGCCCGATCGTGCTCATGTACACGTGCGGCATCACGCCCTACGACGCCAGCCACCTCGGCCACGCCGCCACCTACCTGACCTACGACGTCCTCCAGCGCCGCCTGCGGGACCGCGGCCACGAGACCCGCTGTGTCCGCAACCTCACCGACGTCGACGACGACATCTTGCGCAAGGCCCGCGAGTTGGGCGTGCACTACCTGGACCTGGCGGCAGCCGAGACCGCCCGCTTCCAGGCCGACATGGCCAGCCTCGGACTGCTCCCCAGCTGGAGTGAGCCCCGGGCCACCTCGGCCATCGCCGACATCCGGGGCTTCATCGGCATGGTCCTCGACCGGGGTCACGCCTACGAGGCCGGCGGCGCCGTCTACTTCGACATCTCCACCTTCGACCGCTTCGGCCAGATCAGCCACCTCAGCCCCGAGGAGATGCTGCCGCTGGCCGCGGAGCGGGGGGGCAACCCCGACGACCCCAACAAGCGCAACCCCCTGGACTTCGTCCTCTGGCAGCCGTCGGCCGACGACGAGCCGGCCTGGGACTCGCTGTGGGGCCCGGGTCGCCCCGGTTGGCACATCGAGTGCTCCGCCCTCGCCCTGCGGGAGCTGGGGACGACCATCGACCTCCACGGCGGGGGCTCGGATCTCATCTACCCGCACCACGAGTGCGAGGCCGCCCAGTCCGAAGCCGCCACCGGCGAGCCGTTCGTGCGGCACTGGATGCACCAGGCGATGGTCCGCATGGACGGCGAGAAGATGTCCAAGTCGCTCGGCAACCTGGTCTTCGTCAGCGACCTGCTGAAGACCTGGGACGCGCGGGTCATCCGGCTGGGCGTGCTGGCCCACCACTACCGGGACTCGTGGAGCTGGAACGAAGGGATCATGCCTGCCGCGGCCGAGCGACTGGCCGCCTGGCAGGCCGGCGGGGACGGTGACGCCGCGCTGGAGGAGGTGCGCCAGGCCCTCGACACGGACCTGAACACGCCCGCCGCCCTCGCCGCGGTCGACCAGGCCGCCAACGACGGTCGTGGGGTGTCCGACGCCGCCACTCTGCTCGGGGTCGATCTCACCGAATAACAACTACGGTCCTGGACTGATGGCTCGGGACTACGGCGCGCTCTACCCCGTGGCCCGTGCCGTCCTCACCCCGTTGTTCAAGCTGAGCTGGCGGGTCCACACCAGCGGCCTCGAGCACGTGCCGGAAACCGGTGGGGCGATCATCTGTCCCAACCACGTCTCCGTCTTGGACTCCTTCTTCGTCCCGCTGGTCCTGCCCCGCCGCATCACCTACGTGGGCAAGGCCGAGTACATGGACGACTGGAAGACCAAGTTCATCTTCCCGGCCATGGGCATGGTGCCCATCGACCGCTCGGGCGGGGATGCCGCCCAGGCCGCGTTGGACACGGCCTCGCGGATCCTCGAGGACGGCGAGTTGTTCGGCATCTACCCCGAGGGCACCCGGTCACGGGACGGCGACCTGCACCGGGGCCACACCGGCGCCGCCCGCTTGGCCCTGCGCACCGGCGCCCCGATCATGCCCGTCGGGCTGATCGGCACCCGGGAGGTCCAACCCCCCGACGCCAGGTTCCCCGATCCCTTCCGACCCGTCTGGGTGCGGATCGGCCGCCCGGTGCATCCGGGACTCGACCCCGACCGCATGGGTGACCACCGCCTGCTGCGCCAGGTCACCGACGAGGTCATGTTCGAGATCGGCTCCCTCTCGGGCCAGACCTACATCGACGAGTACGCCAACAAGAAGCCCGAGGAGGACGCGATCCCGCGCCGGCGGGGCGGCGTCATCACCGCCGACGGGCCCCAGGCCAACGGGCACGCCGCCCTGGCCGAGGTGGCGAAAGCCGGCTAGCCGGAGGAGGGCCGTCGGTATCCTCGGCCCTCCATGGCCATTGTCGTAACGCTCCCGGACGGTTCCTCGCGCTCCCTCGACCAGGGTGCCACCGCCGGCGACCTGGCCGCCGCCATCGGGCGGGGCCTGGCCAAGGCCGCGGTCGTCGCCGAGATCAACGGCGAGGAGCGGGAGCTGACCACGCCGCTGCACGACGGAGACGCGGTCGCCATCGTCACGGACACGACGGACGAGGGTCGCTACGTCATCCGGCACTCGACGGCCCACGTGCTGGCCCAGGCCGTGCTCGACCTGTTCGAGGGGGCCACGTTCGGCATCGGCCCGCCGATCGAGGACGGCTTCTACTACGACTTCCAGCTGGCCGACGGCGCCACGTTCACGCCCGACGACCTCGACCGCATCGACGCCCGCATGCGAGAGATCATCAAGGAGAAGCAGCCCTTCCTGCGCGACGAGATCCCCGACGCCGAGGCCAAGGAGCTCTTCGCCGCCCACCCGTTCAAGCTGGAGATCATCGAAGGGACGGCCGACGACCCGATGTCGGCCACACCGGGTGGCCTGGTCCGCACCTACGAGAACCCGCCCGACTTCATCGACCTCTGCCGGGGGCCCCACGTCCCGGACACGGGTCGTCTGGGTCATTTCAAGCTGACGCGGGTGGCCGGTGCCTACTGGCGGGGCGACGAGCGCAACCCGATGCTGCAGCGCATCTACGGCACGGCGTGGGAGTCCAAGCAGGCCCTGGAGGACCACCTCGAGCGCCTCGAGCAGGCGCGGGAGCGGGACCACCGCAAGCTGGCCACCGAGCTCGACCTCCTGTCCTTCCCCGACGAGCTGGGCGGCGGCCTCGCCGTCTGGCATCCCAAGGGGGGCATCGTCCGCAAGCTGATGGAGGACTACAGCCGTCAGCGCCACCAGGACGGGGGCTACGAGTTCGTGTACTCGCCCAACCTGGCCCGGTCGACGCTGTGGGAGACCAGCGGGCACCTGGACTGGTTCGCCGACGCCATGTACCCGCCCATGGAGACGGAGAACGGGGCGTACTACCCGAAGCCGATGAACTGCCCGTTCCACATGCTGATCTTCGGCAGCCGGCAGCGGAGCTACCGGGAGCTGCCGCTCCGCCTGTTCGAGCTGGGCACGGTCTACCGCTACGAGCGCTCGGGGGTCCTGCACGGCCTCCTGCGCATCCGCGGCTTCACCCAGGACGACAGCCACATCTTCTGCACCCGCGACCAGATCCAGGACGAGCTGGTCAGCCTCCTCGACTTCGTGATCTCGGTGCTGGAGGCCTTCGGCTTCGACGACTTCACGGCCAGCCTCTCGACCAAGCCCGAGGGCAAGGCCGTCGGCAGCGACGAGGAGTGGGACGAGGCCACCGAGGCCCTGCGCCGGGCTCTCGAGGTGCGGGAGCTGGAGTACGAGGTCGATGTCGGGGGCGGCGCGTTCTACGGGCCCAAGATCGACATCCACGTCCGCGACGCCATCGGTCGCCACTGGCAGCTGTCGACGCTGCAGGTCGACTTCCAGCTGCCCGAGCGCTTCGGCCTCGACTACATCGGCCCCGACAACCACCCCCACCGGGTGAGCGTCATCCACCGCGCCCTGTTCGGGTCGGTGGAGCGCTTCTTCGGGGTGATGCTCGAGCACTACGCCGGGGCGTTCCCGGCCTGGCTGGCGCCGGTGCAGGCCCGGGTCCTCGGCGTCCGTGACGACCACGAGCGCCACGCCGCCAAGGTGGTCGAGAAGCTGCAGGCCGCCGGGTTCCGGGCCGACACGATGGACGCCGACGAGCCGCTGGGGTCCCGCATCCGGAAGGCCAAGCTGGAGAAGCTGCCGTACATCCTGGTGGTCGGCGACGACGACGTGGCCGAGGGGACCGTCGGGGTGAACCCCCGCGGCGGCGAGGTCGAGCGGGGCGTCAGCGTCGAGGACTTCATCGAGCGCCTGGCCGCGGAGGTCGAGAGCCACTCGTGACCATGGACCGGTGGTGGGCCGGCTGGCGGCACGCGTACATCGATGCCGCCTTCGGCGAGGAGGAACCCGAGGGGGAGGGCTCGCTCTTCGAGCGCATCCTGGGCAGCGGGATGCCCGACGAGGACACCTACGTCGTGGCCCGGGGCCCTTTGGTGTCCGCGCTCCTCAACGCCTACCCCTACAACTCGGGTCACCTCCTGGTGATGCCGAATCGGGCGGTGCCCGGCCTGGACGACCTGACCGAGGACGAGGAGACCGCCCTCTGGCGCACCGTCCGTCACGGGGTCACCGCCATCACCGCGGCCTATGCGCCCGAAGGGGTGAACGTAGGCCTGAACCTGGGGCGGGCGGCAGGAGCCGGGGTCCCGGACCACCTCCACGTCCACTGCCTGCCCCGCTGGTCGGGCGACACCAACTTCATGACCGCCGTCGCCGAGACGCGGGTCCTGCCCGAGCCTCTCGACGTCACCTGGCGCCGCCTCCGGGACGCCTGGCCGGTTTGAGCGCCCGTGCCGTACCGTCGGCGGCCGTGAGCGACGAGGAGGAGCCGGTCGACGAGCAGCCCGGCGAGCACCGCGACCAGCTCCCCGAAGACCTGGACGCGTCGGCCTTCGTCGGGCCCTACACCTTCCCGGACAACAAGCGCCGTCGGATACCGGGCTACATCTACATCGGCCTCGGCCTGCTCTGCGAGCTGCTGTGGTTCACCGCCGGGGCCGACGCCGTGTTGGTCAACAAGGGGATCCTGGCCGCCGGCATCGCCCTGCTCCTGATCGGCGGCTACCACCTGCTCGCCGGCTACCCGCTCGAGCTGGACGAGCACGAGGCGCTCGTCGCCGCCACCCGGGAAGTCGGCTTCCCGGTCGGCCACGCGTCGGCCCAGATGGGCTGGCGGGGCCTGCGCAGCCGCCCGACCTGGCGCATCCTCCTCTACTCCGCCGACGAGCCCCCCGCGAAGCGGGGCCTGGTCCTGGTCGACGGCGTCGACGGCGAGGTCGTCAGCGCCTTCGTCGAGGACAACCCCGAAGACTGGTCCCAGTTCGACGACGCCTGACGGCATGCCCCTCTCCCGGCGGACGTTCCGGGCGGAGCCGCGGCATCCGGGGTCCTGCCGGCGGCGGGGTGCAGCGACGACTCGTCCTCGTCGAGTCCGGCGATGACACGACCGCGACCGGATGCGGCGGCGGACCGGCGGGTCGTCGTGGTGGGGCGGGACTGGCGGGGCTGACGACCGCCCTCGACCTCCGCCAGGCCGGGTGGGAGGTCGTGGTGCTCGAAGCCGGCGACCGGGTCGGGGGGCGGGTCCAGCGCCAGCTCGACGAGGTCTACCCGGAGGGCCGGGCCCACCCAGCTCTCGTGGTTCTGGCGCCTGATTGTGGTGCCCCAGCCCCCCAATCAGGCGCCAGAACCGGACGTGGTCACAGCCTGCGAGATTTGCGGCTCGCCCGTCCACGACGGTCAGCTCATGCGGGCCGCCGCCATGGCGTCTTCGGTGGCTCGCAGGCCGGCGATGGCGACCTGGACGGCTTCCCTGGCCAGGTCGAGGGCGGTCATCTCACCGCCGCCGGGCAGGTGGCCGACCCGGTTCCACTGGTCGGCGGAGATGCGTTCGACCCGCTCGGCCAAGGCGGTGGCCTCGTCGGTCAGCAGGCTGAGCTCGCCCTCCAGGTCAGTCGCGGCATGCTCCCAGTCCCGGGCGCCGGCGTCGGTGACCGCGGCAGGCAGAACGGGCTCGCGGCCGGCCACGATCTCGCCCAGGGCCTGGCCGATCAGGGCCAGTGTCCGGCCGGTGTCGGCGACGTGGTCGAGGGCCGAGGAGCCGTCGGGCCCCATGACCCGGGCCAGGGCCTCGATGTCTTCGTCGTCATCGCGGGCCGCCAGGGCTTCGCCGAAGCGGCGGGGGAGCGAGCGCATGGTCACGGCCACGTCCGACGGTGACTCGTGGCTGAGGTCCAAGCGGGCCAATCAGTCCTCCTCGTGGTGCCCTCCGGTCGACACCTGGTCCACCAGGTGGGCGGGGAGCGGGTCGTAGTGGTCGTGCTCGGCGGTGAACCGGCCCCGGCCCCCGGTCATCGACCGCAGGTCTATCGCGTACCGCAGGATCTCTGCGGTCGGCACGAAGGCGGTGATGGTCTGCTCGTGGGGCGCGCTCATCTCGGTGCCCTGGACCCGTCCCCGCCGGGCGTTGAGGTCACCCATGATGTCGCCCTGGTTGGCCGTGGGGACCGTGACCTCCAGCTTCGAAATGGGCTCCAGGACGACGGGGCCGGCCTGGGCCATCGCCGCCCGGAAAGCCAGGCGGCCGGCGGTCTTGAAGCTCATCTCGTCGGAGTCCACGTTGTGGAACTTGCCGTCGTAGACGGTCGCTTTCACGTCCACGACGGGATGGCCGTGGATCCCGCCCCTCTGCATGGCCTCGGCCACACCCTTCTCCACCGACGGGATGAACTTGGACGGGATGGCCCCACCGACGACCGCGCTCTCGAAGACGAAGCCACCACCCCGGTCCAGCGGCTCGATGCGCAACGAGGCCACGCCGAACTGACCCCGGCCCCCCGACTGCTTCTTGTGGCGGCCCTCCGCGTCACCCTCGCCGGTGATCGTCTCCAAGTAGCGGACCTTCACGTCCTGAGTGTCGACCTGCACCCCGTACTTCTTGGCCAGCTTGTCCAAGCTGATGCTCAGATGGGTCTCGCCCATGCCCCGTAGCAGGGTCTGGTGGGTCTGGTCGTCGCGGTGGATCTGGATGGCCGGATCCTCCTCCTGCAGCCGGTGCAGGGCCGTGGCCAACTTGTCCTCGTCACTCGAGTTGCGGGCGGCGATGGCGACCGACAGCACCGGGCGAGGTCGGTCCGCCGCCGGGACCTTCACCGGCTTGCCCTTGGGGGCCAGGGTGTCACCGGTGCGGGTGTCGGTCAGCTTGGCCGCCGCCCCGATGTCGCCGGCGGGCAGCGAGGACACCGGCACCGTCTCCTTGCCCCGCAGGGCGGACAGGTTGTGCAAGCGCTCGTCGTGGCCGGTCCGGGTGTTGACCAGGTGGTCGTCGGGTCGGATGGTGCCCGACAGCACCTTGAAGAGCGAGACATGGCCGACGTAGGGGTCGGCGATGGTCTTGAAGACGACGGCCAGCGGGTCGCCGGCAGGGTCCGAGGCCACCTCGAACGGCTCGCCGGCGGCCTCGACCTCGACGGCGGGCCGGTCGCCCGGCGCCGGGCCGATCTCCACGATGAAGTCGGCCAGCCGGTCGACCCCGATGCTCGCGGTGGCCGAGCCGCACACCACGGGGAAGACCGATGCCGAGGCCACGCCGTGGGCGAGGGTGTGCTCGAGCTCCTCCATCGACGGGATGTCGCCCTCGAGATAGCGCTCGAGCTGCTCGTCGTCGGCCACGACGATGCCCTCGACCAGGTTGTCGTGGACCTGGTGCTCGAGCTCGGCCATCTCCTCGGGGATCTCGCCCTTGGTCCCCTTGCCCTCCGTGTAGGTCCAGGCCGTGTCGGTCAGCAGGTCCGCGATCCCCACGAACGCCGCCTCCTCGCCGATGGGGAGCTCCAGCGGGGCGATCCCGGCACCGAAGGTGTCCCGGAGCTGGTCCAGGGTGCGTTGGAACGAGGCCCGTTCCCGGTCGAGCTTGTTGATGAACACGAGACGGGGCAGCCCCAGCTCGGCCGCCCGCCGCCAGACCTCCTCGTGCTGGACCTCGACGCCCTCGACGGCGCTGACGACGAACACGGCCAGGTCCGCCACCTGCAACGCGGCCCAGACGTCGCCCACGAAGTCGGCGTACCCCGGCGTGTCGATCAGGTTGATCTTGAAGCCGTTCCACTCGAACGGGGCCAGGGCCAACGCCAGGGAGATCCCGCGCTCGTGCTCGGTGGCGTCGTAGTCACAGACCGTGTTGCCGTCCTCGACCCGGCCCTGGCGGGTCGTGACCCCGGCTCGGTGCAGCAGGGCCTCAGCCAGGCTCGTCTTCCCGACGCCGCCGTGGCCCACCAGGGCGACGTTGCGGATCTTGTCAGCCGATACCGAGTTCACGAGCACCCCCATGCTGTGGTCCCGCGGTCTGATGGGCACGATAGGCGAACGTTCGCGTCCGCACTTCCGCGACGTCCCGTTCTTGCGGAGCGTCGAACAGGTAGCCTGTAGGGACTTCTCGCCTCCGGATCAGCTCCGGAAAGGACTTCTCCCCGATGTTCGACGGTCGCTTCCGGACAAACATCGAACAGGGCCTCAAGCCCGTCGGTGCCAACCTCCGCAAGACGGGGATCTCCGCCGACCACCTGACGGTGCTCGGGATCCTCATGGCCACGGCCGCCGCCGTCACCATCGGAGCCGGCTTCCTCCGGGCCGGCCTGCTGCTGCTGGCCCTGGCCGGCGTGCCGGACCTGCTCGACGGCGCAGTGGCCAAGGCCTCCGGGACGGCGTCCACCCGCGGTGCCTTCTTCGACTCGGTCTCGGACCGCCTCAGCGACGCCCTCCTGTTCGGTGGCGTGGCCTGGTACCTGCAGACCGAGTACGGCGGACGCATCGCCCTGCTGCCCTACGCGGTCTTCGCGGCCGCCGCCCTGGTCTCCTATCAGCGGGCCAAGGCCGACGCCCTCGGCTTCGACGCTCGGGGCGGCCTCATGGAGCGGGCCGAGCGCTTCATCCTCCTCGGCTTGGGCCTGCTCTTCAG
>DATDAH010000113.1:0-22684 GCA_036525535.1 Acidimicrobiales bacterium
ACGGGCTGTCCCAAGCCCGCCATGCGCTCGGTCGAGTTCGCCCGCACCCACGGGGTGCGCCTGCACGTCCGCTCCGCCTTCACCTGGGAGCCGGGCACCTGGATCACCGAGGAGGACCCCATGGAACAGGCCATCGTCTCCGGCGTCGTGGACGACGACAGCGAGGCCAAGGTCACCGTCACCGGCGTGCCCGACCGCCCCGGCATCGCCGCCCAGCTGTTCCGCACGCTGGCCGACGCCGACATCAACGTCGACATGATCGTGCAGAACGTGTCCGAGGACGGCGTGACCGACATCTCCTTCACGCTGCCGCGCGAGGCGCTGGCCGCGGGCACCACGATCACGGGCGCCATCGCCGAGGAGATCGGCGCCGTCGGCGTGACCACCGACGCCCAGATCGCACGGGTCAGCCTCGTCGGCGCGGGCATGAAGTCGAACCCCGGGGTGGCCGCCACCATGTTCGAGGTGCTGGCCGGCGAGGGGGTCAACATCGAGATGATCTCGACCTCGGCCATCCGGATCAGCTGCGTGGTCCCCGAGGACGATCTCGAGCGGGCCGTCGTCGCTCTCCACAAGGCCTTCGACCTCGCCGCGAGCTGAGGCGGCCGCACCCCAGGGTCGGTAATCCGTCGTGGCCGTCGGGAGGCTCTCGTAGCCTGACGGGATGGACGTCGCCATCGTCGGAGCCACAGGCCAGGTCGGCGCAGTGATGCGCCAGATCCTGGCCGAACGGGACTTCCCGGTCGATCGCCTGCGCCTGTTCGCCTCCGCCCGCTCCGTCGGCCGGACGTTGGACTGGCGGGGGGAGGCCGTACCGGTCGAGGACGCCGCCACCGCCGACTGGGCGGGCCTCGACATCGCCCTGTTCGCCGCCGGGGCGCCGGCCAGTCGGGCCTTGGCCCCCGTCGTCGCCGATGCCGGCGTCACGGTCATCGACAACTCCTCGGCCTGGCGCATGGACCCCGAGGTCCCCCTCGTGGTCCCGGAGGTCAATGCCCACACGCTGGCCGACCTGCCCAAGGGCATCGTGGCCAATCCCAACTGCACGACCATGGTGGCCATGGCCCCCCTGGCCGTCTTGGACGCCGAGGCCGGGCTCCGCCGACTCGTCATCAGCACCTACCAGGCCGCCGGCGGGGCCGGCCTGGCCGGGACGGCCGAGTTGGAGGACCAGATCCGCAAGGGGGCCGACCGATCGGCGGCGCTGGTGCTGGACGGCTCGGCCATCGACTTCCCGCCGGCCGAGAAGTTCCCGACCACGCTGGCCTTCAACGTCATTCCCCAAGCCGGCGATCACGTCGACGACGGCTCGGGCGACACGGTCGAGGAGGTCAAGCTCCGCGACGAGAGCCGGAAGATCCTCGGCCTCCCGGGCCTGCTGGTGTTCGCCACCTGCGTCCGCGTGCCGGTCTTCACCGGTCACTCGCTGTCCATCAGCGCGGAGTTCGCCCGTCCGCTGTCGGCCGAGCGGGCCACCGAGGTGCTGGCCGATGCCCCCGGCGTCGTCCTGTCCGACCTCCCCAACCCGTTGGCCGCCGCCGGCACCGATCCGACGATGGTGGGTCGCATCCGGGTCGACCCGACCGTCGAGAACGGCCTCGCCCTGTTCCTCACCGGCGACAACCTGCGCAAGGGCGCCGCCCTCAACGCGGTGCAGATCGCTGAAGCCCTGCTCGAGCGCCAGCACTGACCGGCCTCACCGGCCGGGGCGTCGGAAAGGACGAGCCGGCGATCATCCTGACACCGGGCCGACCCGCGACGCCTCGCCGCGCTTGCCTCGACCAGGATATCGAGTAGCATACTCAGTATGCTCAACCGAGGGAGGCGACGATGAGCGTCCGCCACGCTCTGCTGGCCCTGCTCAGCGAAGGACCGAAGTACGGGCTCCAACTCCGGGAGGAGTTCGAAGCCCGGACGGGTGAGGTCTGGCCGCTGAACGTCGGCCAGGTGTACACGACCCTCCAGCGCCTCGAGCGGGACGGGCTGGTGGAGGCCGACGGGACCGAGGCCGGTCCGCAGAAGCGCTTCCGCATGACCGGACCGGGGGCCGACGAGCTCGACCTGTGGCTCCGCACGCCGCCCGACCCGACCGCGCCGCCCCGCGATGAGCTGGTCATCAAGGTGTTGGTGGCCCTGGAGGTGCCGAGCGTCGACGTGCTCGCCTTGATCCAGGCCCACCGGCGTCACCTGGTGGAGGCGATGCAGCGCTACACCCGGCTGAAGGAGGACGCCACCGAAGAGGAGGTCGCCTTCGTCCTGGTGGTCGACGCCGAGATCTACCGGCTGGACGCAGTCATCCGCTGGCTCGACTCGGCCTCGACCCGGGTCGCCCGCGCTCGCCCCGCCGTCGCGGACTCGGGCGCTTCGGCGGCCCCCGACCCGCGGCAACCGGCGCCGGTCGAGCGGGTCGAGGTCGAGCGATGACCGCCGCGCTCGAGCTGCGGGAGGTGTCCAAGGCCTATGGGACCGGTCGCCAGGTCGTGCACGCGCTCGTCGACGTGGAGCTCCGGGTCGACGTCGGCGAGCTCGTCGCCGTGATGGGTCCCAGCGGCAGTGGGAAGAGCACGCTGCTCACCATTGCCGGCAGCCTGGAAGAGCCCACGACCGGGCAGGTGCTCATCGCCGGCTCGGCCCTGTCATCCCTCTCCCGCAACGACCGGGCTCGGCTCCGCCGTCGATCGGTCGGCTACGTCTTCCAGGACTTCAACCTCCTGGCCGGGCTCACCGCGGTCGAGAACGCGTCCCTGCCTCTCGAGCTGGACGGCGACCGGCAGAAGGCGGCCCGTTCGGCCGGGCTCGCCGCCCTGGACGAGCTCGGCCTGGCCGACAAGGCCGATCGCTTCCCCGATGAGCTCTCGGGCGGCGAGCGCCAGCGGGTGGCGATCGCGCGGGCCATCGTCGGCGAACGCCACCTCCTTCTCGCCGACGAGCCCACCGGCGCCCTCGACACGGTCAACGGCGAGGCGGTGATGCGCCTGCTCCGCGCCGCTTGCAAGAAGGGTGTCGCCGGTGTGATCGTCACCCACGACGCGCAACTGGCGTCGTGGGCCGACCGGGTGGTGTTCCTCCGGGACGGCCGAGTGGTCGACCAGACGGCGCCACCCGCCGGGCCCGAGTCCCTCGTGACGCCCGGCCGGACCGCATGAGCCGACGATCCCCGGGAGGAGGCTTGGCTGCCCGCCGGGCGGTCAGCCGCTGGTCCTGGCGCATGTTCCGCCGGGAGTGGCGGCAGCAGGTCCTCGTCCTCCTCCTCCTGGCGACCACGGTGGCCGCGGCGGTGCTCGGCACCGCAGTGGCCTACAACCTGGCCGCCCGCCCCGCCGCGGAGTTCGGCGAGGCCCAGGTGGCGATCGACCTGTCGGCCGAGGATCCCGTCGCCCTCCGGTGGACCCTCACCCTCCTGCAGGATCGCCTCGGTCCGACGGATCTGATCGGACGGCGCGAGGTCGAGATCCCCGGCTCGGTCGAGCGCCTCGAGCTGCGGGCGCAAGATCCGGAGGGCCCCTACGGGGCCGGCATGCTCGCCCGGCGTTCGGGCCGCTTCCCCACCTCGCCCGACGAGGTCGCGCTCACCGCGGGCACGGCGCGGAGCTTGGCGGTGCGGGTCGGTGACCGGGTCCGACTCGGCGGGACGGACCTCGCCGTCGTCGGCGTCGTGGAGAACCCTGACGCGCTCGACGAGGAGTTCGCCCTCCTCGAGCCTGCGGCGGTCCTCCGATCGGACGCGGTCACCGTCCTCGTAGGGGCGGACACGGCGCAGATCGGCCCGCTTCTGGACTCGGTCCGTGACGTCAGCATCCGCGGGCGGGACGGTGCTCAGAACCAAGCTGCGGCCGTCGGTGCGCTCGCGGCCGCCACCGTGGTCCTCCTGCTGGTGGGGTTGGTGGCCGCCGCCGGGTTCGTGGTGGTCGCGCAACGGCGTTCGCGCCAGCTCGGGATGCTGGCCGCCACCGGTGCGGCGGACCGACACCTGCGCCTGGCGGTGCTCGCCCATGGCGCGGCGGTCGGTCTCGTGGCCGGCGTGGTGGGTGGCGTGGTCGGCCTCTCGGGCTGGACGGCGGCGGCCCCACGGTTCGAGACCGTCGCCAACCACCGCATCCAGCGGTTCGACCTGCCGTGGCCGATGATCGCGGCCAGCCTCGCCCTGGCCCTGCTGACGGCGACGGCGGCGGCGTGGTGGCCGGCCCGGGCCGTCAGTCGGGCCCCGGTCACCGAGGCCCTCTCGGGTCGCCCTCCCACCCCGCGGCCGGCCCGTCGGTCGGCGATCGTGGCGACCGGCTGCATCGCGGTAGGCACCGCCGGTCTCGTGTTCGGGCTCGACACGGTCCACGACGAGGCGAACCCGCTCCTCGTGCTCCCGTCGATCCCCCTCCTCGTCATCGGGCTGCTCCTGATCAGCCCCTTGGCCATCGGCGCGCTGGCCGCCAGCGGGTCCCGGTTGCCCGTCGCTCCCCGACTCGCGCTGCGGGACCTCAGCCGCTACCGCGCCCGATCGGGCACCGCGCTGGCCGCGATCAGCCTCAGCCTCGGCCTCGCCATGGCCATCGTCCTCGCGGCCACGGCCGCCCAGGCGGGCACGACCGAGGGCAACCTCTCGGACCGGCAGATCCTCTTCCGCCTCGGCGGCGGGGAGCCGTTCGTCCCGGTGCGATCGCCGGAGGCGGTCGCCGCCCTGGAGGATGCCGTCGCCCGGTTCGCGGCCACGCTCGACGAGGGTGGTGTGCTCGCCCTCGAAGCCGTCGCCGACCCGGCCGTCGAGACGTTCGAGGGACGCGACCAGCACCCGGTCGCCACCCTGGCCTGGCCGGTGAACGAGCACACCAACCGCGACATCGACCCCCTGTACGTGGCCACCCCGGAGCTGGCCCGACGGCTGGGCATCGACCTGACAGCCGTCCCCCGGGACACCGATGTCCTCACCGGATCGGACCGGAGCGAGGTGCTCATCGTCAACGTGGCTGATCCCGCCCTCCGAGACGATCCGGCGCAGGCGCTCCGGATGCCGGCGCCGGCCTACTCATCGTTGCCCGCGGCGTTGATGACGCCCGCGGCGATGGAGCGTGACGGCCTCGTGGCGGTCCCTTCCGGCTGGCTCGTGGATGCGGCCGATCCCCTGACCGACGCCCAGCGCGACGCGGCTCGACGGGTCGCCGCCGACGCCGGGCTCACCGCCGAGATCCGAGACGAGCAGGGCGGCCTGGGTACGCTGCGGCAGTCGGCCACGGCGGCCGGCGCGTTGTTCGCCCTGGGCGTCCTGGCCATGACCGTCGGCCTCATCCGGAGCGAGAGTGGACGGGACCTGCGCACGCTGACCGCGGCGGGGGCCACGAGCACCACCCGGCGGACCCTGACCGCGGCCACTGCCGGCGGCTTGGCCCTGCTCGGCGCTCTCCTGGGCACGGCCAGCGCCTACCTCGCTCTCGGTGCGGGCTATTCCCACGAACTCGGCGAGCTGACGCCGATGCCGGTGCCCGAGGTCATCGCCGTCCTGATCGGCCTGCCGCTGCTCGCCACAGCCAGCGGTTGGTTGCTGGCGGGGCGGGAGCCGGATGCCCTCGGGCGGGCCGCCATCGACTGACCCGGGACGGCCACCAGGGGCGGTTTTCAGGGGAACCCGGGTGACGGCCGGGGACCGCTCCCGGTACGCTCGTCGGTCCACCGGGAAGTGGCGCAGCTTGGCAGCGCGCGTCGTTCGGGACGACGAGGTCGCGGGTTCAAATCCCGCCTTCCCGACCACTGAGGTCAGCCCCCGATGAGCACGTTCTTGGGGCGCAGGAACTCATCCAAGCCCTCTTGGCCGCCCTCGCGGCCGAAGCCGCTCTGCTTGACGCCGCCGAAGGGAAGCGTCGGCGAGTTGGAAGGGAAGGCGTTCACGGTGACCGAACCGACCTCGAGGTTGCGGGCTACGCGGTGGACCCGCGACAGGTCCTGGGTGTGGACGTAGGCGGCCAGGCCGTAGGGCAGGGCGTTGGCCCGGGCCACGACCTCGTCCTCGTCGGAGAAGGTCAGCACCGACAGCACGGGCCCGAAGACCTCGAGCCGGGCGACATCGTGGTCGTCATCGACATCGGTCAGGACGGTGGGGGCGAGGAACCAGCCGCCGACGAGCTCCGGGTCGAGATCGTCGGCACCGAGGGCCCGTCCGCCGGTGCGCACGGTGGCTCCGGCGGCGATCGCCTGCTGGATCACGCCGAGAACCCGGTCCCGGGCCGCCTCGGTGGCCAGCGGGCCCATGAGCGTGGCCGGGTCCAGGGGATCACCCACGACGGCGGACTCGACCACGGCGACCAGCCGGTCGACGAGCTCCTCGGCGACCGACTCGTGCACGAAGAGCCGGGTCGGCAGGGCGCAGCCCTGGCCACTGAGGAGGACGGCGCCGAGTAGGCCGCCGATGGTCGATGCCGCGTCGAGGTCGGCGTCGGCGAACACGATGTTGGCCGACTTCCCCCCCAGCTCCAGGGCCACTGGCGTCAGCGCCTCGGCGGCCCCCACCATGACCTCGCGAGCCGCGGCGGCGCCACCGGTGAAGCTGATCTTGTCCACGCCGGCGTGGCGGACCAGGGCGGCGCCGGCCTCCGCCGCGCCAACGACGACATTGACCACGCCGGGCGGTAGCCCCGCCTCCAGCGCCAGCTCGGCGAAGCGCACCGCGCCGAAGGGCGCGATCTCCGGGGGCTTGGCCACCACGGTGTTGCCGGCGGCCAGCGCCGGGGCGGCCTTCTGGCCCATGCCCATCATGGGCCCGTTCCACGGCACCATCGCCGCGATCACGCCATAGGGCTCGCGGAGCACGTAGTCGAGCCCGCGACCGGGCCCCGGCAGGACCCGTCCCTCCAGCTTGTCGACCCAGCCGGCGTAGTAGCGGGTCCACTGGGCCGCCGCCCGGCCCGGGTCGAGGGCGGACACCGGTGTGCCGTTGTCCACGGCGGTGAGGGCGGCGGCATCCTCCCGGTCGGCGTCCAGAAGGCCGGCCAGGCGATCGAGCAGGTCGGCCCGCCGGTGGGGAGCGAGGGCTCGCCACGCCGGAAGGGCCTCGCGGGCGGCGGTGACGGCGGCGTCGACTTCAGCCGGCCCGGCCAGTGCGACGTCGGCGACGGGCGTCCCCGTGGCCGGGTCACGGTGGGTGTGGGTGCCGCCGGACGCCGTCGTGGGTCGGTTGGCGCCGATGATCAGGCCCCGCTCGGCGACTCCCCGGGCGAGGGCGGTGGCGTGGGCGCGGCGGTCGGCCACTGTGGAGCGGAGGTCAGGCCTCCGCGGCCTCGGCGTTCTCGGCCTCAGTGGCCACGGTGTCGTCGGCGTCGGTGGTGGCCTCGGTCGCCTGGGCGGCCACGGCCGGGGGCACCTGTTCGGGCTCACCCGGGTTCTCCGCCGTGTCCTGGTCGGGGATGACCGCGTTCTGCGGCTCGGCGTCGCCGGTGGCCATCAGCCTGCCTTCGTGGTACTCGCCCCCGGCCATCAGGATCTCGGCCGCCCGGCGGACGCGGAAGGCGTCGAGGGGCTTGACCAGCCAGCCGTCGGCATCGGACCGGCGGGCCAGGAAGACATCGGCAGTGCGGTCCAGCAGCATCAGGACGGGTCGACGCTCGAGCCGACCGGCGCCCTCTTCGGAGCGCAGGGACAGGCAGGTGGCCATGCCGCCCATGTTCCCGATCTGCAAGTCGAGGATCACGAGGTCGGGCTGGAGCTCCTTCACCGCGGGGATGACCTCGCGGCCGGTGCGCACCCGGTGGACGCTCACGGTGTCGTCGCCCAGGGCGGCGTCCACGTCGTCGTGGAGTCGATCAAAGTCGGTGGCCTGGAGGACGACGGGCACGGCCGCGGAGCGTACCGGTGCGGGGGAGCCCCGGCGAAGCCGGGTGGCCGCCCGGGCGGCCCTGGCTACCATCGACCGTTGCCCACGGCCCATGTACCCGGAGGACCGTTGCTCTCCATCACCGTCGAAGCCGGCGACGACTTCACGCTCTGTCGCCCCGAGGGTGAGCTCGATGCTTACACCGTCGGGACGTTCCGCGAAGCGCTCGCCGAGCTCACGGACACGCGCCATCTGCTCATCGACCTGTCCGAGGTCCCGTTCATGGACTCGGCCGGCCTCGGCGCGCTCATCGGCGGCATCCGTCGGACCCGTGAGGCGGGCGGTGACGTCGCGGTCGCCTGCGGTCGTCCCACCCTGACCCGCCTCCTGCACACGACCGGCTTCGATCGCATCGTGGCCGTCACCGAGACCGTGGAGGCCGCCGCCACGGCTCTGGCCACAGAGACCGGCCCCGCCGACCCGACGTGACCGAACTCGTGCCGATGACACCACGAATCCGTGGAGTCATCGGCGCAGGTTCGGTGTCAGCCCGTGACCACGTAGGTCGCCAGCGCCTCGAGGCCGGCGAGGTCGTGGACGTCGGTCCGTAGGAACGGGACGCGGACGATCTCGGCGTCCGCCACCTTGCCGACCAGAGCCTCCAGATGGTCCTCCTCGCGGCTGGCGATGAGCTGGAAGTCGGCCAGGTTGGCGTAGTGGTCGCCGATGGCACTCCCCGCCAGCGTGTCGGCCCGCTCCCGGGCGGCCTCGGCCAGGCTGGGGGCGAAGCGGGGGTGCATCCGGTTCACGATGAGCGCGCTGACGGCGATGTCGGCGTCGGCCAACGCCTCGGCGAAGTACGCCGCCTCCTCCAGGGTGTCCCGGCGGGGTGAGGCCACCAGCACGAAGTGGGTGACGGCGTCACTGAGGAGGGCGTCGACGTGTCGGGCCCGGTTGCGGAACCCGTCCTCCATGCCCTGGAAGGCCTGGAAGAAGGCGATGGCGTCCTCGATGACCTCCGAGCCGACCACCCTGGACACGGTGCGCAGGAAGGCCTGGGCGGCGATGCTGGCCGCCCTCATGATCCCTCGGGTCGGGGCCATGATCACCTTGTAGAGCGGGTGGTCGAGGAACCGGGTCAGCGTGCCGGGGGCATCGAGGAAGTCGAGGGCGTTGCGGGTCGGTGGCGTGTCCACCACGACCAGATCGAAGTCGGCCTCGACGTGGAGCTCGTAGAGCTTCTCCATCGCCATGAACTCCTGCGTGGCCGAAAGGGCCGAGGAGATGTTCTTGTAGAAGCGGTTCTCCAGGATGCGCTCGGCCTGGTCCGGCGTCTCGGCGTACTTGTTGACCAGGTCGTCAAAGGTGCCCTTGGTGTCGAGCATCAGGGCGTAGAGCTCACCCGTCCAGTCCCCCTCGATGCGGCCCGGCTCGTTGGTCAGGCCGTCGAGGCCGAGGGCGTCGGCCAGCCGCCTGGCCGGGTCGATGGTGACCACCGCCGTCTTCCGGCCCTGTCGGGCCCCCTCCATGGCCAGCACGGCGGCCACCGTCGTCTTGCCCACGCCACCGGACCCGGTGCAGAGGATGACCTCGGCCGACCCGACCAGGTCGCGGACGCTCACGCCACGCCCTCGAGGGCGGCGAGTTGGTCGACCAGCGTGGCGGCCAGGAGATCCACCTCGGCCGGGCCCAGCTCCGCGCCGAAGAGAAAGGGCAGGCGGAGCTGGGGGAGCGGGAGCTGGTCGGCCAGGCGGGCCACCTGCTCGGTCTGCAGCTGCACCCGGTGCCGCCGGAAGTCGGCGGCGGCAGCCAGCGCCTCGGCCTCGCCCTCCCGCAGGGTCACGCCGGCCTGCGCGGCCGCCGTCGCCGGATCCTGATCCAGCCCCGGCCGGGCGGGGTAGAGGCCGTTGACGACCACCGGCCCGAGGGCCACCCCGACCTGGTCCTCCAGGTTGAAGGCCGTCTCCACCAGCTCGTTCACCGGCGTCTCCTCGGGCAGGGTGACGAGGACGACCTGACAGCGCTCGGCGTCGGTCAGCAGCTCCATGACCTCGACGGCCTGGTTGTGGATGGGACCGACGCGCACGGCGTCGAGCAGCCCCCGGGCCGCCCGCAGGAAGGTGATGGCGTGTCCGGCGGCCGGGGCGTCGAGGACGATGAAGGTCCCCTCGTCGGCCCGCTCCAGGGCCTTGACCTTGCCCAGCACGAGGATGTCCTTGATGCCGGGTGCGGCGGTCGCGAGGGTGTCGATGGCCCCCGACGACACCAGGCGTTTGGCCACCCGGCTCATGCCGTGGCTCTCCAGGTACTCGAGCATGGCCTCGTCGGAGGTCAGCGTGCGGGCCCGGATGTCGGCCGTGCCCGCGGCCTCGTCGGCGTCGGCCAGGGTGATCTCGTCGTAGCCCAGGTCATCGGCGCCGAACATGTTGGCCAGGCCCGACTTACCCTCCACCTCGACGATCAGGGCGCGACGACCTTGCCGAGCGGCCGCACGGGCCAACGCAGCGGTGACGGTCGTCTTGCCCACGCCGCCCTTGCCCGCCACGATGACGACACGGGAAGCGGCGAAGAACGTCGCTGGATCCAATACCCAGTCCTCCCGGAGGCTCGCGTGCGCAGGCTAGCGATGACGGTTCTCGGCGCTGTGTTGATGGTCGCGGGCCTCGGGTCAGCCGCCGCGGCCCAGGACGAGGCCACCGACCCCGGCCAGGTCGATGTGTTGGAGGTGGCGGGCTACCTCGATCCGGTGCTCGTCGACTTCATCTCGACCTCGATCGACGAGGCCGAGGACGAGGGGGCGATCGGCGTGGTCCTCCAGATGAACAGCCCCGGTGTGGCGGTGACCGACGCCGAGTTCACCGAGCTGGCCGACCAGATCCTCGACGCCGGGGTCGACGTGAGCGTCTGGATCGGCCCGAGCGGGTCCCGGGCCTACGGCGGGGCGGCCGAGCTGGCCGGGGTGGCCGACGAGATCGGGATGGCGCCCGGCACCCGGCTGGGTGACGTCGGCGACCAGCGGCTGGACCCTGAGGTCTACGGCGAGGCCTTCGGCGGTGCCCTGCGGAACCAGTCCGTGGGTGACGAGACCGCCGTCGAGGAGGGCTACGCCGACCGATTGGCCCCGACGGTGGGCCTGTTCGTCAACGATCTGGACGGCTTCGAGACCGAGGTGGACGACGACGGCGACGTCGTCCCGGTGACCGCGACCCGCTTCCGCCAGCTGCCGCTCAGCTCCCAGCTCTTCCACACCGCGGCCAGCCCGGCGGTCGCCTACCTCTTCTTCGTGCTCGGCATGGGGCTCATCCTCTTCGAGTTCTTCACTGCGGGCGTCGGCGTGGCGGGGGTCCTGGCCGCCGCGCTGTTCATCTTCGGGTCGTACGGCCTGGCCGTCCTCCCGGCCCGGGGCTGGGCGGTGGGACTCCTCGTGGTGGCCATGCTCGCCTTCGGCGTGGACGTGCAGACCGGTGTGCCCCGGTTCTGGACCGGGGTCGGCTTCGTCACCTTCGCCGTGGGCACCCTCTTCCTCTACGACGGGCCGAAGCTGTCGTGGATCACCCTGCTCGGGGTGTTCCTGGCCCTCGCCGTAGCGGTGTTGGCGGGCATGCCCGCCATGGTGCGGACCCGCTTCTCGACGCCGACGATCGGCCGGGAGTGGATGATCGGCGAGGCGGGGGAGGCCGTCACCGCGGTCGCCCCCGACGGCACCGTGAAGGTGCAGGACGCCTTGTGGCGGGCCCGCACCAACCGGGCCACGCCCCTCGCCGCCGGGGAGGCCGTGATCGTGGCCGGCCTCGACGGCCTGGTCCTGGAGGTGGAGTCGGCCGACCCCGAGCGTCGACCGAAGGAACACCGGCGCCAGTAGTTCCACCCCTGCCATTCGGTTTGAACCGCCGTTCACCATTTCAGGGAAATCGGTCCCGACCCCTTTACGGCCAAAATCGGTGCGTCTACGGTCGAGGTCCCTGGAAGGGGGTCCAGCGTGACGGCGCAACTGGTAGACGTCGGGTGGCAGGTGAAGGCGGCTTGTAGAGGACCACAAGCGGCCATCTTCTTTCCCCCACCGCAGTTCGAACGTAAGGACGAGAAGATCGAGCGCGAGCGGCGGGCCAAGGAGATCTGTGCCAGCTGCCCCGTGCAGCAGCCCTGCCTGCAGTACGCCTTGGGCATCCGCGAGCCCCATGGCATCTGGGGGGGCCGCAACGAGGCCGAGCGCAAGGAGCTGCTCACCCGCTGACTCGCGCCGGCCCCTGAGCGCGGGCGGTCAGGGGCCGGCGGCCATCGGCCGACGCGCCGATCAGGCGGTACCTCAGGGCGCCGGAAGGCGGGGACCGGCGATGCGGAGGTCGTCGCGGCGGCGGGTGATGCCGCGGGCGTCCAGAAGGGTGGCCAGCGGGACGGCGTACTTGCGGCTGGTGCCGAGGGCCTCCCGGAAGTCGCTCAGGGAGAAGCCCTCGGGCCGGTCAGCCAGCAGGCGGGCGGCCACCGTGGCCGCGGCGCCGACGGCGGCCTCGGTGAACCAGATTCCGCTTTCTTGGACGGCCAGGCCGCGGCGGGCCAGCTCCCGGAGCTCGACCGGGGCGACGCCTTCCGGCGCCGGCGGGGCGAAGGGTGCGGCGCCCAGGGCAGCCAGATACGGGTGGTCGGCCAAAGCATCCGCGGCGCCGACGGCCCGGGCCCGGCCGCCGTCGACGGTCACACCGTCGAGGCCCTCGAGCACGGCCCGTTCTCGGTCGTGGAGCCGGGCCACGTCCAGGCCCAGGTCACCGGCCGCTTCGATCCGCTCGGTGAGGGTCGCCCGGGCGGCGGCCAGGACGTCGGGGTCCACCACCCATGGGCCGAGGGTGGGGGACCGAGCTTCGCCCGTCAGCCGCTCCAGGTCGTCGACCCCCACCCATCCCCGCTCGGCGATCACCCGATCCACCGACCGGTCCGGGGCCGCCCGGGTGGCGGCCAGGACGGGGGCGACGTCCAGGATCTCCCCGCCGCCCACCGTCTCCCCGCGCCCTGACTCTCGGAGCACGTAGCGGTCGCCGGGCAGCAATGGCAGGGCCGTGGCCAGGTGGAGCCGGACGAGACCGGTCGCCCCGGGCGCGAGCGAGTCCGGCCCCAGCACCCGGAGGCGGACGGGCTGCTCAGCCGTACCCAGGTGGGCGACATAGGCGCCGCGGCGGGACACCCGGTGGCCGAGGGTGGCGAGGACCTGCAGGTCGGCGTCGACCATGGCCGTCTCGTGCCACTGCCCGGGCCGGATCACCACCTGACCCCGTCGCACCTCGTCGTGCTCGATGCCGACCAGGTTCAGGGCCGTGCGGCTGCCCGGTGGGAGGTGGTCGAGCGACTCGTGGTGGGCCTGGATCGCCCGGACCCGGACCTCCGGTCCGCCGGGGCGCATCGCCAGGCGGTCGTCCACGGCCACCTTGCCGCCGAGGAGCGTCCCGGTCACGATCGTGCCCGCCCCCTTGACCGCGAACGCGCGGTCGACCCACAGGCGGGGACGGCCGGTGTCGGCCACCGCAGGGGTGACCCGGAGGGTCCGTCCGAGGGCGGCCCGGAGCCTGTCCAGGCCGAGGCCCGCGGGGGCGGCCACGTCGACCACCTCGGCGTCGGCCAGGAAGGTCCCGGCGACCCGGTCGGCCAGCTCGAGGCGGGCGACGCCGGTCAGGTCGGGCCCGGCCCGGTCCACCTTCGTCAGCGCGATCACGCCGTGCTCGACGCCCACCAGCTCGAGGATGCGCAGGTGCTCCTCGGACTGGGGCTTCCACCCCTCCGAAGCGTCGACCACGAACAGGCAGGCCACGACGCCACCTACCCCAGCGAGCATGTTGGCCAGGAAGCGCACATGGCCGGGGACGTCCACGAAGGAGACGATCAGCTCGTCGATCTCGGTGTGGGCGAAGCCGAGGTCGATGGTCAGGCCTCGAGCCTTCTCCTCGGCCCAGCGGTCGGGGTCGGTGCCGGTGAGGGCCTCGACCAGGGTCGACTTGCCGTGGTCGACGTGGCCGGCCGTGGCGACGACGTACAGAGCCGGTTCACCCCCCGCCGAGGAGGCCGGCGAGCGCGGCCGCGACCGGGGCGTCCTGGTCGGGCTCGACGGTGCGCAGGTCGAGGACCGTCCGGCCGTCGGCGGCCCGGGCGATGATCGGCACCGGTTCCACCCGGAGTGCGCCGCGCTGGTCCCCGTCGACGGCGACGCCGACCGATGCGATCTCCGTGCCGGGCAGGGTCCCGCCGCCGGCGACGGCGACGGTGTCGACCACGGTGCCCGCGCCGAGGGCCTCAGCCCGGGCCCGTAGCTCGTCGACGGACCCCGCGACCATGCGCCAGAGGGGAATGTCGTCGCCCCGGCGGTCGAGGTACGCCAGCGCGGTGTGCTGGAGAGCGGCCAGGACCAGACCGCCGGGGCGTAGCGCCCGGGCCAGGGGGTGCCGGGCGCAGGCGGCGACGAGGTCGGCTCGTCCGGCGATGACCCCCGCCTGGGGGCCGCCGAGGAGCTTGTCGCCGGAGAAGGTGACCAGGCCGGCTCCCGCGGCCAGCGTCTGGCGGACGGCGGGCTCGTCTCGCAGCCAGTCGGGGGGCCCGTCCGCCAGCCACGGGCAGGCGCCGTCGAGCAGCCCGGAACCGAGGTCCACAGCGACCGTCGGGCCCAGGTCCGTGAGGGCAGCCACGTCGACCGCCTCGGTGAACCCGCTGATCCGGTAGTTGGACTGGTGGACCTTCAGCAGCAGCGCCGTGTCGGCGGTGACCGCCTGCTCGTAGTCCGCCCGCCGGGTCCGGTTCGTGGTCCCGACCTCGACGAGACGGGCGCCGGACGTGGCCAGGATCTCCGGGATCCGGAACCCGCCCCCGATCTCCACCAACTCGCCCCGGGAGACGACCACGTCCCGGTCCCGGGCCAGGGCGGCGAGGGCCAGGAGGACGGCCGCCGCCCCGTTGTTCACCACCGTGGCCGCCTCGGCGCCGCAAGCGCGCGCCAGCAGGCCGGCGGCATGGGCGCCTCGAGACCCCCGCTCCCCGCTGGTCAGGTCCAGCTCGAGGTTCGTGTAGGTCGCGGCCTGGTCGTGGGCCACCGGCGCCCGTCCCAGGTTCGTGTGCAGGAGCACGCCGGTGGCGTTGACGACGGGTCGCAGGAGAGCGGCGGCGACGGCCTCCGCCTCGGCCCGGGCCTCGTCGGGCTCACCCCGGGCGATGGCGGCCCGAGCGGCGTCGACCAGAAGGGGGTGAGGCAGGCCGGTGTCGACCAGACTGCGGGCCAGGGCGTCGACAGACGGCGGCCGCACGCCGCGAGGATAGGCCCCGGGCCACCGGGAGGACGGGGCCGGGAGCGCCCCGGGGGTCGCACCCCTAGCCTGGAGGGCGTGTTCGCCCTCCTGTTGGTGCTCTTCGTCGCGGTTCCGGCGGCCGAGCTCTACGTGATCCTGCAGGCCGCACACACCTTCGGCGGGGTCGAGACCATCGTCGCCCTGCTCCTGATCAGTGCATTCGGGGCCTGGCTGTGCAAGGTCCACGGGTACGCCACGCTGGGCAAGATCCAGTCCGCCCTGAACGAAGGTCGCATCCCGACCCGCGAGCTCCAGGACGGCGCCCTCATCCTGCTGGCCGGCGCCCTGCTGCTGACCCCGGGCTTCCTGGGCGACATCGTCGGCATCCTCCTGCTGCTGCCCCCGACCCGGGCCATCGCCCGCACCTTCCTGGCCCATGTCCTGCGGGGTCGCCTGAAGGCGGCCACGGCCGGCGTCGCGGCTCCGGGGAGCGGCGGGTCGTCCTGGTCGGGATCGGTGGTCGACGCCGACGCCCGCGAGCGCACGAACCGGGACGACGGCCCCCGCGGCCCGATCCCGCTGGGCCCATGACCGTCCTCGTCCCCCGCCCCGCGGCCACGACCATGGTCCTGCGCGACGGCGCCGACGGCCTCGAGGTCCTGCTCCTGCGCCGCAGCCCGCACACGGTCTTCGTGCCCGGCGCCCACGTCTTCCCCGGCGGCGCGGTCGAGCCGGCCGACCACGACCCGCACCCCGTGGCGGCCGGCGCCCCTGCCGAGCCCGACGCATCGGCTTGCCTCGGCCTGGACACCGGCGGCCTGGCGTTCTGGCTGGCTGCCGTGCGCGAGACCTTCGAGGAGGCCGGCCTGCTCTTCGCCGACGGCCCCGTCGAGCGGGCGGTGCCCGAGCGGGCAGCCATCGACCGGGGCGAGCGTCCGCTGGCCGAGGTCTGCGCCGAGCTGGGCTTGACCTTGCGCCTCGGCGACCTCCGCTACTTCGGCCACTGGATCACCCCGGAGGGTGGCCCCCGCCGGTACACGACCCGCTTCTTCGTGGCCCCCGCCCCCGCCGGCCAGGTGCCGATCCACGACGACGGCGAGGCCGTGGACAACGAGTGGGTCCGCCCCCGCGTCGCCCTCGACCGCTTCGCCGCCGGGGACTGGGAGCTGATCACGCCCACCGAGCGCAGCCTGCACGCCCTCGATTGCTTCGCCGACGTGGCCGCCGTCCTGGCCCACCTCGACACCCACCCCCCTTTGACCGACGACCACGGTGGCCGACGGATCGCCCTCCCTGAGGAGCTCGCGACCGCCGCCTCCCAGGAGACCCTGACGTGACCATCGACGAAGCCCCCGAGCCGATCCCGATCATCCCGGACGTGCCCCGGGCCTTGTCCCCACTGGTGCGGCGGATCTGCGCCGACAACCCCGGTGTCATGACCGGACCGGGCACCAACACCTACCTGATCGGCGTGGACGAGATCGCCGTCATCGACCCCGGCCCGGCCGACGACGCCCACCTCGACGCCGTGGCCGGCTGCGGTGGGGACCGGATCCGTTGGATCCTGCTCACCCACACCCATCCCGACCACGGGCCGGGTGCCATCGGCCTCAAGGAGCGCACCGGCGCCAAGATCATGGCCTTCGAGTCCCGCGACGGCATCGACGTGGACGGCACGCTCGCCGACGGCGACATGGTCGAGGGCACCGAGTGGCGCCTGACCGCCCTGCACACGCCGGGCCACGCCAGCAACCACCTCTGCTTCATGCTGGAGGAGGAGCGCTGCCTCTTCACCGGTGACCACGTGATGGACGGCTCGACCGTCGTCATCAAGCCCCCGGATGGCGACATGGCGGCGTACCTCGCCTCCCTGGAGCGGATCAAGGCCATGCGCCTGTCGGTCATCGCCCCCGCCCACGGTCACCCCATCGAGGATCCCAAGGCCCGCATCGACTGGTACATCACGCACCGCATCGAGCGGGAGGCGGCCATCGCCGCCGCGCTGAAGGAGGCGGGCACGGCGTCCGTCGACGACCTCGTCGCCGCCGTCTACACCGACGTGGACCCCGAGCGGCACCCGATCGCCCGCCACAGCACCTACGCCCACCTGCTCAAGCTCCGGGACGAGGGCACGGTCAAGGGCGACGACCTCGACGGGAAGTGGACGACCGCCTGAAGAGGTAGGACGCTTTCACATGGCCGAAACACGGTTGCCACACCCTGATGCCACCGTGGCCGAGACCATGGGGACCGTGACGGAAGCGCCGACGGGACTGCTGTCCGGTTACGACACCGGGGGCTTCTACGACGAGGCCGTCGACGAGACGGACGAGCTCCGCCCCGAGTACGAGGTCCTCTTCGACCGCCTGCGGACGATGACCCACGAGGAGCTGGCCCGGCGGGCCGCCATGAGCGACGACACCATGCGCAAGCGGGGCGTCACGTTCACCCTCAGCGCCGACGCCGAGGCCGAGGCCGAGGGCGACGAGGACCTCGAGCGCACCCTGCCCATGGACGTCCTGCCCCGGGTCATCGGCGGGGCGGCGTGGCGGGACCTGGAGGCCGGGCTCATCCAGCGGGTGTCGGCCCTCAACGCCTTCCTCGAGGACCTGTACGTCGGCGAGCGGGCCGCCGTGCGGGACGGGATCGTGCCGTGGTGGCTGGTCACGTCCTCGGACGGCTTCGTCCGGGAGGCCATGGGCGTGCCCGCCCCGTCAGGCGTGCGTTGCCTGGTCGCCGGCCTCGACTTGGTGCGGGGGGCCGACGGCCGGCTGCGGGTGCTGGAGGACAACCTGCGCAACCCCAGCGGCATCTCCTACGTGCTGGAGAACCGGGACCTGATGACCCGCCTGTTCCCGTCGATCGTGCGGGCCCACCGCGTCCGGCCGGTCGGCAACTACGGCGAGCGCCTGCTGCGGGCCCTGCGCAGCGTGGCCCCGTCCGGCGTGGCCGATCCCTGCGTTGTGGTCATGACCCCCGGCATCCACAACGCGGCCTACTTCGAGCACGCCTTCCTGGCCCATCAGATGGGCGTCGAGCTGGTCGAGGGCCACGACCTGCTGGTCGACGGTCAGCGGGTGTTCATGCGCACCACCGAGGGCCCCCGCCCGGTGCACGTCATCTACCGCCGTCTCGACGACCGCTTCCTCGATCCCGTCGGCTTCCGCAGCGGCAGCTACATCGGCGTGCCCGGCCTGCTCAGCGCCGCCCGGGCGGGCGCGGTCACGATGGCCAACGCGGTCGGCAACGGAGTGGCCGACGACAAGGCCGTCTACCCCTTCGTCCCCGACCTCGTCCGCTACTACCTCAACGAGGAGCCGTTGCTCCCCAACGTCGGCACCTACTGCCTCTGGGACCCCGACCAGCGGGCTGCCGTGCTGGACCGGCTCGACGAGCTGGTGACCAAGCCGGTCGACGGGGCCGGCGGCTACGGCCTGGTCATCGGCCCCGTGGCCAGCGATGAGCAGCTCGCCGTCCTGCGGGCCCAGATCGAGGCTGACCCCCGGGGCTACATCTCCCAGGAGGTGGTCCAGCTGTCGCGGGTGCCCACCGTGGCCGAGGACGGCCTGGCCGGTCGCCACGTCGACCTGCGCCCGTTCATCATCTCCTCGGCCGACGGCATCGAGGTCGTCCCCGGCGGGCTCACCCGTGTCGCCCTCGAGCCGGGCTCGCTGATCGTGAACTCGTCCCAGGGCGGCGGGTCCAAGGACACCTGGGTGCTCCGGTGAGGATGGCCCGGCCATGATGCTCGCCCGTCACGCCGAGAACCTGTTCTGGGCCGGCCGCTACGTGGAGCGGACCCAGGACTCGGCCCGCATGCTGGACAGCACGTATCACCACAGCGCCGGTCTGGCCCCCGAACAGAGCGCCCGGGCCTGGGCCAACCTGCTCCGTTCGCTCGGCCTGGACCTCGAGTTCGCCGCTTCCGGCCGGGAGCTGGACGTGGCCACGGTCAACGCCTTCCTCATGGGCGACGCGTCGCACCCGGGGGCCATCGGGAAGTCCGTGCGCCGGGCGCGGGAGAACGCCCGCAGCGTGCGCGAGCTGCTGTCCTCGGAGCTCTTCGAGGCCTTCAACCGCTCGTACCTGGAGCTGCGGGCCTCGCAGCGCCGGGGGCTGCGGGCCGGCCTCGACGAGCATCCCGCCGACCTCTACGCCGCGGTCCGGCTGCGCTGCCAGTCCATCCTCGGTGTGGCCACCGAGACCATGCCTCGCGACGACCCCTGGCGCTTCCTCATGCTCGGCATGCTGCTGGAGCGGGCCGAGATCGTGAGCCGGATGCTGTCCGTGCACCTGACCGCCGACCACGAGGACCCGCAGCCGGCGTCGCTGGCCTCGTGGGCCGAGCTCCTCGACGCCAGCGCCGCCCTCGAGGCCTTCGTCCGCTGGCAGCGGGGGACCGCCCCCCGCATCACCGACGTCACCGCCTACCTGCTGTTGTCCCGCACCTTCCCCCGCAGCGTCCTGCGCTCGTTGCGGTCCGCGGAGGACCAGTTGGCCCGCCTCGAGTCCGACGAGAGCCGGTCGGTGTGTCGCCGCCTCCTCGGGGGCGTGTGGTCCGAGCTGGAGTACCTCGACGGCCACGAGCTGACGCCGGCGACCCTGACCGAACTGCTGGCCCGGGTCCGCAGCCGCCTCCCGGCGGTCGGCAACGCCCTGAGCGACCGCTTCTTCAGCCCGGGCGAGACGGCGGGGCTCTACCTGCACGAGTTGCGGGGCGGTCCGCCGGCCCTCGGCGACCCGGAACGGGATGCCTCACCGGCGACGACGGCGGGCCGGCCCCGATGAGGCTCGACATCCGCTACGAGACCCGGTTCCGCTACGACACGCCGGTGCGGGAGTCCCACAACGAGCTGCGAGCCTGCCCCGTGGACGACGCCCGCCAGCGGGTCCTGGACTTCCGCCTCCGGGTCGACCCCGCCACCCCGGTGCAGTCCTTCCGCGACTACTGGGGCACCCGGGTCGAGGTCTTCGGAGTCATCCCCCGCCACGACCGCCTCGACGTCATCGCCGAGATCAGCGTGGAGACCCATGCCCCGGCCGAGGACCCGGCACCCGCGACGCCGATCGCGGCCCTGGCCGGCCACGAGGCCTTCCACGAGTACACGGTGCCCAGCGGGCACACGGGCGGGGGGGACCTGACCGAGCTCGGGCGCACGGTGATGAACGGGGCCGAGTCGGCGGAGGCGACTGGCCGGACGATCGCCGACTGGGTGGGGCGCTCGCTGACCTACAGCCCCGGGGCCACCAAGGTGGACACCACCCTCGACGAGGTCGTCCAGCGCCGGGTGGGGGTCTGCCAGGACTACGCCCACCTGACCGTGGCCCTCTGTCGGGCCGTCGACCTGCCCGCCCGCTACGTGTCCGGCTACCTGTTCGCTCGTCGCGACGACGCCGGATCCGGCGCCGACGCCAACGGCGCGACCAAGGAGCCGGGCGAGGCCGACGCGGTGCGGGTCCAGACCCACGCCTGGGTCGAGGTGGCGGTGGCCCCCGGTCGCTGGCAGCCCCTCGACCCGACCAACGGCCGTGAGGTCGGCGAGCGCCACGTCAAGATCGGCCACGGTCGGGACTACTTCGACGTCACCCCGTTCCACGGCAGCTTCTCGGGAAGCGCCGACCCCACCCTGGTCTCCTCGGTGGACATCCGTCGCCGGTCGGGCGAGGACGACCGCCCCAACATCCTCTCCGCGGCCGACCGCGGCCTTCTCCGCCGCCCCGTCGCTCAGACCCCGCAGCGCCTCCTGGCCCAGCAACAGGAACAACAGCAGCAGTAAGGACCCGTACATCCCCGGTCGAGCGGAGACGTACCCGGCTCGTCACTCGACGGTGAGGGTGCCTTCCATGCCGGCGTCGAAGTGGCCCTCGAGGCCGCAGATGACCTGATAGGTCCCCGCCTCGTCCACGGTGAAGGTCGCAGTGACCGTCTCGCCGGCGCCTGTCTCGACCTCGTCGAGGACCTTGTCCTCGGCGAACTCGTCCTCGGAGGAGATCTCCTCGTTCATGATCACCCACTCGTGGTCGGTCGACCCGTCGTTGGTGAACTCGAGGTCGAACTCGCCGGCCGGAACCGTCCATTCGTTGGGTGAGAACTCGAACTCGGTCGCCGTCGCTTGGAGCCCTCCATCGTCGTCGGAGTCGTCTCCGCAGGCCGTCACGGCCACCACCATCAGCGCGGCGGCCCCGATCAGGACACCCTTCGGCACGTACATCCATGCCCCCTCTCCCGGCGCGACCATCGTGGCCGTCCGCGCGCTCATCGTTCTGGGCCAAGATGAAGCGTCGGTGAAGAACGCCGATGGGGGTCGGGGATGAAGCTGCTCCTGGTCGAGGACGACGTTCGGACCGCGGCCCTTCTCGCCCGGGGCCTTCGGGAGGCGTCGCATCGGGTCGATGTGGTGGGGACCGGCGAAGCGGCCTGCACCTCCGCCATCTCCCAGCCCTACCAGGCCCTGCTGCTCGATGTCATGCTGCCGGGCATCGACGGCGTGGAGACGTGTCGGCGTCTCCGCGCCCTCTCGGTGTCGACGCCCATCCTCATGCTGAGTGCCCGGGGTGAGCTCGCTGATCGCGTGGAAGGCCTCGACGCCGGGGCCGACGACTACCTCACCAAGCCCTTCTTCCTCGAAGAGCTCCTCGCTCGCCTCCGGGCCTTCGACCGGCGACCGGGTGTCTGCTCGGACGGCCTGCTCCGCGCCGGCATCCTGTGGTGGGACCCGGCCCGTCAGCGCGCCGGTATCGGTTCGACCGAGATCGCTCTCACGGTCCGCCAAGGGGCGATCTTCGAGGTGTTCATGCGCCACCCGGGCCAGGTCCTCACTCGCGGAGCGATCGCCGACGCGGCCTGGGACGGGACCCTCGATCTCGCCTCGAACGTCATCGATGTCCACGTCGGGGCACTGCGGCGCAAGCTCTCGGGTCTGGGGGTCCCGGTCATCCAGACCGTGCGCGGCCTCGGGTACCGACTCGACCCGGTCGACTCGTGAAGCGGGCCCTCGGCCGGGTGCAGGGTGCGGTGGCCCACCTGCCCGTGCGTTGGCGCCTTGCCCTCGGCGTCGGTTTTACGGCGCTGACGATCCTTCTCGTGGTCGGCCTCGCGGTCGAGCGGCAGACCGAGCACCACCTGGTCGACGTCCTCGACGACTCCCTCAGGGAAGAGGCGGGGGAGATGGTCCCCCCGATGCTCGCACACCGTGCGTTCACGGACTTCTCGTCACTCGTCCACGACGCCGACGACGACGACGAGCCCGTGTCTCTCCTCCTGCAGGCGCTCGACGAGGGCGGACGGATCGTCGGCGCCACCCCCGAAGCCCGTCACCTGACACTGCTTGCCGGGGGGCCGGACGAGGCGACGGGCGATCCTGGATTCACGACGGTCTCCGGTGTGGGCCGGGTCCGCCGGCTGGCCATCCCCGCCACCATCAGGGCCACGCCCTACACGCTGATCTCCGCCGTGCCGTACGCCCCCACGGCCAGGACCATGGCGGACCTCCATCGCCGCCTCGTGGGCGGGGCGCTGCTCGGCGTGGCCCTGAGTGCCGCCCTCGCCTACGGCCTGGCGGGTGCTGCCCTGCGCCCGGTGGAACAGATGCGGCAGCGGGCGCTGGAGATCCGCTCGTCGTCGACCGGTGTC
>DATDAH010000114.1:0-2159 GCA_036525535.1 Acidimicrobiales bacterium
GGCCGTCAACCTGTCCCCCCGGGTGCTGGGCCAGAGCGACCTCGTCGCCGGCGTCCGCGAGGCCCTGGAGGCCAACGGGGTACCCGCGGGACGCCTGACCCTCGAGATCACCGAGTCGGCCTTCCCCGAGAACGGCCGATTGCTCTCCTCGACCCTCGATGCTCTCGGCCGGTTGGGTGTCCGCCTGTCGGTCGACGACTTCGGTACGGGATGGTCATCGCTGTCCAAGCTGAAGGAGATGCCGGTCCAGGAGCTCAAGATCGATCGGACCTTCGTCTTCGCCCTCGCCGAGGACGCCACGGACCACTCGATCGTGCGATCCGTGCTCGAGCTGGCCCGGTCCCTGGGCCTCACCGTGGTCGCCGAAGGCGTGGAGACCGAAGAGGTCCTGGACCTGCTCCGCGAGCTCGAATGCCCGCTCGTGCAGGGCTATCTCTTCTCCCGGCCGGTGCCCGGCCACGAGCTCACCGGGTGGATCCTGGAACGGGACCACCAGCGCCGCACCACCGGCTCCAGCGACGCCGAGGACTCATTCCCCCACTGAGTGCGCGGCACAGGCGGCGGCCGCGGCCGTCGCCGCCACGCGCGCCGCGGCCGACGCGTCCCGCCCCAGGGCAGCCAGGCGGCTGATCCGTCCGGGATGGCGGATGAGGTACCGCAGGCTCCGGCCGAGGTCGGGCGACCCGTCGGACTTGACCAGGGTGATCACGTCCTGGTCGACGGTGTCGTCATCGGCCCGATCACTGATCGCCCGCACGGCCGACCAGGGCACTCCCGCGTCGGCACAGACCCGAGCCACGGCCACCGTCTCCATGTCCACGGCGACCACACCGCGGGCGATGAAATCGGCGATCACCTCCGGCGGGTAGCCGTACTCGTCGGAGGAGACGATGGTGCCGGCGCCGACCAGGCGGCCGAGGGGCGCCGGCCGGTGCTCGCGGAGCTCGGGCCAGTCGACCACGGCCGCAGGGATGATCAGGTCCGGGACCGCGGTCGTCGGGCCGATGCCCCCCGCGATGCCGACCACGACGACATGGTCGACCTCACCCCGATCGAGCATCCGCTGGGCGGCCGTCGTGGCCAGCGCCGTGCCGATGCCGGTGGTCGTGGCCACGACGTCGGCCTCACCCGCGCGTCCGACATGGCCGTCGAGACTGCCCGACCGTCCCCGCCGCAGCCCGAAGGCCTTCACCACCGGCCGCAGCTCCGACGGCATCGGCGCCAACACCCCGAAACGCATCAGCGCTTCCTAGCCGACCACGCCGGCGGCGCGGAGCTCGACGATCCGATCGGCCAGGCCGGCTTCGGCCAGCAGCTCGTCGGTGTGCTGGCCGAGCGACGGTGACGGGCCGCCCACCCCGGCCGGGGTGCCCGCGAAACGGGTGGGATGACGGGGCTGGCGGATCGCCCCGGCCACGGGGTGGTGGCTGTCCACCAGCAACTCGAGGGCCACGGCCTGCGGGTCGTCGGCCAGGTCCGCCGGGGACACGAGGATCCCGTACGGCACCCGTTCGGCCTCCAGGCGGCGCGAGGCATCGGCCACGGTGAGGCCGGCGGCTGCGGCCCAGCAGCGCCCGACGATCTCCCTGGTCAGATCGGCGTTCTGCTGGCGCAGGGTGGGGCTGGCCAGGCGGGGATCGTCATGGCCGTCCACGCCGAAGGCCCGGCACATGCCGAAGAAGTCGGCGTCCGAGGTGGGGGTGACCATCCCCCAGCCGTCCTCGAAGGCGATGGGCCGGGCACCGGCCGAGAAGCTTCCCGGCTGGGAGCCGTCACCGTCCCGCAGGACCTCGTTGCCGGCGGCGTCGACCCACAGGAAGGCGACGACGGCCTCCAGCATCGAGAGGCGCAGGTGCTGACCGCCGTGCCCCCGCTCGCGGGCCAGCAGGGCGGCGGTGACGGCCTGGGCCGCGGTCAGGGCCGTGACCTTGTCGGCGATGACCTGGCGCACGAAGGCCGGCTCCCCGGTGTCGGGATCAGCCTGGGCGTGACCCATGCCCGCCTGGGCCTGGATCACGGTGTCGTAGGCCCCGCGGTCGGCCTTCGGGCCGACGTCGCCGAACCCCGAGATCGACACGTAGACCAGGTCGTCCCGGCGCACGTCCTCGTACCCCACACCGAGCCGGTCGGCCACCCCGGGCCGCCAGTTCTGGATCACC
>DATDAH010000115.1:0-9393 GCA_036525535.1 Acidimicrobiales bacterium
CTGTGCGCTCGCGGCCCGTTCACCCGACGGCGTCCAGATCGGCGGCACACCGCGTTCTTAGCATCGAGGCCTGTTGGCGCCGGCTGGCGCCCGCCCGACGGCTAGAGCGCGCCGCGCCCAGATCGCGTAGGTGCGGCTGGGCCGTGGGCCCGCTCCGGCCAGGAACGTGCGACGGTCGATCGTCGAATGGGGGTCTCCTCACGGTGGTTGCGTCGGCGCCGTCGAGGCGGAACGTAGGCACCACGCGTGTGCAGCAGTCAGCCGACGGCTGACCCCCGCTCGAGCCCTCGGTGAACTCCCCTCACGATCAGTCCTCGACGTCCTCACGGACGACGAGCACGGGGCAGGGGGCGTTGCGGACCAGATGGGCCGAGACCGAGCCCAGGAACGCCCGCTTGAGGGCGCCGTGGCCCCGGGAACCGACGACCAGGACGGTCGCCCCCACCTCTTGGGCGAACAGGCCCAGCTCGGTCGCGGGCTCGCCCATCAGCACCTGGGTCTCGGCATCGGTCAGGTCGAGAGCCGCGAGGGCGGCCTGGACGACCGTCTCACCGCGTGCGCTGTGGGCCGCGTTCAGCTCGTCGACCTGTTCGGGGGACATGGCGCCCCCCGCCATCCCGGACACGCCGGTCACCAGCATGGGGTCACCGGCGTCGACCACGGTGGCCACGATCGTCCGGTCGGCGGGCGCGAGGCGGGCCAGGCCGGTGGCCGCCGCCCCGATCGACGATTCGGACCCGTCCACACAGAGCACCACGACCTGGTTCACGGTCCGAGTGTGCCCGGCGGACGGCTACAGGCGGTCGACGATCGCCTGGGCGAACTCCGAGCACTTGACCTCGGTGGCGCCCTCCATCAGTCGGGCGAAGTCGTAGGTCACGACCTTGTCGCTGATGGTGGCTTCGAGGGCCCGGACGATGTCGTCCGCCGCGCCCTGCCAGCCGATGTGCTCGAACATGAGCACGCCGGAGAGCAGGACGGAGCCGGGGTTGACCTTGTCCTGGCCGGCGTACTTGGGGGCCGTGCCGTGGGTGGCCTCGAAGATGGCATGGCCGGTGGCGTAGTTGATGTTGCCGCCGGGGGCGATGCCGATACCGCCGACCTGGGCGGCCAGCGCGTCGGACACGTAGTCGCCGTTGAGGTTCATCGTGCCGATGACGTCGTACTCGTCGGCCCGGGTGAGGATCTGCTGCAGGAAGGCGTCGGCGATCGAGTCCTTGACCAGGGTCTTGTCGCCCGGGTCCCCGCCGCAGTCGTCCCAGCCGACGGCCTTGTCCGCGTACTCCTCCTTGACCAGCTCGTAGCCCCAGTCCCGGAAGGCGCCCTCCGTGAACTTCATGATGTTGCCCTTGTGGACCCAGGTCACCGACTTGCGGCCCTTGGCGATGGCGTAGTCGAGGGCGGCCCGCTGCAGGCGCTGGGAGCCGGTCTTGGAGATGGGCTTGATGCCCAGACCGGAGTCCTCACGGATGTCCCAGTCGAAGCTGTCCCGCAGGAACTCGAGGAGCTTCTTCACCTCGGGCGTCCCGGCCTGCAGCTCCTTGCCGGCGTACACGTCCTCGGTGTTCTCCCGGAAGATGACCATGTCGATCTTCTCGGGGGCCTTCACGGGCGACGGCACGCCTTGGAACCAGCGCACTGGGCGCAGGCAGACGTAGAGATCGAGGATCTGGCGCAAGGCCACGTTCAACGAGCGGATGCCGCCGCCGACCGGCGTGGTCAGCGGGCCCTTGATGCCGATGAGGTGGTCCCGGAAGGCCTCGACGGTGGCCTCGGGCAGCCAGTCACCCGTCCCGTTGAAGGCCTTCTCGCCGGCGAGGACCTCCTTCCAGGAGACGCGCTTGCCGTGCTTGGCGGCGGCGGCGTCGAGGACGAGCTTGGCCGCGGGCCAGATGTCGACACCGGTGCCGTCGCCCTCGATGAAGGGGATGATCGGCTCGTCGGAAACGTTCAGGGTGCCGTCAGCAGCGGCGGTGATCTTCTCGGCCATGGCGGGCGAGGCTACCGGCGCCGGTTGCTACAGCTTCAGCTCGTGGATGACCCGGAGGGCGGCGTCCGCCCGGTTGAGCGTGTAGAGGTGGATGCCCGGTACGCCGGCAGCGATGAGGCGTTCGGACATGAGGGTCCCGATCTCCACGGCGATGTCGACCACGGCGGCCTCGTCGTCACCCGCGGCCTCGAGGCGCTCGACCATGTCCGCCGGGAGCTTGGACTGGTTCATGGTCGACATCCGGGTGAGGCCGCCGAGGTTCCGGAACAGCATGACCCCGGGCAGGACCGGGGTCACACAGCCGAGGTCGGCCAGCTCCTCGACCATGAGCAGGTGGTCGTTGGGGTCGAAGAAGAAGTTGGTGACCCCGAAGTCGGCCATGGTGAGCTTCTCGGCCAGCCAGCGCCGGTCGGATTCGGCGTCGGGCGAGCGCGGGTGCAGCTCGGGCTGGGCGGCCACGCCGATCGAGAAGTCCGCCCCGTGGGCCCGGATCAGCTCGACCAGCTCACAGGCGTGCTCGAACTCGCCACCGGGGTCGCTGCCGTCGGCCGGCGGGTCGCCCCCGAGGGCGAGGATGTTCTCGACCCCGGACTCGGCGTACTGGTCGAGCAGCTCCTTCACCTGGTCGTGGGTGTGGCCCACACAGGTCAGGTGGGCCATGACCGGGAAGTCGTGGGTGGCGTTCATGTCGATGACCAGCTCGGCGGTCAGGTCCCGCGTGCTGCCGCCCGCGCCGTAGGTGACGGACATGAAGCTGGGGTCGGCGGGCGTCAGCTCGGCCACTGCCGTCATGAGGTTCTCGATCCCCACCGGGGTCTTGGGCGGGAAGAACTCGAAGGAGATCGTCCGGCCCTGGGCCAGCAGGTCACTGATCTTCGCCATGGGGAAACGAGGCTACCGGGAGGCTGCTCGACGCTCCGCGGCCTCGACGGTGTTCACGAAGAGCATGGCCCGGGTCATCGGCCCCACGCCGCCGATCCGGGGCGACAGCCATCCCGCCACGTCGGCCACCTCGTCGGCGACGTCGCTGATGACCTTGCGGCCCTCGAAGCTGACGCCGGCGGCCACGACCGCGGCGCCGGCCTTGACCATGTCGGCGGTGATCATCCCCGGTGAGCCGGCCGCGGCCACGAGGACGTCGGCTTGGCGGGTGAGGGCGCCGATGTCGGCCACGCCGGTGTGGACCACGGTGACCGCGGCATTGGCGTCGGGCCGCTTGAGTGACAACAGGTTGGCGAGCGGGCGGCCGATGGTCAGGCCCCGACCCACGATCACGACATGGCGACCGGCGATGGGGACGTCGTAGTGGAGGAGGAGGCGTTGGATGCCGTGCGGGGTGCACGGGAGGGGACCCTCGGTGCCCATGACCAGCTTGCCCAGGTTCACTGGGTGGAGGCCGTCGACGTCCTTGGCCGGATCGACGCGCAGGAGGTGGGCCTCGTAGTCGAGACCAGGCGGAAAGGGGTATTGGCAGAGGTAGGCGTCGACCGCATCATCGACGTTCCACCGGTCGATGACGGCGTCGATCGCGGCGGGATCGACGTCGGCGGGCAGGTGCTCGTCGAACGAGGCGATGCCCAACTCGGCGGCGTCCCGGTGCTTCATGGCGACGTAGTTGGCGCTGGGGCCGTCGTCGCCGACCAGCAACGTCCCCAACCCGGGCGTGACGCCCTGCTCGGCGAGGGCGGCGATGCGCTCGACGAGATCCGCCTTGATCTCGGCGGCGACGGCCTCCCCGTCCAGGACGATCGCCGTCACCGTCGGGCCTCCCGGCTGGGCGGAACGAGGCAGGGAAGGGGGCGAGGTCCTCGGGCCGGCGTCCGCAATGCTCTCCCCGTCGTTCGGCGTCGAGAAACCGACCACCAACATGCGCTGATTGACCCACGAATCTGTGGCGTGTTCGACGCAAGTTGGTGGGAGGGCGCCGCGGACGGGTTCCTGACGGCCATCAATGGCGGAAGTGGCGTTCGCCGGTGAGGACCATGGCCAGGCCCTGTTCGTCGGCGGCGGCCACGACATCCTCGTCCCGCATGGCCCCGCCGGGCTGGATGACCACCGCCGCGCCGGCCTCGACGGCGCCGTCGAGGCCGTCCGGGAAGGGGAAGAAGGCGTCGGAGGCGTACGCCCCGCCCCGGGCCCGGCCGTCGGCCTTGTCGGCGGCGATGCGCCCGGCGTCCCGGCGGTTCTGCTGGCCGGCGCCGATGCCGACAGCCTGGCCGTCCTTGACCAGGACGATGGCGTTGGAGCCGACCCGAGCCACCAGGCGCCAGGCCAGGTCGACGTCCCGCCACTCCTCATCGGTCGGCTGCCGTTTCGTGGGCACGGTCCAGACGGACCGGTCGACGGTCACGGGGTCGGGGGTCTGGACCAGGAAGCCACCGTCGATCGTGCGCACCTGCAGACCTGGTGGCGCCGGCCGTTCGGCCTCGAGGATCCGCAGGTTCTTCCGGGCGGCGAGGACCTCGAGGGCGCCGTCCTCGTACCCGGGAGCGATCACGACCTCGGTGAAGACAGGGGCCAGAGCCTCGGCCAGGGAGACGGGCAGCGGCTGGTTGACGGCGACGATGCCGCCGAAGGCCGAGACCGTGTCGCATTCATGGGCCAGCCGGTAGGCCGTGGTCAGGTCGTCGGCCACCGCCGCCCCACAGGGGTTGGCGTGCTTGATGACGACGGCGGCGGGACCGTCGCCCAACTCGTGGACCAGGCGCCAGGCCGCTTCGGCGTCGTACAGGTTGAGGTACGAGAGCTCCTTGCCGCCGTGCTGGGTGGCGTCGTCCCACCAGCTCCGCTCCCCCGCCTGCCGGTAGCGGGCGCCCACCTGGTGGGGGTTCTCGCCATAGCGGAGGTCCTGGACCCGCTGGGCGGCCAGGTCGAGCGTGGAGGGCAGCGGGTCGGACGCGCCGTCCTCGTCGTCGAACCAGGCCACGATGGCGGCGTCGTAGGCCGCGGTATGGGCGAAGGCGGCCCGGGCCAGGCGCTTCCGGGTGACGTCGGACAGGGCGCCGTCGGCGCGCAGCTCGGCCAGGACGTCGCCGTAGGCGGAGGGGTCCACCACGATGCCGACATGGGCGTGGTTCTTGGCCGCGGCCCGCACCATGGTCGGGCCCCCGATGTCGATCAGCTCGATGCCGGGGTCGCTGGAGAAGGGATAGAGGTTGGCCACCACCAGGTCGATGGGGGTGATCTCCCGGGCGCCGAGGTCGGCCAGGTGGTCCGGGTTCGAGCGGTCGGCCAGGATCCCGCCGTGGATCTTGGGGTGAAGGGTCTTCACCCGGCCGCCCAGCATCTCGGGAGCCCCGGTCACGGCCGCCACCTCGACCACGGGCAGGCCGGCGGCGGCGATGGCCGTGGCCGTGCCCCCGCTGGACACCAGTTCCCAGCCGAGCTCGACCAGGCCCTCGGCCAGGTCGACCACGCCGGTCTTGTCGTACACGGACAGCAGGGCTCGCACGTCGGGTCAGGTCCTTCGGAGGGGGGTCAAGGTTCGGGGATCGGGGGCAGGGCCAGCTCGCCGGCGACGACGGCGGCGAGGGTGTCCGGGTAGAGGCGGCGCTCGACGGCTTTGATGCGCTCGTGGAGGGTGTCGACGGTGTCGTCGGCGAGGACGGTCACCGGCTCCTGGGCCACGATCGGCCCGGCATCCACCTCGAGGGTGGCCACGTGGACGGTGCACCCGGTGACCTTCACCCCGTAGGCCAGTGCATCGGCCACCCCGTGCCAGCCGGGGAACGACGGCAGCAGAGCCGGGTGTGTGTTGAGGATCCGCCCGCGGAACGCGTCGAAGACAGGCTCGTCGAGGATGGTGCCGAAGCCGGCCATCGCCACCAGGTCGACCTCGGCCTCGTGCAGGACGTCCACGATCTGCTTGGAGTAGGCCACCCGATCGAAATCCGGGCCGAAGTCCTCCCGCTCGACCACCCGGGCGTCGACGTCGGCCCGCTCGGCCACCTCGACCGCGCCACACGGGCGGTCGACGACGACGACGATCACCGGGAGGGCCCGCTCGAGCATGGCCTCGAGAATGGTCCCACTCCCCGAGGCCAGCACACCGATGCGCACGATCGGACCGTACCAGCGCGGTACCAGTCCACCGGAGGCCCTCAGGTCGCTCATCCGGCGCTCACCGTCGTCTAGGTTGACCCCCGCACCTTCGACACGTGGCACCGGGAGGCAACGTGGATCTCAGCAAGCTCACAACCGGGGACAAGGTGATCGCCGGTAGCGGCATCGCCCTGTTCATCTTCTCTTTCTTTCCCTGGTTCGGGCTCGACACCGGCTTCGGCTCGTACTCCGAGAGCGGCTGGTCCAGCATCTTCTCGTTGTTCGCCATCCTCATCGGGATGGCCATGGTCGCGGTGATCCTGCTCCCGATGTTCGGCGTCGAGCTGCCCGAGCTCGGCCAGCCCTGGAGCCAGATCCTCTTCATCGCCGGCATCGTCGCCGCCGTCCTCATCCTGCTCCAGCTCCTCGTCGGCAGCAGCACGGCGGGCGTCGACCTGGACCGGAAGATCGGGGTGTTCCTCGGCCTGCTCGCCGGCATCGGGCTCGCCGGTGGGGGCTTCCTCAAGAAGCAGGAAGGCGACGCGGGCGCGGCCGCCGGTCCTCCCACGTCCTTCTGAGCCCAGACTCCTGACGACGGCCCCGTCACCTTCGGGCGGCGGGGCCGTTGCGCGTCTCCCGGGCTCTACAACCCGGCGACGACGGCGGCCATGAGCTCGCCTGCCTCAGTGGGGTTCTCCCCCACCTCGGCCCCGGCCTTGCGCAGGGCGCTCATCTTGGCCTCGGCCGTGCCCTTGCCGCGGCTGACGATGGCGCCGGCGTGGCCCATCTTCTTGCCCGGAGGGGCGGTGACCCCGGCGATGTAGGAGACGACCGGCTTGGTCATCTTCTCGGCGATGAACTCGGCCGCCTCTTCCTCGGCCGAGCCGCCGATCTCCCCGATCATCATCACGGCTTTGGTCTCGGGATCGGCCTCGAAGCGCTCGAGGCAGTCGATGAACGAGGTCCCGGGGACGGGGTCGCCACCGATGCCGACACAGGTGGTCTGGCCGATGCCCTTCTGGGTCAGCTCGTGGAGGGCCTGATAGGTCAACGTGCCCGAGCGGCTGACGATGCCGACGGGGCCGCCACCCATGGCGATCTCGCCCGCGGTGATGCCGATGTTGCACTTCCCGGGGCTGATGATGCCCGGGCAGTTCGGGCCCAGGAGCTGGACGTCGGGATGGTCCCGCTCGAGCACGTTGAAGAAGCGGGCCTCGTCCTGGGCGGGCACGCCCTCGGTGATGACCACGATCAGCTTCACGCCGCCCTCGGCCGCTTCGTGCACCGCGGCCTCGACGCCGGGCGCCGGGATGAAGATGCAGGAGGTGTCCGCCCCGGTCTCGGCCACGGCCTCGCCCACGTTGGCGTAGACGGGGATGCCCTCCACGTCGGTGCCCGCCTTCTTCGGGTTGGTCCCGGCCACCACCTGGGTGCCGTACTCCCGGTTGCGCAGGCCGTAGAAGCGGCCGTTGGAGCCGGTGAGCCCCTGGTACACGACCTTGGTGTTCTCGTCGACGAAGATCGCCATGGTTGTCAGGCCCCCTTGGCTGCGAGCTCGACGACGGAGGCCGCGGCTTCGAGCATGGTCGGCTTCGAGATCAGGGTGTCGGAGGCGTGTTCGGCCAGGATGGCCCGCCCCTCCTCGGCGTTGGTGCCGTCCAGCCGGATGACGATCGGGGAGCTGATCTCCACCCGACCCAGCGCCTGCACGATGCCGTTGGCCACCTCCTCACCCCGGGTGATGCCCCCGAAGATGTTGATGAAGATGGACTTGACCTTCTCGTCGTTGTTGATGACCTCGAGGGCACTGGCCATCACGTCGGCGTTGGCCCCGCCCCCGATGTCCAGGAAGTTGGCCGGGCTGCCGCCGACCTGGCTGACCACGTCGACCGTGCTCATGGCCAGGCCGGCCCCGTTGGCGATGATGCCGACCGTGCCGTCCAGGCCGACGTACTGCAGGCCCTTCTCGTGGGCCGCCTGCTCCCGCTCGTCCCGCACCTGGGTGGCCTCGTACTCAGCCCAGTCGTGGCGGAACGCGGCGTTGTCGTCCAGTGTGACCTTGGCGTCCAGGGCATGGACCCGGCCGTCGGGGGTGAGGATGAGTGGGTTGATCTCGACCAGGTCGGCGTCGCCTTCCGTGAACGCGGTGTAGAGCTTCTGCAGGATGTCGACCGCACCCTCGGTGGCGTCGGGGTTCAGCTTCGCCGCCTCGACCCAGGCCCGGGCGTCGGCCTCGCTGAGGCCCTCGGCCGGGTCGACATGGACCTTGGCGATGGCCTCGGGGTCGGTGTCGGCCACCTCCTCGATCTCCACCCCACCCTGAGCACTCAGCATCCCGAGGTGCTTCTTGGCTGATCGGTCCAGCGTGAAGCTGGCGTAGTACTCCTCGGCGATGTCGGACGCGGCCTCGATCCAGACGATGTGGACCGTGTGGCCCTTGATGTCCATGCCGAGGATGGCGGTGGCGTGCGCGCGGGCCTCCTCGGCGTTGTTGGCCAGCTTGATGCCGCCGGCCTTGCCCCGACCGCCGACCTGGACCTGGGCCTTCACCACGACCGGGTAGCCGAGGCGCTCGGCGGCCGCTACGGCGTCGTCCACCGTGGTCACGGCCTCGCCCGCACTCACCGGGATGGCGAAGGACGCGAAGAACTGCTTGCCCTGGTACTCAAAGAGATCCACGGCGTTGCAACCTAGTGATCGGCTCCATTCCCGCCGAAACCGCCCGATACCGTTTCCGGCGCATGAGCCGGGCGACCCTTTGGATCCTGGGCGGGATCTTCGCCATCGTGCTGGCCATCTGTGTCGCCGGGGCGGTGCTGGCGCTGTCTGCGGCCAACGAGGACATCGACGTCAACCTCGGCACGGACGAGTTCGAGATCCCGCAGGTCGAGTCCCGGGCCGAGCTCGTGGCCGACGAGGGTGCTCTCCGCTTCGCCGACCCCACCGGCGGGAGCCGACCCATCATCGTCAACCACGTGGGCGAGGATGCCGAGACCGGCTGGGTGGCCGTCCTGGCCATCGCCCCCGGCACCGACAGCTGCATCGTGGACTGGGACAACGACGACGGTCTCTTCCGGGACTGCGAAGGCGAGACCTACCCGCCCGACGGCGAGGGCCTCGACCAGTTCGCCACCCGGGTCGAGGACGACACCCTCTTCATCGACCTCGGCCGAGGCCGCGACGACGAGCAGGCCCCCGACGCCACCACCGACGACAGCATCGTCATCACCGGCGACGACTGACCCCCGGCTGCGGGGACCGACGACGACGGAACCACAGGGCGTGCGGGTGCCGCCGAGGGTCGTCGGGGGCGGGCAACCGCTCGATGGGCCCCGCGGCGCGGGGAAACGAGCTCCGAGACC
>DATDAH010000116.1:0-6810 GCA_036525535.1 Acidimicrobiales bacterium
GGCGGAGGATCTGGGGCCAGAACGGTAGACGTTCCTCCAGCCCGATCGCTCGGTCAGGCGAGGCGGTAGCGGACGGGCAGGTGCTTGAGGCTCCCGTTCACGATGGACTCGAGCCGCACGACGGGCCCGGCGACCTCGAAGCCCTCGAAGCGGTCGACGAGCAGCCGGAAGATCACATCGATCTCCACCCGGGCCAGGTGGGCGCCCATGCAGAAGTGCTCGCCGAAGCCGAAGGCGAGGTGGGGGTTGGGGCGGCGGTCGACGCGGAACGCGAAGGGGTCGTCGAACACCTCCTCGTCCCGGTTGGCCGAGGCGAAGAAGATGGCCACCTGCTCACCGGCTCGGATCGTCACCCCGTGGACCTCGGTGTCCTCGGTGGCCGTGCGGCTGAAGTGGCTGATCGGGCTGACCCAGCGCAGGATCTCCTCGGCGGCGTCGGGGACGAGCTCGGGGTCGGCCCGAAGCTTCACCCACTCGTCGGGGTGCTCGGTGAGGGCCAGGAGGCCCCCGCTGATGGCGTTGCGGGTCGTCTCGTTGCCGGCCTCGACCAGGAGCTCGCAGTAGGAGACCAGCTCCTCCTCGCTGAGCGGCGTCCCGTCGATGTCGGACTGCGCCAGCTCGGTCACGAGATCGTCCTGGGGCTCGCGCCGCCGCTCCTCGACCAGTGCGCCGAAGTAGGCGTGGAGCTCGCCCCGCGCCCGCTTGATCGTCTGGCCCGGCGACTCGCCCTCCCGGCGGTACTCGGGGTCGTTCTTGCCGATCACCTCGTTGGTCCAGCGGTGCAGCAGCCCCACGTCCTCGCGGGGCACGCCGAGTGTCCAGGCGATCACCGCCAGCGGGAACGGGGCGGCGATGCGGTCGACGAAGTCGAACTCGCCCTCCGCTCCGCCGGCGACCACGTCCTCCACCAGTTCGACGGCGATGCGCTCGATGTCGGTCCGGCGGGCCCGCATCGCCTTGGGGGTGAACCGGGGGCTGGCGACCCGGCGCAGGGGCCCGTGCCGGGGCGGGTCGAGCACGACGAGGACGTCCGAATGGAAGTCGGGTTGGTTCGGTCGCCGCAGCGTGATCCCCCGAGCGCTGGAGAAGCGCAGCGGTTGCGCCGCGACCTGCTGGACGTCGGCGTGCTTGGTGATGGCCCAGAACGGCTCGAGGTCCGGCGGCTCGATGTAGGTGACGGGCGCCTCGGCCCGCATCCGGGCCCAGAGCTCGTGGGGATAGCCCCGCTCGCCGTAGCGCGCCGGATCGACCAGCTCGAGGGGGTCGATCACGACATCGGTCACGGCCGACCCGCCGACCAGGTGACGGTCTTCAGCTGGGCGTACTCGAGCAGCCCGTAGTCGCCGTACTCACGGCCGATGCCGGAGTGCTTGTAGCCCCCGAAGGGCCCGGCCAGGTTGGGCCCGCCCCCGCCGCCGTTGATCGAGACGGTCCCGGCCTGGATGCGCTGGGCCAGCTCCCAGGCCCGCACGGGGTCGGGGTGCCAGACCGACGCGGCCAACCCGTAGCGACTGTCGTTGGCGATGCGGACGCCCTCGTCCTCGCCGTCGAAGGGGATGGCGACACCGACGGGCCCGAAGATCTCGTCCTGGGCCACGCTCATCGAGCTGTCCACGTCGGCGAACAGGGTGGGCTCGAAGAACCAGCCCCGGTCGAGGCCCGGCGGCCGGTTGCCACCGCAGGCCAGCCGGGCCCCCTCGGCCGTCCCGGCGGCGACGTAGGCCTCGACCCGGTCCCGCTGGGCCTCATGGATGAGCGGGCCCATCATGGTGGTGCGCTCGGTGGGGTCGCCGACGGTGACCTTGGCCAGCGACGCCTCCATGCGCTCGACCACCTCGTCGTAGATGCTGCGATCGGCCAGGATCCGGGTGGGCAGCGCGCACCCCTGCCCGGCGTGGATGGTGAACCCGGCTGCCGCCGACGCCGCGAACTTGGCCACATCGCTGCCGGCGAAGGCGATGTTGGGGGACTTGCCGCCCAGCTCCAGGAGGACCTTCTTCAGCCCGTCGGCGGCCTGGCCCATGATCTTCTTGCCCACCAGGTCCGAGCCGGTGAACGAGATCATGTCGACCGCCGGGTGGGTGGTGAGGTGCTCGCCGGCCTCGACGTCGCCGGTGACCACGTTCAGGACCCCGGGCGGCAGGCCGGCCTCGTCGGCGATCTCGCCGAGGACGAACGCCTCCAGCGGCGTGAACGGCGACGGCTTGAGCACCACGCTGTTGCCCATCGCCAGCGCGGGCACGACCTTGGACAGGTTCAAGTACAGCGGGAAGTTGAAGGGGGTGACGGCCGCCACCACGCCGATGGCCTCCTTGACGATGACGCCCTGGCCCAGACCTCGGGCCCCGGCCTGGACCGGCAGGGGCTCCTGGAAGGGGTAGCTCGCCGTCCGCTCGGCCATCCACTGGGCGTAACGGAAGCCGGTGTCGAACTGCAGGGCGTCGGCGACCCATCGGGCCGGGCCGGCCTCGGCGATGATCAGGTCGACCAGCTCGGCCTTCCGGTCGGCCACGACCTGGGTGAACCGCAGCAGCGCGTCGGACCGCTCCCGGGGCGTCATCCGGGCCCACGGACCCTCCTCGAACGCCTGCCGGGCCGCAGCCACGGCCCGGTCGACGTCGGCGATCGACGCTTGCGGGACCTGCCCGATGGCCTCCTCGGTGGCCGGGTTGATCACGTCAAGAGCCTCGTCGCTCTCGGCACCCAGCCATTCGCCGCCGATGTAGAGGTCGTAGGAGGTCGTGGCCATCAGGCTCCTGTTCTCACGCGCCTAAGCTCAGGCGCACCGATTTTGACGTGACGTCAGAAAGTTAGTCCACATGACCGTGACCGACTTCCCGAGCGTGAACTGGTTCCGGGACCGGGACGTCTACGACGACCCGTACCCGTACTACGAGTGGGTGCGCAGCCAGCACCCGGTCTGGCAGGAGCCGCACTACGGCGTCTACCTGGTCACCGGCTACGAGGAGGCGGTCGCCGTCTACAACGGCGCCGACCGCTTCTCCTCGTGCAACGCCGTCGCCGGGCCGTTCGTGAAGTTCTCGGTCCCGGCCGAGGGCGACGACATCACCGACCACATCGAGCGCTACCGCGATGAGCTGCCCTTCTCCGACCAGCTGCCGACCTTCGATCCGCCGATGCACACCGACCACCGGGCGCTGATGATGCGGCTGATCACGCCGAAGCGGCTGAACGAGAACGAGGAGTTCATGTGGCGGCTGGCCGACGGCCAGCTCGAGGCCATCCTCGGCGCCGGCGGCCGCTGTGAGTTCCTCCACGACTACGCCGAGCCGTTCACCCTGCTGGTCATCGCCGACCTCGAGGGCGTGCCCGAAGCTGACCACAACCTGTTCCGGGACCGGCTGTCCACCCTGCCGGGGGCCGCGGGGGGCGAGCACAAGCCGCTCGAGTTCCTCTACGACAAGTTCACCGAGTACATCGAGGACCGCCGAGAGCACCCCGGGACCGACGTGATGAGTGGCCTCGCCACCGCCACCTTCCCCGACGGGTCGACGCCCGAGGTCAAAGACGCCGCCCTCCTCGCGGCCAACCTCTTCGCGGGCGGCCAGGAGACGACGGTCCGCCTCCTCTCGTTCGCCGTGCGGATGCTCGGCGACCGCTCCGACCTCCAGGCCCAGGTGCGGGAGGACCGCAGCTTGATCCCCAACTTCATCGAGGAGACCCTGCGGATGGAGAGCCCGCTGCGGGGCCAGTTCCGCATGGCGAAGGTGGCCACGGAGCTGGCCGGCGTAGAGATCCCGGTCGGGGCCACGCTGATGGTCATGCCCGGTGCCGCCAACCGTGACCCCCGGACGTTCGAGAACCCCGGCGCCTTCGACCTCCACCGCGCCAACGCTCGCCGGCACATCGCCTTCGGGCACGGCCCCCACACCTGCGCCGGCGCCCCCTTGGCCCGGGCCGAGGGGAAGGTGACCCTCAACCGCCTCTTCGACCAGACGAGTCACCTGGCCATCGACGAGGAGGCGCACGGCCCCGAGGGGGCCCGCCGCTACGACTACCTGCCCACGTTCTTCCTCCGGGGCCTCACCAACCTCCACGTCGAGCTCACCCCGGCCGGCTGATGCCCTTCAACCCCTTCGACCCCGAGCAGGCTCACGACGCCTGGCCCCTGCTCGCCGACCTGCGTCAGCAGGCCGCGGTGGTCGACCTCGGGGACGGCATGGCGTACGTGACCCGCCACGCCGAGTGCCGCCGCCTGATGCGCGACACCGACGGCTTCTCCAGCGCCCAGGGGTTCAAGGCGCCCGGGGTGGTCGTGCCCCTCGAGGACCGGACGCTGGGCGAGCTCGACCCGCCCAACCACTCGGTCGTGCGCCGGGTGATGGTCACCGCCCTCACCCCCAAGGTGGTCAAGGCGGCGGAGCCCTACGTCGAGGCGACGGCGAGGGCCTTGCTGGACGCCCTGCCCGACGACGGCGAGGCCGACCTCGTCCCCACCTTCTCGTCCCCGCTCCCGAACGCATCGACCGTCCACCTGCTCGGCTTCCCCGAGGAGGACGGCCCGCAGGTCATGGCCTGGGCCAAGGACCTCATCGAGAGCGGCTTTCCCGGCACCCACCGCAACCGGGAGGGCGTCGAGGGGTTCGCCGACGGGTTCCCCGACTTCGCCGGCTACATCGACGATTGCATCGAGGAGCGCCGGCAGGAGCCTCGGGACGACGTGACCACCAAGCTGGTCGACCTGGAGGTCGACGGCGAGCGGCTCACGCCCCGGCAGCTGCGGGCGATGGTGCGCAACCTGATCACCGGTGGCTTGACCACGACCAGCCAGCTCCTCGGGAACCTGCTGCACGAGCTGTTCACGGTCCCTGGGCTCGAGGACCGCCTCCGGTCCGATCCGGGGGCCCTGCCCACCGCCATCGACGAGAGCCTGCGCCTGGCCCCGCCGGTCATGTTCGTGGCCCGCGGCTGCCTGCGGGACACCGAGGTCGACGGGACGGTCCTCGAGGCGGGCCAGCGGGTGGTCATGGGCACCGCCTGTGCCAACCGGGACGAGGCGGTGTTCGAGCACGGCGACGACTTCGACGTCGACCGGGACAATGCCTCCGACCACTTGACCTTCGGGTTCGGGCCCCACTTCTGCCCGGGCGCCCCCATGGCCCGGGCTGTCGCCCGCATCGCGCTGACGACCTTCCTGGAGCACTTCCCGCCGGGCACGATCCGACTCACTGACGGGTTCACCTTCGAGAACGTCCCCGCCTTCTTCGAGACGGGCCCCAAGGCCCTCACGGTCCAGATCAGCCGTTGAGCGCCGCCGACCGGGTCGACGCCCTCTACACGCGCGACGGCGACGCCTTCGTGGGCACGGCCTGCACCGGGAGCGCCTGGGACGAGACCACGCAGAGCGGTGGTGCTGTGCTGGCCCTGCTCGGCCACGTCCTCGAGGACGTCCCGACGCTGGTGCCCATGAGCATGACCCGCCTGACCGTGGACATCGTGCGCCCCGTGCCGGTGGGCGAGCCCCTCCACGTCACCACGGAGATCCTGCGGGAGGGCAAGAAGATCCAGCTCGTCGACCTGACGATGACGGCGGGGGAGACGGTGACCACCCGAGCCCGGGCCCTGCGCATCCGGGACCGCGACGTCACGGACCTTCCCGGGATGCCGCTCTCCTCCTCCGACCGGAATCCGGCCGCCACGCTGCCGCAGCCGGACGAGCTGCCTGAGCTCGAGCTCCGGCCGGGCACGGCCGAGTTCCTTCGCCTCGGCGCCGAGATCCGGCGGACCGCCGGTCCGATCGACCGGGTCCACGCCGTGTGGTGCCGCCTGCGGGTGCCGGTCGTGGCCGGTGAGTCGGTCCGGGCCACCTCCCTGGCCGCGCTGCCCCTCGACGTCACCAACCTGATCGGCGTCGGCCTCGATCCCACCCGGGCGACGTCGATCAACCCCGACGTCACCGGTCACTTGAGCCGGGCGCCGGTCGGCGAGTGGGTCGCCCTCACCGGCAACACCCACTACGACCACCGGGTCGCCCACGGCGTGTCCATGGCCGTCATGAGCGACGCCGAGGGCGTCTTCGGCGTCACCTCGACCTCCCAGATCCTCGACCCCCGCTGAACGCGAACTAGTCCTGCTCCTGGGGAACGACGCCGGGTGTGGCGTCGCCGGGGGACGTGGAACTTGGCCTCCAGGAGGGGGCCCGCCGCCGCTGTCACGCCGCCCAGCCTGCCCCAGCCATGAACCCTTACGTCACGGGGAGGTGCCTGGTGGTCCAGTCGGGATCGAAGAAGTCCTCGTAGTCCTGGATGAGCCCGTCGTCGTTGAAGACGAAGGTCGACACCCCGCGCAGCAGTGGCGTCTCCTCCGGCCAACCCTCGCCCCGCCAGTTCCACGCACAGGTGAGACGGGGCCCGTCGACGGTGACCCACTCCATGTTGGTGATGGCCTTCGGCCACGTCTCGGCGTGCTCGCGCAACTCGGCCCGGCTTCGCATGGGCTCGGTCAGGATCGGCATCATGAACGTGCAGTCGTCCGCGAACCGCTCGACGAGGCCGGCGTCGCCGTCGTCCTGCCGGGCGATCACAGTCGACGCCGTCTCGATCATCGCCTCTCGGTCCATGGTCCTCCTCCGGGGCTGGTTGTCGACCGCAGGCTAGCCGAGCGGCTAGTACGCGGACCTGAGTTTTGACGTCACGTCAATTCCTGCGTAGCGTCGTGGGTCCTGCGACCAAAGGGGACCTGATGGAGTACCGCCCGTTCGGGCAGACGGGGCTGGACGTCTCCGTCATCGGCTTCGGCTGCTGGGAGGTCGGCGGCGGCTACGGCAGCATCGAGGTCCAGGACTTCGAC
>DATDAH010000117.1:0-21402 GCA_036525535.1 Acidimicrobiales bacterium
GAACAGGCTCAGGGTACCGGTGTTCGACGCGGCTGAGGTGGGGGGGCCCGTCGGAAGGCGGGCCGGGCGGTCCCGCACTCCGGTCCGTGCATGGCGGCGATGAAGCGCTCGGCCGCCAGGACGCCGATGCTGGCCAGCAGCAGGCCGCCCACCACGTCGGAGGTCCAGTGGACGCCGAGCCAGACGCGACTGGCGGCCACGACGAGGGCGAGGGCCCAGACGATGACGGCGGAGGTCCACCAGACCGCCCGGCGGGCGGTGTACAGGCCGACGACCAGGGGCACGAGCCCCCAGCTGGCGGCCGTGGCCAGGGGATGGCCGCTCGGGAACGACGGCCCGCGCCCCGGGACGAGTTGATCGCCCTGGGGCCGCTCCCGGCCGACCAGCTCCTTGAGCACGTGCTCGGTGAGCGGCCGGGCCAAGGCGATGATCACGATGGCCAGGGCGAGACGGGGGCAGCGGCGCCAGGAGGCCAGGGCGAGGATCGCGGCCAGCGGGAAGACGACTTTGGTCGAGCCGAACCAGGAGACCCGTCGGGCGATGTGGTTGAGGGTGGGGGTCCGGAGGTCGACCAGCGCACGGGTGATGGGCTTGTCCCAGAAGAGCAGGTCGGAGGCTGCCCCGAGGGCCAGCACCACGAAGAGGGCGGCGCCGACAGGGAGGACCCAGGGGTACCGAGCGTGGAACTGGCCCATGGTGTAGGGCGACGGGTGGTCCCGGCGAACGGTCTTGGCGACGTGCACGTCTGTGCTCATCCGTTCCGAGGCTACGGAGTGTCCTCGAAGGCCACGACGTCGACCAGGAGCTGATCCAACGTCCAGTCCTCGAGGCAGCCCCGGAACTGGCGACGGTTGGTCTGGTCCATCGCGGGCTGGAGGATGGCCCGGTAGAGGGCGTCGTCGTCGTCGGGCCTCGGGGGGAGGGGCTCGACCTCGCCGACGAGATCGGAGTTGACCTCCAAGCGGCAGATGAGGAACAGGGCATCGATCATCTCGCTCTCGGACTGGTTGCGCTCCCGGCCCTCGGACTCCACCTCGACCACGACCTCGACCGTCGAGCTGGCGGCGATCGCCTGGTGCGTCGACAACGTCGCCTCGCGCAGGGCGGACACCGCCAGCCCGCCGAGGACCAGGCCGACCAGCCCCAGAACCACCCGTCGGACGGTGGTCACCCGGAGGGTCGGGGGTTGTTGAGCAGCTTGCGGATCTGGCCGTCGTCGGTGCCGGGCACCTCCTGGGCGAGGGCGGTGACCTCGTCGACCAGGAGCCCGCCCATGGGATAGCTGATGGTGCCGAGCTGGCGAGCCAGTTGCTCCTCGCCGATCGGCGTCGACGTGTTGGCGGCCACCTTGTCCGCCACCCAGGCGAGGCCCGACAAGAGGACGCCGCCGCCCACCAGGAAGGTGATGAACACGTTCATCTGGCTGGAGGTGTCCTCCAGCCAGATGAACCGGTGCGGGGGGCTGGGCCGGGTGTCCCGCAGGATGGCCATCACGGCAGGGTCGAGCTTGGTGCGCTCCAGGCGATCAAGGCGGCGCAGGATCAGCCCGGTGCCGATCCCCACCTCGGCGATGAGCACGATCAGGCCGAAGAAGAGGGCTCGGTTCCACTCCCAGCGGTTCAGGGACACCACCATGTAGACGGCGCCCATCGCCAGCGTGCCTACGGCCGCCAGCCAGGCAATGGTCTTCACGATGTCGTCTCCTCATCCTGGACGGTGACCTGGCCCGTGTCGCCGTTGACCGTGACCGTCACCCCTTCGGGCAGGTCATCCAGTGCACCCGAGTAGCCGACCACGGTCGCCACCCCGGCCTCCCGGGCCAGGATCGCCAGGTGGCTGAGCACCGACCCCGTCTCGGCCACGATGCCCTCCAGCCGACCGAGGAGGGGGGCCAGGCCGGGGGTGAGCGTCGTTGTCACGAGGATCGATCCCGACGGCGGCGCGTCCGCGTCGTAGGTGACCGGACCCCGGGCGACGCCGCCGCCGGCACCGGTACCGCCACCTACCTCCTGGAAGCATTGCGTGCGAATGGGTCGACCCCGGTCCGAGAGCTGGAACGACGCAGGCAGGGGCGGGCCGAAACCGGCCTCATGGGTGTTGACCAGGGCCGGAACGACCACGGCGCGCTTCGTCGCCACCGCTTCGAGGTGGTCCAGGGTGATGTGGCGGATGAGGTCCGGCCGGTCGAGCTCGCCTGAGGCGGTCAGGCGCTCGCCCAGTGTCCACGCGGCCCGGCCGGAGAGCTCCTGGAGCCAGCGGACCCGGAGCCGGAGAGCCTCCCGCAGGATCCCGTTGTCGTTGGCGTTCTGGCCGTTCCCGCCCAGATCGATCGCCGTGGCTTCGGCGGGAAGCTCCAAGCAGGGGCTGATGCGCGGCGGGGTCAGGGCCAGCACGGCGGGGCTGCGGAGGACGATCTCGCTGTCGCTCACGCCGTCCCGACGAGCCTCCACGAGGATCCGCAGGGCGACGGAGGCGCCCGTCATCCGGTTGTCGCCGGTCTTGGTGAGCATGCCCATGAGGATCTCGTGGGCATGCAGGGCCCGCAGGACCGTGCGGCTGCGTTTGATGAGGGCGAACAGCTGCCGACTGGTCAGCCCGTCGAGGGTGGGCACCGCTTGCAGGTCCTCGTCGACGCGCTGGACGAGGTGTTCGGCCAGGCCGGGAAGGGCCGCCCGCAGGCGGCCGACCCGCCAGGACCCCCGCAACCGGCGGGCGCCGGGCACGGGGTTGAGGCGCTGGAGCAAGGTGATGCGAGGGACGAGCTCGCCGGCCAGGCGGAGGTCGATGGCGACGTGGCCCTTGACGACCACGACGATCGCGCTCGCCCGGAGCTCGGCGGGCGTGGCCGTGCCCGCCAGGCGCACGGCCTCGGCCACGGCCTCTCGCAGGGGCGGCACCCAGAGGTCGGACTCGAGCTCGGTGAGGGGCTCCGGGAACGTCTCGGCCACCGGCCCGGGCCCGTAGATCGGCCCGGCGGGCACGCCCCGGATCTCGGTGGTGACGTGGCGCGACTGCAGGAGCCAGAGGTGGCCGTCCTCGGCGATGGCCCACTCGACGTCCTGGGGCGCACCGAACACAGCGGCCACCCGATCCGACAGTGCCACCAGCCCGCGGATGTCGGTCGCGGTCAGCTCGGCACCGTCGTTCCGCTCGAACTCGAGGATCGTGGCCCGGTCGTCCACCAGGTAGCGCGACCCGTCGACTTCGCCGCTGACGAGGGGATCGGGTCCGCCCTCGATGGCCGAGATCAGGCGTCGGTCGGTGCGCCCGGTGACGGGGTCGATGCCGAACATGACCCCACCCGACGCGGGCTCGATGAGCGGTTGGACGAGCACGGCGATGGGCTCGTCGGCGGCGCCGGCTCGCTGGCGCGAGGCCAGGACCTCGTCCACGGCGGCCACGAAGGCGTCGAAGCCCTCGATGCCGATCACCGACTCGAACTGGCCGGCCATGGACGAGTCAACGGTGTCTTCGACGACCGACGAGCTGCGGGCGACGAGAGCGCGGGCGTCGCCATTCGCATCGTCGAACGCTTGCCGCAGGGCAGGATGGGTGCGGAGATCGGCGCCGTTGTCGACCGCGTCGGAGAACGCCGTGGTGAGGACGACGCCCGGGAGCGTGTCCAGGCCGGCGACCGCGGCGCGGGCGAGGTTGGCCGCCTTGCCGCCTGTGAGCCCGACGGCGACGGCCGCAGGGTCGTCGAGGGCCACGACGAAGGCCCGGTCCTGGTCGGTCACGGTGGTCTCGATTGCGGCTCCCATGCGTCCCCCTGTGGAACGCCGTCCGTCGCCATCTGTTCCGCAGACGACCGACTCGTCCCTCGGTGCTCGGATCCCTCGGATGAAGGTAGCGCGCCGTTCCCTACCGGTCCCCGCCGTTGTCAGGAGTCGTGCGTAGGTTTGCGGTCATGGCATTCGGACAAGCTTCAGGACCCCCGGCCAACGCGCGGCGGGTCGCCGAGCTGGCGGCCCTCCTCGAGGAGCGGGGCTACGACTCGTTCCGCGAGGCCCGACACCCCTTCGACCTCACCCAGCGCCAGGCCGCAGGGAAGTTCACCACGGCCGAAGTCGACGAGCTCATGGACCGCCTCCAGCAGGATGACGACGCGCCGGCGCCGGAGGGCGAGGCGGTCGGGGAGACGCCCGACCAGCGCCGCCGCCGGGAGCGGGACGAGGAGATCGCGGTTCGCCTCGCCGCCGAGGTCATGGCCACCGAACTGGTGAACCGGGGCTGGTGTTGCATCCCACCGCCCGAGGCCGCAGCGATCGACAGCGGCTGAACCCGTACGGTCAACGGCCGTGGGCCACGTGATCGAGGTGCGGGCGGAGCGGATGGTGGCCGGGGGTTCGGCGCTGTGTCGCGACGCCGGCGGCCGCATCGTGCTCGTCGACGGCGCCCTTCCTGGCGAGCGGCTTTCCGTCGAGGTGGGGGGCGAGGCCGACTCCCTCGGACAGCTCGCCGCCGTCCTCGAGCGCGCCCCCGGCCGCGTCGATCCGCCGTGCCCCTTCGTCGCCCAGGGTTGCGGCGGGTGCGACTGGCAGCACGCCGCTCCCGACGTGCAGAGCGAGATGCGCCTCGAGATCGTGACCGACGCCCTTCGCCGGTTGGGGCGGCTGAGCGACGCCGTCGTGCGCCCGGGCCCGCCGATCGGGGCGGAGCGGTCCCGCAACACGTTGCGCCTGGCCGTGGACGACGGTCGACTCGGCCTTCGGGCCCGGGGGACCAACGACGTCGTGCCCGTCGACGACTGTCTCGTGGTCGTGCCCGGCCTCGCCGAGCTCCTGGTCCCCGGCGTCGTCGACCCCGGGTCGGCGACGGAGGTGACCCTGCGGGTGGCCGACGGGACGGGGGAGCGACTGCTGCTGGCCGCGCCTACGGCCGCGGGCGTGCTGGCGCCCGAGGACGTCGCCGTGATCGGGGCCGACGAGCTGGCGGGCGGGCGCCGGAAGTGGTTCTTCGCCGAGGTGGCCGGTCATCGCCTGCGGGTGTCGGCCTCGTCGTTCTTCCAGACCCGGGGATCCGGAGCCGAGGCCCTGGTCGCCATCGTCGCCGCCCAGGTCGACGGGTCCCCCGAGGGCACATTCGTGGATCTCTACGGCGGGGTCGGGCTGTTCGCCGTCACGGTGGCCGGTGAGCGGCGGATCGTCCTGGTCGAGCGCTCCGCGGCGGCGGCCGCCGACGCCCGCCAGAACCTGGCGGGCCGTCCGGCGAAGGTCATCGCCAAGCCGGTGGAGCGCTGGCGCCCTGTGCCCGCCGCCGTGGTGGTGGCCGATCCGGCCCGTACCGGCTTGGGGACGGTCGGCGTGCAGCGCACCGTGGCGACGGGCGCGGGCCGGGTCGTGCTCATCAGCTGCGACGCGGCCTCCCTGGGCCGGGACACCGCCGCCCTCGCCGCCGCCGGCTATGACCACGTCGAGAGCGTGGTGGTGGACATGTTCGGCCACACGGGCCACGTCGAGGTCGTGACCCGCTTCGACCGCAGGGCGTGAACCCGCTACGGATCGCCAGGACGCGGCGAGGGGCTACGCGTCGTCTCCCGGGTCGGGGCCGTCGACGTTGATGACAGTGGGCCCTTGCCCGCCGACCCGCACCACGACCCCGGAGCCGCCCTCGTCGGGGACGCTTTCCCGGTGGACCATGTGGGCCGGGATGTACACGAAGTCACCAGCGGAGATGTGGTCGATGTGGGTGCCGTCGGGACCGTATTCGAGGGTCATGCTCCCGTTCGTGATGTAGCCGTAGGTGGCGTAGTCCCCGTGGTGGTGCCAACCGGTGGTCGCCCCGCCCGGAAAGACCGAATGCCCCGCCCAGACGTGGTCGTGGGCGAACGCCTCTCCCCGTTGCATCCCCGCGGTCTGCTCTTCGGGTGGCGCCTCGAGCTCGGCCTTGGTCACGATCTTCGGCTGATCCACTCGGGCTCCTGTCCGCCGAGTCGGTCGCCACCTGAGGGGCGATGTCCCGACCGGGCTGTCCGCGAATGCTGACACGATTCGGGGGTGGGTGCTCCTAGGCCGGGCCCAGCCAGAAGTCGAAGATCAGGGACGTGGCGTCGATGTCGGTGGTGGTGGGGCCGAACTGGTTCCCGGGGGGGCGACCGGGTCATCGGACCACGCGGCGGCCTCGGGGGACGACGGCCTGCGCTTCAGCCGGCGGTCAGGTGCCCGTAGGTCAGGCAGAAGCCCAGGCCGTTGATGACCAGGGCGGCGGCCACGAGGGCCAAGCCCACGGCTCGGCGGGCCGGGGTGACCCGACCGTGGGCGGGCCGGGGCATGTACCACTCGGGTAGGAGCTCGGCTCCGGCGTCCCGCTCGTCCCGCAGGGCCACGGCGTCGGCGGGCACGGGCTGGTCCGGGTCGGCCGCGAGGGCCTCGCGGGCCAGTTCCTCGTCGGTGAGGCCGGCGTCGTCCATGACCCTGACCCTAGGCCCGGTGCCGTCCCGTAGGTTGGCGCCCATGCCCGAGCTGACCCTGGCCGAGGCGACCACGCTGTTCGCCCGGCGGCGCGACGCCTGGCTGGCCGAGGAGGTCGAGGCCTATCTGGCCTGCTTCGCCGCCGACCTGGTCATCACCGTGCCCGGCCGCCCCGAGCCGATCCGAGGCATCGGGGCCTACGAACGCCTGGTCCGGCGGTCCTTCGCCTGGGCCCGGCCCCGTTCCTTCGACTTCCACCACGTCGCCGCCGGCCCCGACGCCACCGTCCTGGCCGAATGGTCCATCAGCACCGAGCGCCGGGCCGACGGGGTCATGGCCGCCTGGCGGGGCATGAGCGTGTGCGCGATCGAGCAGGATCGCATCGCCTGGTGGCGGGAGTACTGGGACCCGGCTCAGCTGGCGTGAGCCGGACGCGGGTCAGCTGGTTGTCGACCCGTGCACGTGGTCGCAGTTGACGGTCTCGCCTTCGGCGATCTGCCCCCCGCCGATGCCCTCGAGGGCGGCGAACGGACCGCATTCCTGGGGCTCGAGCCAGACGTGGATCATGGGAGTGGGCTCGGGGAGCACCAGGCCGGGACCGCACTCGCCATCGCTGTTGGTGAGGCCCACCACCTGGCCGGCCGGCGTGTAACAGAGGTTGTTGTGGATGTGCCACTGCATGAGCGACCCGCCGATGTTCGGCGCGTCCTCCAGGGGCGTGCCCCGCTCGAGCATGTACATGGCGGCCACGAGGCGGCGCTCGCCGGTGGTCGTGTCCCAGACCAGCGATTCCGGTCGGGTGGGGTCGAGGATCGAGTTGTCGTCGATGTAGGTGTCGTTGATGAAGTGCTCGGTGCCCAGGAACCCGTCGCCGATCGACTGGAAGCCGTGGGCCAGCGCGTACTCGGGATCGGACCACTGCGGGAGCAGGAGCAGGGTGGCCGAGACGATGTTCTCCGCCGCCGCCTGCTGCTCGGGGGTGACGCCGGGGACACCGCTGAAGTTGATGGGCTGGGTCGGGTCGTAGGGGACGACGACCTGCGGTTCCTGGTTGGCCACCACGGTGGAGCCATGGCTGTGGCCACCGGCGTCGTGGGAGTGCACATGGGTGCCGGCGGCGATCATGCCGAAGACCGACAGTGCGGTCAGGCCGAGGGCGGCGGCGACCATGGGGGGCCGCGACGGCGCGGCGCCTCTGCGCCCCGTCCAGAGGGACAGGCCGATGAGCAGGACGCTGGCGGCGGCCAGGCCGGCGGCCAGGCCGTCGGCGGTCTGGACCGGTTCGGCCACGTCGAGGCCCGGGATGAAGGCGATGCCCCAGGCCTTGGCCCAGATCCAACCGGCGAGAGCGCCGACGCCGATACCGATGCCGATCAGGGCCACGACGCGGTTCGAGCGGACCAGGGCGAGGGCGCCCCAGGCCAACTGGAAGGCGGCGATGATGGCGAAGGTGACTGCGGCCGGCCGGTGCTCGGCGTGGACGCCGATGGCGGCGGCGTGGATGGCGCCCGCGCCCAGCGAGGCGAGCCCGGCGACGGCCATCCAGCCTGTGCGGGCGGAGACGTGTGCGCCGGCCCGAGCGCCATCCACCGGCGCGGCGTAGGGAGCGGGGGACGGGATCGTCGTCACGGCGTACAGCGTACGTCATCGAACCAGGATCGGTCAGCAGCACCTACGCTTCCCGCCGTGGCCGCAGGAACGGGAACCACCTCGGCCCTCACCCGAGAGCGCGTGGTCGTCGCCGCCATCGCCCTCGCCGAGCGGGACGGTCTGGCCGACCTCAGCATGCGGCGCCTGGCCGCCGAGCTCGGGGCCGGGACGATGTCGCTCTACAACCACGTGAGCGACAAAGAGGACCTGTTCGACGGCATGGTCGAGGCCGTGCTGGCCCCGGTGCGAATCGCCGACAGCGCCGACTGGCGCGAGATCGTGGCCACGTGGGCCACCGACGGCCGGCAGGTCCTCCTGGATCGCATCGACTTGATCCCGCTGGTCATCGCCCCCCAGCGGTTGGTCCACCTGGGCCGCATCAGTGGTGCCGTCGGCTCGGCCCTCGAGCGGGCCGGCCTCGACCCGGGGGCGGCGGCGACGGTCGTGCGCGTCGTCGGCCGCTACTTCGCCGGCGCCGTCCTCCTCGACGCCCCCCGACTGCGCACTGGCGGGGTGTCGCGGGCGGCCCTCGACCGGACGTTCGCCACGGGCCTCAGCGCGCTGCTCTCCGGCCTCGACGCTGAGGTCGTGGGTTGACCTGACGCGACTCGGGCGCCCCCCGCACCACGACGGACGTGGTGCGGGGGACGCCCAGAGGGGATCGGTCAGTCGCGGTCGGCGCGGTCCCGGACGTTGTCGATGGCGTCCTCGACCTTGTCCTTGACGTTGTCCACGACGTCCTTCATCTTCCCGGAGGCCTTGTCGACCTTGCCTTCGGTCTTCAGGTCGTCGTCGTCCTTCAGGGCGCCGGCCGCTTCCTTGGCCCGACCTTTGGCTTCATCGAACTCTCCAGCCATTTTGCTGATCTCCTCGTTGGGGGGTGAGCACAGGCCCCTACCCGACACGGGCGCGAGTGAGACGTCGATCAGCCGTCGTGGGCCCGCCACCAAGCCCCGAGGCTGGCCGCCGCGGCCAGGAAGAGCCGGGTGGCGCCGGGGTCGTCCCGCGCCGCGTCGAAGCAGGCCAGGGTGTACTTGGCCAGATGGGCGTCCTCGTGGGCCGCGGCCCGGGAGGCCAGGCGGGCCACGACCGCGGCTCGCTCACCGTTGGTGGCGTGCCAGGCCCCCGCGGCGGCGTCCTGCGGGGTGCCGTCGAGGGCCCCCAGCGCATCACCCGTCACCGGCGGCGACCACCCCGGATCCACCTCCACGGTCCCCTGGGTGGCCCGGAAGCCCAGCACGAGGGTGGCGGCCACGGCCACCGCGGGCGGGGTCGTGGCCGCCCCCGACCGGGCGAGGCCGAGCACGGCCTGGGGCATGGTCAGGCAGTGGCTCCAGCCGTAGGGGGCGGCGGCCGGGTCGTCCTGCACCATCGACGCCGCGGCCAGCCGGAGGAGGTCCTGGGAGGCCTGCGTGAGGGACACCGCTCGGGTGGGGCCGTCGAGCAACTCCTCGGCCAGGCCGCTCTGCTCGACCATGGACATGGTCGGGAAGATGAAGTCGCTGCCCGGGTCGCCGGGGGAGCGGGGGCGACGCAGGGCGGCGACGAGGTCACCGCCGTCCGACGGCGGCGCGGTCCGGTCCTGCTGCCAGGTGAGGCCCCAGTCCGGGTGGCGGGCCAGTTCGCGGACCAGGCCCCGCAACGGGCGGGTGGCGGCACGGCTCCTCGGGGTCACACGGGGGAGCAGGTACAGCAGAATGCTGCCGTGGCCCGCGGCCGACAGCCGGGGGATCACATCGTCGGCCAGGGCCCGGCTGAGCTCGACCGGGGTGGCCCACTCAGCCAGCCAGGCGGCGGTGGCGTCGGCGTCGTCCAGGTCACCGGCGTTGATCGCCGCGGTGAGGTGGTCGACGGCGGTGGGCAGGTCGTCGTAAGCGCGGCTCCCGGGCTCGCCGACCTCGTCACCGGCAGCGGCGTACGTCTGCCCGAGCCACGCCAGCCGGTCGCGGGCGGCGTCGCGGGCGTCGGCCTCGACGTAGGTGAGCAGGGCCGAGCGGGCCAGGAGCTCGAGGGGCGCGTGCAGGGTGAACGAGGTCACGCCGTCGGCCTTCGGGTGCTGGAGCCGGTCGGCCACCGAGTCGGTCAGCTGGGCGTCGGACAGCACCGACGTGCGCGAGGTCATGACGGCGACCGTAGGACCTCAACTTCGCTCGAGGTCAAGGGGTAACCTGGTGAGATCGAGGAGCTCCTGACCATCGGCGAAGTGGCGACGAGGGCCGGTATCGCCCACTCGGCCCTGCGGTTCTACGAGACCGAGGGCCTGGTCCACAGTGAACGCACGGCGGGCAACCAGCGCCGCTACCACCGCAGCGAGCTGCGGCGCATCGCGTTCATCCGGGTCGCCCAGCGAGTCGGCCTGAGCCTCGACGAGATCCGCGAGGCCCTGGCCACACTGCCGGCCACCCGGGCCCCCACCGAGAAGGAATGGGCCCGCCTGTCCGCGACCTGGCGTCCTCGCCTCGACGCCCAGATCGCCGTGCTCGAAGGCTTGCGCGACCAGCTCGACTCCTGCATCGGCTGCGGCTGCCTGTCCTTCCGGGTCTGCCGGCTCTACAACCCGGGTGACATCGCCGCGACCCACGGGCCGGGCCCCCGATACCTCCTGGGTGACCCCCGACAGGGAGAAGCCGTCGACTGAGCCCGGCGCCCGGCCGCGGCCTGAGTCCCGAGCAACTCGGGCCCCTCGAGATCACGCCCTTGCCATGTCCATCCGGACATCGCGAGCTCGAGGGGGCCCGAGCAGCACACCGGCCTTCGGCCGTCCCCGGCCCCAGTTGAGCACAAGACTGACCCACAAGTCAGTTTTTCGGGACGGAACAGGACGAGGGACCATGACGGCGATGACCACGACCGGGCCGGCCAGTGAAGGCAAGGGGGCGCGGACCCGGGCCGCCATCCAAGACGCAGCGGTGATCGCGTTTCGCCGCGACGGCTACCAGCGGGCGACGCTGGCCGGCATCGCCGAGGAGCTGGGCATCACCCGTTCCGCGGTGCTGCACCACTTCTCGTCGAAGGCCGAGCTGCTGCGCCAGAGCGTGGAACCGTTCTTCGCCCGGCTCGACGAGTTGCTCGATCGCGTTGAGTCCCGAGCGCCCATCCCCGACCGGCAGCGGCGACTGCTCGTCACCGAGGTCGTCGACCTGGTCGCCGAGCACCGGCAGGTGGCGGCCTTCCTCACGTCGGACCCATCGGTCAGCAGCCACCTCGGCCCCGACCTCCAGCTCCCGGCCCGAGCGCAGCGCTTCGTGGCCATCACGGTGGGTGCGCAGGGCTCCGAACTGGCCGCGGTCCGGTCGCTCGCCGCCCTGGGCTCGGTCCTGCGGCCGCTGGTCGCCAGCGACGAGCTGGTGGACTTCAGCGACCCCGCCACCCGCCAGTTGCTCGTGGCGTGCGCGATGGCCGTGCTGAAGACGCCCCTGCCGATCAGTCCAGGAAGCGCACCGAGTCGTGATCATGCAGGTAGCTGAACAGGCGCCGCAGAGCCTCGGCGACGAGCCGCTCGCCCTTCTCGTCCCGGGTGTCCAGGACGCTGCCCCCGGCGAGGATGGGCACCACCAGGCAGAAGAGGGCGCCGACGTCGTGCCATTCGCCGAAGGTGGGGTCGTCGACCTCGACGCCGGCTGAGGCCAGTCGGGACCGGTAGCGCGCCAGTAGCTCGGTGTCGTGGGCCTGGCGATCCTCGACGGTCATGCTCCCGGCCATGAAGTAGGCGAGGTCATAGAGGCCACCGCCGTGGGCCACGGAGCCCCAGTCGAACACCACGGGCTCGCCGGCGTCGAAGTGCATGTTGTCGACCCGGAAGTCGCGGTGCACGAGCGTGTGGGGGGCATCGAGGCTGCGGTCGATCATCGTGTCGTAGCCGGCGAGGAAGGCTTCGGCCAGGGCCCGGTCGTCGTCGGTGATCACCCCGGCCGTGGCCTCGGCGAAGCTGGGCCATGACCCCTTGCAGAGGTCGCCGTAGATCCGTACGTCGTCGCCCAGGCCATCGGGGAGCCAGGCGTGATCCCTCAGGCGGGGGCTGGCCCACCATTCGGCGTGGAGGGCGGCCAGCGCGTCGATGACGGCCGCGGCGTGGTCGGGATCGGCCCCGTCCATCTGGTCGACCCGCTCGTAGCCGCCCACGTCCTCGATGATCAGGGCGTACCGGCCGGCGGCGGCGTCGGCTGCGGAGTACCAGGTTCGGGGGGTGCGCATGGCACAGCCGCCCGCCACCTCGGCATAGAAGCGGTGCTCGCACTCGTAGTACCCCATCGTCAGGGCGAGCTCCCGGTTCTCGGCCAGCGCCGACGGGAGCTTGGCGATCACCGACGCCGGTTGGCCGTCCGCTGGGGCATCCCAGTCGAGGCGAAAGCGGGTGATCTCACCCATCAGCCCGACGGCCTCGGCCACGGCTTCGGGTCGGGCGGCGACGATGTGGTTGCCGATGTCCAGCCCGCCCGCCCGCAAGGCGCCGTCGAGCCAAGCCGCATCGATGCCGTCGGCCGTCTCCGGGATCGTCATCTCACTCATGGTTCCCCCTCCAGCTCGAGCGGACCGTAGTGCGTGGTCCCCACGGCCTCGGATCACCACCGCGGTCAGGTCGACAGGAGCCGGACGCCCCGGGCGACCGTTCCGCCGTCGACGTTGACGATGGCGAGCGAGTCCGTGAAGGCCGGCTCAGCCCGTCCGGCAGGTGAGGAACGCCTCGGCCAAACCGTCGGCCAGCCCGGCGTCGGCCGCGGTGGCCCTGGCCCAGGAGCGGATCAGCTCCTCCAGGTCCATGGCCCCGGTCTGGCTGGCGTGGGCCCGGAGGGCGGCGATCTTGGCGTCGACGGTGTCGGTGATGTCGACGAAGCGGTCGGCGCCCGGGTGGGCGAAGACCCAGACCTCCCGCACGGTCCAGGGGTCGAGGCCCTCGGCGGCCAGCTCGGGGTGAGCGTGGGGATTGCGAGCATCGGGGTAGACGGACTGGAGCGTGGCCTCGCCCGCGGCCAGGTGGTCGGGGTGGCTGGCGAAGACCCGGTCCCAGCGTCGTTCCGGCGACTGACAGAGCACCACGTCGGGCCGAACCTCGCGGATGACCCGGGCGAGGGCGGCCCGGAGGGCGATGCTGACCTCGAGGCGTCCGTCGGGGAAGCCGAGGAACCGGACGTCGGAGACCCCGACGGCCGCGGCCGCCGCCCGCTGTTCGCGCTGCCGCAGGGCTGCGGCCCCGTCCCGGCTGACCGAGTCGGGGACCTCGCCGGCGTCACCATCGGTGACGATGGCATAGCTGACCGCGCAGCCCGCGGCGGTCAGGCGGGCGACGGTGCCCGAGGCCCCGAAGTCGACGTCGTCGGGGTGGGCGCTGACGACGAGGGCCCGGGCCGGGAGCTCGGGTTCGGCGTCGCCGACCGCGGTGAGGGTGATCACGAGGGCAGGGTAGGAGCCGCGGGCCCGCGGCTAACGGCCCAGGGACGTCTTGAGCTTGTCGAGCAGGGGACCGCGGACGATCTCCCGGGTCCGGGCGAAGGCACCGGGATCGAGGACGGCGGCCCAGGCCGTCGCCCGCTCGACGGCGGTCGCCTCGACGGCGTCGAGGTCGACCACCTCGTCGAGGAACCCGGCGGCCAGGGCTCCCTGCGGGTCGTAGACCTCGGCCAGCTGCACGGCCTCGGTCAGGTGGCGGCGGGACAGGCGATAGTCGGCCAGGTCGACGGCGAAGCCGGGCACGAACAGCCCGATGCGGACCTCGTTGAGGCCGAGCTTGAAGTCCCCTGCCGCACCGACCCGCCAGTCGGCGGTCATCAGCACCACGGCGCCCATGGCCAGCGCGTGGCCGGTGACGCCCAGCACGACGGGGGTCGGGTGTTCGACCAGGCGCAGGGCCAGGTCCGAGCCCTTGGTCATCAGCTCCACCATCCGGTCGGAGCGCATCACCGAGAGGTCGAAGCCGGCACTGAAGCGGCCAGGACGGCCGACGATGCAGACCGCGTTCGCGTCGGCGGCGTCGTCCAGGGCGCCCAACAGGCCGTCGAGGATGTCGAAGCCGAGGGCGTTCGCCTTCCCGTCATCGAGACGGATGACCGCCACGTCGCCGACCCGTTCCTGTTCGACCGTCACGGCGCGGGACCGTAGCCCGCCGCGCCAGTCGGGCGAACCCGGGGTGGCGTGACAGGATCCTGTCATGGAACCCGGGGAGTTCCAGGGGACGATCGGGCGGTACCACCACGAGTCCATGCCATGGTGGCCCGAGGCGACGCGGGCGGCGTCGGGGTCACCGAACGTGTTGTTGGTCGTCCTCGACGACGTGGGCTTCGCCCAACTCGGCTGCTTCGGCTCCGACCTGGACACGCCGACCTTCGACCGGCTGGCGGCAGGGGGGCTGCGCTACGCCAACTTCCACACCACCGCACTCTGCTCACCCACTCGGGCCTGCCTGCTGACGGGTCGGAACCACCACTCGGTGGGCATGGGCCGGATCGTGGAGCTGGCCACCGGGTTCCCCGGCTACGACGCCCGGATCCCGAGGTCCTGCGGGATGCTGCCCCAGGCCCTCGTCCCCGCCGGTTACGCGGCCTGGGCCATCGGCAAGTGGCACCTCACCCCCGAGGACGAGTGGCACGCCGGGGCTCCCCGGGACCGGTGGCCGTTGGGCCGCGGCTTCGAGCGCTACTACGGCTTCTTCGACGGGGAGGCCCACCAGTTCGGCCCGGCCCTGGTCGAGGACAACCACCTGGTCACCCAGCCCCGGCCCCAGGAGGACGGCTACCACCTGACCGAGGACCTGGCCGACCACGCCATCGCCTGGGTCAACGACCTGCGGGCGGCGGATCCCGACAAGCCGTTCTTCGCCTGGTTCTGCCCGGGGGCGTGCCACTCACCCCATCAGGCCCCGGCCGACTGGATCGAGGCCTATCGGGGCCGCTTCGAGGAGGGGTGGGACGTCTGGCGGGAGGCCGCCCTCGAGCGTCAGAAGGCCGATGGGCTGCTGCCCGGCCACACCGTCCTGTCCCCCCGCCCGACCTGGGTCCCGGCCTGGGCGGACCTCGGCGAGGACGAGCGCCGCGTCTACGAGCGCTACATGGAGGCCTTCGCCGGCTACCTGTCCCACACCGACGCCCAGGTGGGCCGGATCGTCGACGCGCTGGCCGAGACCGGCGACCTCGACAACACGATCATCGTGGTCGTGTCCGACAACGGAGCCAGCTCGGAAGGCGGACCGGTCGGCTCCCTGAACGACCTGCGGGCCTGGAACGGCATGGACCGCACGGTCGCGGAGGCGCTGGACCGCATCGACGACATCGGCGGGCCCGACATCCACAACAACTACCCCTGGGGGTGGACGGTCGCCGGCAACACGCCCTTCCGACGGTGGAAGCGGGAGGTCCACGAAGGCGGCGTGGCCGACCCGATGATCGTGCACTGGCCCGCCGGCATCCGTGCCGCCGGTGAGGTCCGCCACCAGTACGTGCACGCCATCGACCTGGCGCCGACGCTGCTGGCCCTCGTGGGCGTCGGGTCGCCGGCCGTGATCGACGGGATCGAGCAGCGTCCCCTGGAGGGGGCCAGCTTCGCCGCCTCCCTGACCGACGCCGATGCCCCCGATCCGCGCCCGACCCAGTACTACGAGATGTTCGGCTGCCGAGCCATCCGCCACGAGCAGTGGAAGGCAGTCGTCTACCACCCCATCCAGGTGGACCACCCGCCGCTGGAGGAGGACGCCTGGGAGCTCTACGACCTGGAGGCCGATCCCTCCGAGACGACCGATCTCGCCGACCGGCATCCCGACGTCGTGGCCGACCTGGTGACCCGGTGGTGGGACGAGGCCGAGCGGCATCACGTGCTCCCCCTCGACAACCGACCGTTCTCCGAGTTCGTCCTGGACCGCCCGCCGCCCGTGCCCCCACGACAGGAGTACGTCTACCGGCCGGGGACCTCGATGGTCCCCGAGGCGACCGCGGTGAACGTGCGCAACCGGGACCATCGCATCGTCGCCGACATCGACGTGCCGACGGTCGGGGACCGGGTCGAAGGCGTTCTCCTGGCCCAGGGCTCGATCCTCGGCGGCTGGTCCTTCCACCTCCTCCGGGGCCGGTTGATCTACGTGCACAACAACACAGGCCTGCACGCGGCACGCATCGAAGCCCCCGCGTTCCTCGGCCCCGGGCCCCACCAGCTGGCCTTCCAGTACGTACGCACGTCGGACCACGCCGGTGAGGGGGCGCTCTTCGTCGACGGGGTGAAGTGGGGTCACGGCACGGTCCCGCACTTCACGATGAACCGCTTCTCGATCACGGGCAACGGGCTCACCTGCGGCCGGTCCGAGGGCGAGCCGCCCTGTAAGGACTACCGCTCGCCCTTCCCGTTCAGCGGGACGCTCCACCGGGTCACCGTCGAGGTCGACGGCGAGCCCTGGCTCGACCCCGAGACCGAAGCCGACGACGCCCTCCGCCGCCAGTAGTTGGTCAGCTCGTCAGCAAGTACTCGCTGAAGGCGAACGACCTGAGGCGGGCGATGTCGAAGCACTGCATGACGCTGTCCAGCATCACGGTGATGTTCTCCGCGTCGCCCTCGTGGAACGCGATCGTGTCCTCGACCACCTCGATGGAGGGCCAGGACTCGTGCACGATTCCGTCGATCGGGGGCGCGCCGACGGTCACCGGGTGGACCACGGTGTTGCGGACGTAGCGCCAGCGGGGCTGGACGGCCTCGGACATCGGGGACTGGTGGCCGTGCCAGAACTCCCGGAAGGTGCGCTCGTCGAGGTTCGGGTTGCGGTGGACCAGGGAGAAGGTGGTGATGCCGGGGGAGCGCGCGCCGTCGGCCCAGTCCCGCGGTCCCCGACGCCCGTTCTCGCCGTACTCGGACCACAGCGCCTCGCTGACCAGGTAGCCCGCCCGTCGTTCACCGACGTCGGCCAGGACGGCTTCGTAGGGCGCCCGGCGGTCGTGGGCGTCGAGGAACACGGACACCGCAGCCCGGAGGGGCAGCTCGTGGCCGGGGGCGGGGGCCGGTCCGGGGATCGGGGCCTCGTCGTCGTCGAGGTGCAGGGAAAGGCTTTGGGGGCCGAGGGCCAGGAGCCGGGGGGCGAGGTCGTCGAGGAAGCGGGACCGCCATGCCCCGCCGTCGACAGAGGGGCGTTCCCAGATGAGGTACACGAGCTTCTCCACGGCGCGGAATACTGTCACGGTGACCGACGAGGACGTACCACCGCAGTTCGAGACCCTGTCGGGCATCCCGGTCGATCCCGTCTACGGCGACGGCCCCGGTCCCGGCGAGTTCCCCTACACCCGCGGGCCGTACGCCTCCATGTACCGGGCGAAGCCGTGGACGATGCGGATGTTCGCCGGCTTCGGGTCGGCGGCGGACACCAACCAGCGCTTCCGCCAGCTCCTGGACTCGGGGGGCACCGGCCTGTCGACGGCTTTCGACATGCCCACCCTGATGGGGCGGGACTCCGACGACTCCTGGGCCATCGGCGAGGTGGGCAAGGCCGGCGTCGCCATCGACACCCTCGACGACATGGCCACTCTGTTCGACGACATCGACCTGGGCGCGGTGTCCACGTCGATGACCATCAACGGCCCCGCTGCCATCATCATGGCGATGTACGTGGCCGTGGCCGAAGGCCAGGGCACGTCCCGGGCCGCCCTGTCGGGCACGATCCAGAACGACATCCTCAAGGAGTACCAGGCCCAGAAGGAGTACCTGTACCCGCCCCGGCCGTCGCTGCGCCTGGTCACCGACCTGATCCGCTTCACCACGGCCGAGATGCCCCGGTTCCATCCCGTGTCCATCTCCGGCTACCACATCCGAGAGGCGGGCTCGACGGCGGACCAGGAGCTGGCGTTCACGCTGGCCAACGGGTTCGCCTATGTGGAGGCGGCAATGGCGGCGGGCCTGGACGTGGACGACTTCGCCCCCCGGCTCTCCTTCTTCTTCAACGCCCACCTCGACTTCTTCGAGGAGATCGGCAAGTTCCGGGCGGCCCGACGGATCTGGGCCCGCTGGCTGCGCGACCGGTACGGGGCCACCGACGAGCGCTCGCTGCGCCTCCGGTTCCACACCCAGACCGCCGGCGTGTCCCTCACGGCCCAGCAGCCCGAAGTGAACATCGCCCGGGTCGCCATCCAGGCCCTGTCCGCCGTCCTCGGGGGCACGCAGAGCCTGCACACCGACGCCTACGACGAGGCCCTCGCCCTCCCGTCGGAGACGGCAGCCCGCATCGCTCTGCGCACCCAGCAGGTCATCGCCCATGAGACAGGGGTGACGGTCACCGCCGACCCCCTCGGTGGTTCGGCCTACGTCGAATGGATGACCGACGAGATGGAGCGCCGGGCCGAGGCCACCTTCGCGCACCTCGAAGGCCTCGGCGGTGGTTCGATGCTCGAAGGGGTGCTGGCCGGCATCGACAACGGCTGGATCGTGAACGAGATCGCCGACGCGGCCTACAAGTTCGAGCGGGCCGTGAACGCCGGCGACCGGGTCGTGGTCGGCGTCAACCGGTTCACCGACGGTGACGAGCGCACCGCGGACCTGCTGCGCATCAGCGCCGACGTCGAGGCCGCGCAGGTCGAGCGCCTCGAGGCCACCCGCCGGCACCGGGACCAGGCCGCGGTCGACCAGGCCCTGGCCGCCATCGGTCGGGCCGCCGCCGAACCCACCGTCAACCTGCTCCCGCCGATGATCGACGCCGTGCGGGTGCGGGCGACCGAGGGCGAGATCGTCCACGCCCTCGAAGCCGAGTTCGGGACCTACACCGAGCGGGCCGCGGTGTGACCCGCCTGCGGGGCCCCCACGGGGGGCCCGTCCGCATCGTCCTGGCCAAGCTCGGCCTCGACGGCCATGACCGCGGGCTGAAGGTGGTGGCCCGCATGCTCCGCGACGCCGGCGCCGAGGTCGTGTACCTGGGGCTGCGCCAGACGACCGAGACGGTGGTCGCCGCCGCCCAGCAGGAGGACGCCGACCTGATCGGCATCAGCATGCACAACGGCGGCCACGGCACGCTCGCCCCCCGCAGGGTCGAGGCGGCTCGGGCTGCCGGGCTCGAGGCCCCGGTGGTGGTCGGCGGCATCATCCCTGAGGCCGATGCCGAGGAGCTCAAGGCCGCGGGGGTCGCCGTGGTGCTGACCCCGGGGGCATCGGCGGACGATGTCGTGGCCGCGATCGCGGCCGCGTTGGAGAACACGGGAGGGCACTGATGGGTCGGTGGAGCCGCGAGGAGCTGGAGGACGCCTTCGCCCACTACCAACGGGTCGCCCTCGCGGCGGGCACGAGCGGGGACTGGGATCCCTGGGCCGACCTGTTCACGGAGGACGCCACCTACATCGAGCACCTCTACGGGACGCTCGGGGGGCGGGAGGCCATCCGCACGTGGATCACCGCGACGATGGCCCAGCCGGTGAACTGCGACATGCGATTCTTCCCGATCGAGTGGTACGTGATCGACGAGGAACGGGGCTGGGTCGTGTGCCAGGTCTGGAACCGCATGATCGATCCCGGTGACGGGAGCCTGCACCAGGCGTACAACTTCACGCTTCTCAAGTACGCGGGGGACCAGCGGTGGTCCTACGAGGAGGACATCTACAACCCGGGCCACTTCAAGGACATGGTCATGGGCTGGCTGGACCGTCGCTCGAGCCTCGCCCCGGGTGAGGCCGGCTCCCCTAGGTCTAAAGGCCCAGTTCCCGGGGGCCGAAAATAGAGGAGTCATACCTTTCCGGGAGAAGGAACACCGAGATGATGCTGACCTATGACTTCCTCGCCACTTGGCTGCGGGCTCGCTTCGGCGACTCGGACCGTGGCGCCTCGCTGGTGGAGTACGCCCTGCTGGTGGCCCTGATCGCGGTGGTCTGCATCGCGGCCGTGACCATCCTCGGCAAGAACGCGTCCTCCAAGTTCTCCAGCGTGGGCGTCTCGGTCGGCAGCTGAGCTCCGGCACCACCCCGATTACGCAGACGGGGGGCGGGCTCCGGCCCGCCCCCCTTGCGCGCCCCCGGAGCGCCTCCGCCGCGACTCGGAATTTTTTGCAAATGGGTCGAACTACCTATCACGTTGGGCTCGAAACCCGCCGATGGTGTTGATGTCAACAAGGCCCCACCTCCACATGGCGGCGGGAACGAATCAACGGAGAACCAACATGATGCTGTCCTACGACTTCCTCGCCACTTGGCTGCGGGCTCGCTTCGGCGACTCGGACCGTGGCGCCTCGCTGGTGGAGTACGCCCTGCTGGTGGCCCTGATCGCGGTGGTCTGCATCGCGGCCGTGACCATCCTCGGCAAGAACGCTTCGACCAAGTTCTCGAGCGTCGGTACCTCCATCGGCAGCTGAGCTTCGGCTCAACACCGAGTTCGATCGAGGAGCGGGCTTCGGCCCGCTCCTCTTTCGCGTTTTCGGCGGGCTCAGTCGAGGAGGCCGCCGCCCGTGTCGGCCACCAGCTCGACCTGACCTTCGGCGGCCTCGAGGTCGACGGCGGTGATGGTCAGGGGCTCGTCGCCCGAGCTGGGGATGATGATGTAGGCGTCGACCTCGGGCACAGCGCGGAAGTCGACGGTGTAGACGCACGACGTGAAGTTGAAGACGTCGTCGACGAGGCCCGTCCCCGGCTCGGCCCGCCCCTCACCGGCCTCGGTCGGGCCGGCCAGGGTGTGGCCACCAGTGTCCTGGACCTCGAGGGTCGCGGTCGGGTCGCGCGGCGGATCGGCCTGGCACGCCTCGCCGACGGGGCGGTCGATGTCGTCCGCGATCACCCAGCGAACCGAGAGGGGCCGGGTGGGGACCGTCGTCGTCGTGGTCGTGTCGGGAGGGGGCTGGCCGTCCGCCGCCTGCTCGCCGTCGCCGTCGCCGTCGCGGTAGGCCTGGATGCCGAGGCCGATCCCCAGCCCCGCCCCGGCACCCGCGAGGAGGACGAGGGCAACGGCCACCGTGCGGCGGGCTCGACCGCGGCGGGGCGGTCGCGGTGGCGGTCCGCGGCGGACCGGCGGAGGCGGTGGGGGCTCCGGGGGCTGCATCGGGGTCTGGACCCAGGTCCGGGCCAGCAGAGCCGTGGCGTCCGCGGCCAGCTCGTCGTGGCTCACCTGCGGGGCCTGATCCAGGAGGCGGGCCAGTAGGGCGGCGGCGGTGGGTCGGGCCGTCGGCGCTTTGGCCAAGGCGTCGGCCACGACCGGCCGTACGTCGGCGGGCACGCCCTCGAGGTCGGGTTCGTCGTGGATTATCCGGTAGGCCACGGCCTCGGGCCGCCCCGTGCCGAAGGGGTTGCGCCCGGTGGCGGCCCAGGTCACCAGCGTCCCCCACGCGAACACGTCCATCGCCGGCGACGGCGCGCCGCCCGTGACCTGCTCGGGGGCCATCCAGCCCGGCGACCCCATCACGGTGCCGACC
>DATDAH010000118.1:0-19226 GCA_036525535.1 Acidimicrobiales bacterium
CCGGCCAGGCCGTCGGCCATGCAGTGGTGCAGCTTGGAGATCACCGCGATGCGGTCATCGGCGACGCCGTCGACGAACCAGTAGCCCCAGAGCGGCTTGGCCCGGTCGAACTCCTGGGAGAACACGCGCCCGGCCAGGCGCTTCAGCGCCCGGAGGTCACCCGGGGGCGGCAGAGCGGTGTGGCGGAGGTGGAAGCGCAGGTTGAAGTGCTCGTCGTCCACCCAGACCGGCTGGCCGAACCCCGGCACCCACGCCAACCGCTGGCGTAGCCGCGGGAACTTGGGCAACTGGGCCTCGGCGAAGGCCAGGACCCGATCGATGTCGATGCCACCGTGCGGTGCCCGCAGCGGCCCCGCGTCGTACAGCGAGACCGAGCCGATGTGCATGTGGGCCCGACCGTCCTCCGTGGCGAGCAGACTCAGGTCCATCGCCGAGAGCCGCTCGCCATGCGGTTGGGCCACGCGCCATCCTCCTCTGGGCGACGCTACCGCTGGCGCGGACGGCCGGTCAGCCTCGACCCGGGCCGAGCCGCCTCAGCTCTCGGCGGTGAGGATCGGGCGTCGACGGGCCCGACTGATGACCTTTGGCCCTGACCCGCGGGGACGGACCAGTGGTCTGATGGGTGCATGAGGTCCACGCTGGAGGTTTCGACCCCGGCCACGGGTTCGTGGTCGCCGTGGGACCCGCTGCAGGCGCGGGTCGACCGCGAGATCCACGCCGACATCGACGAGCGGGACCCGGCCTTCATCGAGCGGCTCCAACCCGTCATCGGCACGGTGTTGCGCTACTTCGATCCGGAGATCCGGGGCTTCGACCTGGTTCCCGAGACCGGCCCCTTCCTCGTCGTCGGAAACCACTCCGGTGGCATCTACATGCCGGACTACTGGGCCTTCCTGCACCGGTGGGTGCGGGAGCGAGGGCCCGAGGCGCCCCTCTACAGCCTGGCGTTCGACTTCGCCTTCTCCCTCCCGGGAGCGTCAGTGGCCCGCAAGCTCGGGGCCGTGCCGGCCAGCCCCGAGAACGCGAGTCGGCTTCTCGAACGGGGTGACCCGGTGGTCGTGTACCCGGGAGGCGACAGCGACGACTACCGGCCGTGGTCCGAGCGCCACCAGGTCGAGCTTCGAGGCCGGACCGGCTTCGTGCGGCTGGCCCTGCGCCACGGCGTGCCGGTCGTCCCGCTGGTGGCCCACGGCAGCCACGACGTGATCATCGTGCTCGCCCGGGGCGAGGCGGTGGCCCGGCGACTCGGCCTCGGGCGGCTGCGCATCAACGTCATGCCGGTGGTCCTCGGCCTGCCGTGGGGCATCGCGCCCGTCCAGCTGCCGACCGTGCCGCTGCCCGCCAAGGTGACCGGTCGGGTGTGCGAGCCGCTGGACTGGTCGTCCTTCGGGCCGGAGGCGGCGGACGACCCGGACGTGGTGCGCCACTGCTATGAGGAGGTCCTCGGTCGGATGCAGTCCACCCTCGACGAGCTGGTCGAGGAGCTGCCCCACCCCGTGTTGGCGCGGCTGGGCACGGCCATCGGCCTCCACCGGCTGGATCGGATCCGGCCCGGCCGGAGCCAACGGGAGGAGGAGGAACCTTGAGCATCGAGCTGAACGCGGGCCGGTTCCTCGACGGCGAACCGACCGAAGGCCTCGAAGTCGTCGAAAGGGAGCGGACCGTGGTCGGCGAGCCGACGAATGAGCGGAGATCCCGATCGGCCCAGCACGTGGACGACACCGCTTCGTTCTTCTTGGACGTCGAGCGTGACCGATCGCTGCGCAACACCATCGCGGCCGTGTTCCTGCTCGAGAGGTCGCCGGACCCGGACGTCGTTCGCGATCGCTTCGAGCGAGCCAGCCGATTGGTGCCTGGGTGGCGTCACCGGCTGGTGAAGCCGCCGCTGCGCCTCGCCAACCCTCGCTGGGTCGTCGACCGCGACTTCGACCTCAACTATCACGTCCGGCGGATCGGCGCGCCCAAGGAGAAGACGCTCGCGTCGGTGCTCCGCTACGCGAGTGCGGACGTGTTGTCGGGTTTCGATCGCGACCGTCCGCTGTGGACCGTCACCATCGTCGACGGGCTCGAGGATGATCGAGCAGCGCTCGTGATCAAGGTCCATCACGCGTTGACCGACGGTGTCGGGGCGGTGGCGACGCTGCCTCTGGTGGTCGACCTGTCGCCCGTCCCCGCCGATCCGGGCCCGCTGCCCCCCGTGCCGTCCGACGACGCCATGGCGCCGTGGGCGCTCGCCGTCGATGCGATCGCGACCAACGGCGAGCGGTTCTTCGGCCTCGCCCGTGACGCGGGTACCGCGGCCCTGCGCGGCGTTCCCGGCGTGGTGCGTCGGCCCCGTGAGGCTGCCGATGCGGCGACACGGAACCTTCAGGCGATCGGCCACCTGCTCAGGGCCCCGGGCAACCCGCTGTCGCCGATCATGACCGAGCGCCGGGGATGGTCGCACTTTGCTGCGCTCGACGCGGACCTCGGTGCCCTGCGACGGGCCGCCAAGCCGCGAGGCGCGACCGTCAACGACGCCTTCATCACCGCGATCGGCTACGGCTTCGCCCGGTACCACGAGCGCCTCGGGACCCCCGTCGAGGAGTTGCAGGTCACGATGGCGGTCAGCGTTCGTAAGCCGGGTGATCCGCTCCAGAGCAACCGCGCCATGGGCGGCCACTTCGTCCAGCCGGTCGGCACCACCGACCCCGCCGGCGACATGCAGGCCGTGCACGCGCTCACCACCAAGCTCCGCGATGACGTCGGACAGCCGCTCACCCGCGCGGCCGCCCCGTTGATGAACGCCATCGGACCGCTCGTCTCCGGGTACGTCGGGCCGATCATGAAGAACTGCGACCTGGCCCTGACCAACGTGGCGGGAGTGGAGGAGCCGATCTGGCTGGGCGGCGCCGAGGTGCTGGCCACCTACGGCTTCGGTCCGTCGATGGGGACCGCGACCAACGCGACGTTGCTGTCGTATCGGAGCACCGCGCATGTGGGGCTGCACATGGACACGGCCGCGGTGAGCGATGTCGACCTGCTCGTCGGGGGTGTGCGGGAAGGTCTCGACGTCGTCGTCGCGCTGGGCAACGAGTGAACGACGTGCGTGACCCGGGCCGGGGTGGCACGCCGCGTTGGAGCGGAGGAAGGGCATGATCCAGGGCAGCGTCCGTGACGGCTTCGACCGCGTCGCGGAGATCTTCGAGCACCAGATCGCCACCACCGACGGCGGTGCGTCGCTCGCGGTCTACCACCACGGCGAACTCGTCGTGGATCTCTGGGGCGGCAAGCGCGACGACCGGGGCACACCATGGACGAGCGACACGCTCGCGATGTGCTTCAGCACGACCAAGGGCGTGATCTCCACCGCCGCCCACGTGCTCGCCGATCGCGGGCTGATCGATTACGACGAGCCGGTCGCCACCTACTGGCCCGAGTTCGCCCAGAACGGCAAGTCGGGGATCACGGTCCGTCACGTGCTCAGCCATTCGGCCGGGCTGCACCGGTTCGGCACGATCGTCGATGGCACGCACCGCATGCTCGACTGGGAGCACATGACCGACGCCCTGGCCCGGGCCGAGCCCGCATATCCGCCGGGGACGACGGTTGGCTACCACGCGCTCACCTATGGCTGGTTGGTCGGCGAGATCGTGCGGCGGGTCTCAGGCCAACCCGTCAACCAGTTCGTGCAGGAGCACATCGCCCGGCCGCTCGGGCTCACGGGCCTGTTCATCGGTTGCCCACCCGAAGCGCGCCACCGAGTGGCACCGCTACGGCCCATGGCGATCCACCCGGCGCTGCGGCTGTTCGGGAAGCTGGCCCTCAGCCCCCGGGCGTCGGTTGCGTTCAAGGCCATGCGCGTGCCGTTCAACCCGCGACGGATCCGGGCGACGCTCATGCCGCGCGGCATCGAGGACGTGATCGTCGCTCCGGAGTTGCTCGACGTCGAGGTCCCGGCGATGAACGGCCACTTCGACGCCGTCTCGCTCGCCGGCATGTACGCGATGCTCGCCGAAGGCGGGGAGCTCGGCGGCGTACGCATCCTGCAGCCCGAGACGGTGGCGCGGTCGTCGGAGATCCAGAACGAGCAGCGCGACCGGGTGGTGGCCTTCACCATGCAGTGGCGCCTCGGCTACCACCGGATCCCGCGGCTGGATTCCCTCCTGCCCCACGTGTACGGACATCTGGGCTTCGGGGGGTCGGGCGGATGGGCCGATCCACAGAACAACCTGTCGCTGGCCATGGTGTGCAACCGAGGGGGCGGAACCCCGTTCGGCGACCGGCGGATCCTCGCCCTGTCGACCGCCGTCGCCGAAACGGTCCGACGCCCCGCCCGGGCCACGGCCGTCGGCACCACACCTACGCCCCGTCGGTGATGATCGGCGAGCGGGCCGCCGACCTCGTCGGAAGCCGCGGCCCGCCCCTGAGCTCGACCGCATGTCGGGGCGGCCGACGGCGAACCGCTCAGAGCAGCCCGGCCCGCGCTTCGACCCAGTCCCAGAGCCGCGCCCGTTCGGCGGGTGTCGTTCGGGTCCACGGCAGTCTGGTGGTCGACCTGGGCCGGCGATCGAGCCACAACCGTCCCGACGACCGGGCGGGTTCCTCGTCGGCGACCAGCCAGACGAGGGTGTCGGCGCCGTCCTCGGGCGACCGCAGCAGGGGACCGAGGGCCCGTTCGAACGTCGGGAGGCCGGCGCTGACCCCGGGCGTGGCCACCCAGCCCGGGTGCATGGCGTGGGCGGTGCCGTCGGGAGCGAGGCGAGCGGCCCAGAGCGGGAGCAGCTCGACCTGGGCCCGCTTGGCCCGGGCGTAGGCCACCGAGCCGCGGTAGGTGTCGGGTGGGAGCTCCAGCTGGTCGACGTCGAGGCCCTGGGCATACATCCCGCCCGAGGTGACCCACAGGACCCGCCGGACCTCTGACTCCAACAGGCGGGTCAGCAGGTGCGGGCCGACCAGGTGGACCGCGACGGTGACCTCGATCCCGTCGCCGGTGAGGTGGTGGTCGGCGAGGAGGGCGCCGGCGTTGTGGACGATGGCGTGGAGGGGGCCGCCGCTCGCCGTCTCGTCCGCCACCCGGCGCACGTCGTCGAGCTCGCCCATGTCGGCGACCACGACGGTGGCGGCGGGGTTGCCGGTGGCCACGGTCAGCTCGGCCACGGCCTCGTGGGTGCGGGTCTCGTCACGCCCGACGGCCACGAGGTGGGCGCCGAGCTCGAGCAGCCGGGCCGCCGCGGCCCGGCCGATGCCACTGGTGACCCCGGTGACGAGGACCCGCTCGCCGTCGAGGCGGGGGAGTGGTTCCCACTCGCCGATCCGCCGCCGCACGGCGGGGCCGATCCGGCTGAACGAGGGGACCACGGCGACCTCGAGGGCCAAGTCCACGGTGCGGGCGAGGGCGCGGTTCACGGGGTCAGGCCGTTGGTGTGAGGAGGGTGAGGGCTTCGGGACCCGAGCGGGTCCAGCCGTCGGCGCCCAGCGCCCGGGCCGCCTCGACGCTCTCGCAGCCGGCCCCGCCCACGAGGATCGGGATCTCGACGCCGGCGTTCCGCAGCCCGGCGACGACCGAGCGCACCGCCCCTTCGGCAGCGGGCGTGCTGGTCGAGACGCCCACGGCGGTGAGATCGGCGACGGCCCCGGCGGCCGCGACGAAGGCCGCCGCCGGGGTGTCGGCCCCGAGCTCGACGACGTCGTAGCCCCGATCGCGGAGGGGATCGGCCAGCATGGCCACGGGCAGGCCGTGAGCCTCGCCCGGCGCCGCCCCGAGCACGATCGACCCCCGGCGTCGGCCCTTGCGGGCGAAGCGGGGGGCCAGGCGACCCAGCAGGCGGTAGGTGCTGGCGGTCGCCCGGTGCTCGACATCGACCCCGATCTCCCCGGCGGCCCACGCCCGGCCGACCTCGGTCATGGCCTCGGGCAGGGTGACCAGGTTGAGGTGGTCGAGCGCCATCCCCCCCGTCAGCGCCGACTCGGCGATGGCCAGTGCACCGGCGTCGTCGCCGGCCATGAGGCGCTTGGCCAACCGACCGGCGTGGTCGGCCCGGCGGGCCCGGCCCTGCGGGGCGTCGGCCGGCTTGGCGGCGAGGGCGTCGAGGTCCTCGAGCCGCACCGCCCATGTCCCCTCGGCCTTGGTGGCCGGCAGGCGGCCGGTCCGCACCCAGCGGTAGACGGTCATGTAGTGGACGCCGGCCCGTTCCGCGGCCTCCTGGAGGGTGAGGGTCATCGGGCGAACAGCATCTGGACGTCGCTCACGTGGTGCTCGAGGAAGGCGGCCTCGCAGTAGGTGAGGTAGAAGTCCCAGAGGCGGCGGAAGTCCTGGCCTAGGCCGAGCTCGGTGACTTCGGCCTCGTGCCCGGCCACGTTGGCCCGCCAGGCGCGCAGCGTTTCGGGGTAGTGCTCGCCGATGTCGTGGAGCTCGAGCAAGCGGAGCCCGGCCCGGGTCGACGCCGTGTCGATGCTCTGGAGCGAGGGGAGGCAGCCGCCGGGGAAGATGGTCCGGCGGAGGAAGTCGTCATGGCGCTTCGTCCGCTCGAAGCTCCGTTCGTTGATGAGGATGGCCTGGATGGCTGCCCGGCCGCCCTCCCGGACCAGCCCGGCGCAGGCGGCGAAGTAGGTGTCGTGGTCCCGCCAGTCGACGGCCTCGATCATCTCGACCGACACCAGCTTGTCGTAGGTCCCGTCCAGGTCCCGGTAGTCGGCATCGAGGACGGTGACCCGATCTGCCAGCCCCGCCTCGGCCACCCGCTTGGTGGCGTAGTCGTGCTGGGCGTCGGAGATCGTGGTCGTCGTCACCCGGCAGCCGTAGGCCGCTGCGGCGTGAGTGGCGAGGCCTCCCCAGCCGGTCCCGATCTCCACCAGGTGGTCGGTGGGGGAGAGGTCGAGCAACCGGCAGAGGCGGTCGAGCTTGGCCGTCTGGGCATCGGCCAGGGTCAGGCCCGGACGATCGAACACGGCGCAGGAGTAGGTCATGGTCGAGTCGAGCATGAGGGCGTAGAAATCGTTGCCGATGTCGTAGTGCGTCCGGATGTTGCGCCGGTCGGCCTGCTTGTCCCGTCGGCGCAGGCGGGCCGGGGGGTCGAGCAGGGGCCGGGCCGCGGTGGCGACGCGCTCGATCACGCCGAAGACCCCGGCGAGGTTGCGGTGGAGCAGCCGGAACAGGCCCGTGAGGTCGTCACTCGTCCACCAGCCCCGGACGTAGGCGTCGGCCAGCGCCGGGGATCCCCGGAGGAGAGCCCGGTAGGCCCGGGGGTCGGCGATGGTCACCGCGACGACCGGCTCGCCACCGCCCAGCAGGATCGGGGTCGACGCTTCGTGGAGCACGAGCGTCCCGTGGTCCATCCGGCGACCGACCCGGAGGACCGCGGCCCGGGCCAAGGCATCGGCGGTGGCGGTTGGGGAGGTCATGACCGGGCCGGGTGGGGGTGGTACGGCGTCCGCTTGGCCCAGAGGCGCAGCGCCTGGGTGTAGATGGCGGTGGAGACCCGCAGCGTGAGCAGGGGACGGCGCCACAGGAGCCGGCCGAGAGACGACCGGTCGATCGCCCGTCGGCGCAGGGCCAGGCTGGCCTCGAACACCACGGCGCCGCCCTCGAGGGAGGCGAGCTCGACCACGAGGTCCTCGCCCGGCTCTCCCAGGCGCAGCCGGTACTCCTGGTCCATCCCGAAGAACGGGGACACGTGCAGCGCCTTGGCGAAGCGGTGCTCGCCCGCCCCGCCGTCGAGGACGTAGGCGTGGCGCTCGTGCCAGGGGGTGTTGGTCACCTCGAGGACCAGGGCCTCGATGCCATCGCCGCCGGCGTCGGTGCAGACGTAGATGGTGAGGGGGTTGAACAGCCAGCCCCAGGTGCGGACGTGGCCCAGCAGGCGGATCGCACCCGAAGGCCGTCGACCGAGCCGGGCCTCCACGAGGTCGCGCACCGCAGTGTCGAGGGGGACCTCGGCGTCGCCCAGGAAGTCGGCCCGTCGGAACGAGACCGCATTGGGGCGTTCGACCGACCAGAGCGGGTGTCGGGCGAAGACCTCGTCGAGCTCGGCGAGGTCGAGGTAGAGCAGGGTCAGGGCGTAGGCGAACCGGTGGGGGCGGGGGCCCCGGCGCCGGTGGCGCAGCGTGCCCTCGTAGAGGGCGCTGTTCACCACGGCGGCTCGACCCCCAGGGCCCGGCACACCCGCAGCGCGCTCTGCACCCCGTCCTCGTGGAACCCGTAGCCCCAGTAGGCGCCGGCGAACGACGTGCCCTCGTGGCCGCTGATCTCGCCGTGGCGGCCCTGGGCCCGCACCGCCGCGGCATCGAGCACGGGGTGGTCGTACTCGAAGGTGTCCAGGACCCGGGCCGGGTCGATGTCGTCGTGGCGGTTGAGCGTGACCAGGACCGGCGTCGGCGACGGGATCCCCTGGAGCTGGTTCATGGAGTAGGTGACGGCCACCTGGCTCCGGTCGTCGGCCGTGCGGTGGTAGTTCCAGCTCGCCCACGCCCGCCGGTTCCGGGGCAGGAGCCCCCGGTCGGTGTGGAGCGTGGCCCGGTTGGGCTGGTAGCGGATGGCCCCGAGGATCTCACGTTCCGCCGGCGTCGGGTCGGCCAGGAGGCGCAGGGCCTGGTCGCTGTGGGTGGCGATGACCACGTGGTCGAACTCCCGCAGGGCCCCGACCGCCGTCCGGAGCTCGACCGTACCCGTCTGCCTGCGCCGGACGACCTTCTCGATCCCGTCGTCGCACCGCACGCGCCCGCGCAGCGGGCGGAGGATGGCGTCCACGTACCGGGCGGAGCCGCCCTCGATCGTGCGCCAGCGGGGCCGGTCGCCCAGCTGCAGCAGGCCGTGGTTGTCGAAGAAGCGGGCGAAGGTGGTGAGGGGGATGTCGGCGAACGACCTCGGGTCAGCCGACCAGATGGCCGAGCCCAGGGGGACGAGGTAGCCGTCGAGGAGCTGGCGCGACCACCGCCCCGACGCCAGGAACTCGCCGAGTGTGAGGTCGCCCTCCACGCCGTCGGCGGCGACCCGCCGGGCCGCTCGGTTGAACCGGGCCACGTCGGCGAGCATGCGCAGGAAAGCCGGGTCGGCCAGGTTCCGGCGCTGGGCGAACACGGTCGAGAGAGAGGTGCTCCGCCACTCCAGTCCGGTGCGCTCGTCGGCCACGCTGAAGCTCATGTCGCTCGGCTTGGTGGCCACGCCGAGGTGGGCCAGCAGGGCGACGAAACCGGGGTAGGTGCGCTCGTTGTAGACGATGAAGCCGGTGTCGACGGCGTGGCGCTCACCGTCGACGTCGACCTCGACCGTGTTGGCGTGCCCGCCCGGCCGACCGTCGACCTCGTACAGGGTGACCTCGTGGCGGGAGTGCAGCAGGTGGGCGCAGACGAGGCCCGACACACCACTGCCGATGATCGCAACTTGCATCAGGTGGAAGTCTATTTAGCACTAAAGAAGGAGACAACCTCGCGCCCCCAAATCCCAGCAGAACCGAGGAAGGCGGTTCCACCGCCGACTGGCGGGATCCCCCTTCGATCTGATCACACGATCAGCGGTCCTGGCCAGCTCCTTGCGCTCCGGAGACCGCGATGGAACGCTGGCCTGATGCAACCGTTCGATCGAATCCTGGTGCCTCTCGACGGGTCGTCGGCGGCGGACCGTGCGTTGGGTCCTGCCCTCGTCCTGGCGCACCGGACGGGCGTTCCCCTCACCCTTCTCAGCCAGGAGGTGGCGGGCTCGGAGGAGGGGAGAGGTGGTCACCTGGCTCGGTTGGCGGCCCGCCACGGAGACGGGGCCACCGTCGACACCATGCTCGTCGACCGGGAGTCGGCGGTCCTCGCCATCACCGAAGCCTGTCGACCCGGCACGCTCGTGTGCATGGCCTCGCACGGTCGCGGGCGATCCGAGGCCATGCTCGGCAGCGTGGCCGAGGCGGTCCTGCGCACGGTGCACCAGCCGGTGCTCATGGTGGGGCCCGAGACAGACGCCGACCGATCCCTGGAGGAGGGCCGCCTGGTCGTGTGCTTGGATGGGTCGGTCACCGCCGCACGAGCGCTCGATCCCGCTCGGAGCTGGTCCGTCCTGCTTGGTCTCCCCTTGTGGCTGGTGACCGTGGCCCCCGCCGGGGCACCACTCGATCGCAGCGAGGGATATGACGTCCTCGAGAGCGGTGAACTCGCAGCTGTCGCCGAGCACCTGGGTGGGGTCGAAGGTTGGGAGGTCCTCCACGACGACGATCCGGTCCAGGCGCTGGCGCACCTGGCGGCCGCAGATGTCGCGCTCCTGGTCATGACCACGCACGGGCGGACGGGCTGGCAGAGACTCGCGGTCGGCAGCGTGGCTTCGGCGACGATCCATAGAGCGCCAGTGCCGGTATTGACGATCCCCGGCTCGTCGCAGGAGCACCTCCGCACGTAGCGTCGGCGGCCGTGCTCGCCGAGCCGTTCGACGGTGCAGCGCCGGTTCAGCGCCGGGTCGACCGGGCGGGCAGCGGTGGCGGGGGCGGGGGCGGTATCGACGCCGGGCGGCGGACAAGGTGCCGGACCGCGAGCTCGGCGTCCGCGGCCCGGGCCATGCCCACGACCCGACCGGCTTGGACGACGGCCGCGGCATCGACCCCGCCGTCCAGCAGCCCGCTCGCCTCGACGAGGTCGTCGGGGCCGAGGACCGGCGCGTCGGCGTCGGCGATCTCGCCCACGCGGGCGCCCGTCGGGGCCCTGGCCAACTGCACCTCGGTCACCAGCCCGACGTAGGTCCCGTGCGCCGTCACGACGGGGAACACCTCGTGACCCCGAGCCCCGAGCTTCGCCACGACGTCGACGGCCGTCGCCTCGGCCGGGAGGCGCAGCGGGTCCTGGTGCATCACGACCCGCACCCGCAGGTCCTGGATGAGGGCGTGGGCTTCGGCGGCGGCCTCCTCGGCGACGCTCCCGACGTAGACGAACGCCCCGATGAGGAGGAGCCACACGTTGAGCACGAAGCCGGCGACGATCATCAGGACGGCGAAGACGCGGCTCACCCGGACCGCCACGTGCGTGGCCCGATCGCGGTCCCACCGTTCCTCGAGGGCGGCTCGGAACACCCGACCCCCGTCGAGGGGGAGGGCGGGCAGCAGGTTGAAGCCGGCGAGCAGGAGGTTGACCCACGCCAGCCGAACCAGGATGTCGCCGTCGTAGAGGGTGGGAGGCCAGAGGGAGGCGCCGGCGACGACGGCCGCCGCGGCGAACAGAGCGGCCAGGGCGAGGCTCATCACGGGACCGGCGGCGGCGATGCGCAGCTCCACGGCCGGGTCCTCGGGCATCCGGGCCATCTTGGAGATCCCCCCGATCGGCAGCAGCTCGATCTCGACGATCGGGATGTCGTGACGGCGGGCCACCACGCTGTGGGCCAGCTCGTGGAGGGTGACGCAGCCGAAGAGGGCGACCAGCCAGAGGATGGCACTGACGGGGCCCGGACTGTCGGGCGCGGTCGAGGCGACGGCCACCAGGGCCAGGAGCACCAGGAAGGTGCCGTGGACGCGGATGTCTATGCCGGCCAGCGAGCCGACCCGCACCGAGAACCGCCGACGCCCACCCTGACACCGGCCCGACGGCGCCGGGACTGCGTCGTCGTCGGGCGCGCCCGTCTCCACGGCCATGGGACCATCACCTCCACCCCCACGGTGCCGCCGCCGGGCCCTGACGCAAAGGGTCCAAGGTCACGTTTCGCCCGGTCGCGACCGGGTGCGGCAGGGGTGCCGTACCGTCGGGGCCATGCCGGTCGAGCAGTCGGAAGGGCCCGAGGCCCAGGCCGCCAACCGGGCGTTGCTGGTGCTGGGCACCGCGGCGCAGAGCCCCACCCGAGAGCGTCACCACAACGCCCACGTGTTGCGCTGGGACGGCCAGCTCGTCCTGTTCGACCCGGGTGAGAGCGCCCAGATCCAGCTCGGCCGCGGTGGGGTCAAGGCGGCGGCGATCGACCGGGTCTGCTTCACCCACCTCCACGGCGACCACTGCCTGGGGCTGCCCGGCTTCATCGAGCGTCGATCAAACGACGGCGTCGACCGGCCGTTGCACCTGCACTATCCAGCGGCCAGTGAGGGGCACCTGCGCAATCTCCTGGACGCCACGGAGGACACCGGCCCGGTCGACCTCCGCCTCCACCCCGTCCCCGATGGCCCCCACGAGCACGACGCCGGGCCCTTCCGCCTCGTGTCGCGGCCGCTGGACCACACCGTGCCCGCCGTGGGCTGGCGCCTGGAGGAGCCGGCCCGCCGGCACCTGCTGACCGACCGGCTGGCCGAGCTCGGCATCCGGGGGGAGTCGGTCGGCCGGCTCCAGCGGGACGGCGAACTGGAGGTGGGCGGGCGCCGCGTGACCATCGACGAGATGAGCGAGGCCCGGCCCGGCCAGGTGTTCGCCTTCGTGATGGACACGCGCCGTTGCCCCGCTGCCGTGGAGCTGGCCCGTGACGCCGACCTGCTGGTGTGCGAGTCGACCTACCGCACGGGCGAGGAGGACCTGGCCGAGGCCCACGGCCACCTCACGGCGGGCCAGGCCGCCGACATCGCCCGCGAGGCCGGGGCGCGCCGGCTGGTGCTGGCCCACTTCTCCCACCGCCACCCCGACTCGGCGGTGTTCGCCCTTGACGCCCGTCCGGTGTTCCCGGAGGTGGTGGCGGCCGACGACCTGACCTGGGTGGCCGTCCCCGCCCGGCGCTGAAGGGTCGCGGGCCACCAAGGTGCGGAGGCTCCCGATCCGCGCCTCAAGCCGAGCGTTCGCCTCAGCGCTATGAAGGGCTCAGCCGGTCGGGGGGTGAACGAGCTCGGCGGGTCGGTCGGCGGGGGACTTGCCCGACCAGCGGGGGTCGAAGCTCCAGTCCGGCTGCTTGTCCCGGTGGGCCTCGTCGAGGACCGCCCGGGACCCCTGGAGGTCGGCGATCGAGGCGACGAGGATGGGCTCGGCGGGCGGTGCGTTCCCCTCGATGTGGGCCAGGAGCTCGTCGCCGAAGTCGTCGAGAACGCTCTGCAGGACCAGCTCGTACTGGGTCGCCAGGTTGCAGCGGGCGCCGTTGGTCACGGTCCGCAGGCGATCGCGGATGGCCTCGAGGTCGTGGCGGTCGGCCTGGGAGCGGCGGACCCGGCCGAACAGGTCGGCGAGGGCCAGGCCGTCCTCCTTGCAGGGGATGCAGAGGCCGCAGGACTCGATGGACAGGAAACGGGCCGCACCCTCGGCCACGGCGGCCATGTCGTCGCGGTCGTCGAACACGATGAAGGCGCCGGCGCCGAGCATGCCTCCGACGTCGCGAAGGCCCTCGAAGCTGACGGGCGTGTCGAGGCGGTCGACGGGCAGCAGCGGGGTGGCCGCACCGCCGAGGACCGCCTTGATCTCGTGACCGGGCTCGGCCCCGCCCCCGATGTGCTCGATGACCTCCCGCAACCGGGTGCCCATGGCGACCTCGCCGACGCCGTGGCGCTGGGTCGCGCCGGTCACGGTGCAGACCAGGGAGCCCGGCGAGTCCGGCGTGCCGATCGAGCGGAACCACTCGGGCCCCTCGGCGACGATGCCGGGCACGTTGGCCAGGGTCTCGACGTTGTTCACCAGCGTCGGGGACCCGACGGCGTCACGCCCAGGGCCGGCCAACTCGACATGGGCCGCCGACGCGCTGAAGTGCTCGGGCCCGACCTGACGGTCGAGGACCTCGTGCACGCCGCGGCGGTAAGGCGGGGCGATCCGGGGGAACGGAGGACGCCCGTCGATGGCCTCGAGCATGGCTGTCTCTTCGCCGTAGAGGTACTCGTCGGGGCCCTCGAAGATCGTGATGGCGAGCCCGTCGAACCAGCCGGCATCGACCGATTCGGCGATCGCCCCGTCCAGGCGATGCCGGAGCTCGGTGTACTTGCCCTTGAGGGCCACGATGACGTCGTCGGCGCCCACCGCCCACGCGGCGATGACGGCGCCCTCGAGCACCAGGTAGGGGTTGCGGAGCAGGATTGCCCGGTCCTTGAAGGAGCCCGGCTCGCCCTCGGCGGCGTTGACGACCATCGACGGCTCCACCGTCGCCCCCGTCCCGTAGGCCCGCACCGTGCGCCACTTCGGCCCACAGGGGATCCCCGCCCCACCCCGGGCCCGCAGCCCGGCGTCCTCGACCAGGTCGATCACCGCCCCGGGCCCGACCGCTGCGGCCACCGTCAGTGCCCGCCCACCACCCGCGTCCAGGTACTTCTGCAGGCTGGCCAGGGGAGCGGAGGCAAGGGTCCGGGTGACCGCCGTCATGACGGACCGCCGCCTTCGGGCTTGGCCGCCTTGGCGGCGTGGGTAGCGACCGATCGCATGTTCATCGCAGCCGGTGTCATGCCCTTCAGCCTCTGCCGCCCCTCACCACCCGAATAGGGCCGAAGGGCCCTCCGCCCAGGATGGGACGTGCGTCCTCGCACCTGAGGGCTTGCCGGGTTGTCTCCGGTGGGCGTCGCGGGGTCACCGCGGATCGCAATCCTTTCCGACTGCCGGGGGGCCGGGGCCCGGAGGTCAGCCGGTGAAGACCGGGGCCGCGGGTACCGGGCCGTTGGCCTCGGCGAAGGTGAGCGGGAAGGCGAAGCGGGGCCAGGAGCAGGGCCACCAGCAGGCCGGCGAGGGCGACCACGTGCCCGGCGGGCCGAGCGGTCATCGGCCGACGCTCAGGGGCAGGACCCGCGGGCCGCGCACCTGGCCGCTGGACCAGCGGACGGCGTCGGGGTCGGCCAGCGAGAAGTCCGGGAACCGCTCGAGCCAGACCTCGAGGGCGACGCGGAGCTCCATGCGGGCCAGGTTGGAGCCGGCGCAGCGGTGGATGCCCAGGCCGAAGGCCGCGTGGCGGTTGACCTCACGGTCGATGACGACCTCGTCGGCCTGCTCGAAGGCCTCGGGGTCACGATTGGCGGCGGGGAACGAGAGCAGGACCCACTCGCCGGCCTTCATGGGGCAGCCCTCGAACTCGACGTCCTCCTTGACCAGCCGGGCCATGGTCACCGGGGCATAGGCCCGCAGCAGTTCCTCCATGGCCACGGGCAGCAGCTCGGGCTCGGCGCCGAGGCGCTTGCGGTCCTCGGGGGTCCTGGCCAGGTGCCACAACGAGGCGCCGATGGCGCTCCACGTGGTGTCGATGCCCGCCAGCAGGAGCAGGGCGATCGAGCCGCTCACGTGCTCCTCGTTCAAGGGCCGGCCGTCCATCTCGGCCTGCAGCAGGAAGCTGGTCAGGTCGTCCCGGGGGTGGGCCACGTGGTCGGCGATCTGGACGTTCAGATAGGCGTTGAGGAGCTGGAAGTTCTCGACGCGCTTCTCCATCGGGGCGTCGACCGACTCCAGCGTGTTGTGGACGAACACCCGGAACTGGTCGGCGTCCTCGGCTGGGAAGCCCAGCATCTGGGCGATGACCCGCACGGGGATGTGCTGGGCGTACTCGGCGGCGGCGTCGACGACGTCCCGGCCCACGAGGGCGTCGAGCAGTGACGCGCAGTAGGCCCGGGTGAACGGCTCCAGCTTCTCCACGGCGTTGGGGGAGAAGGCGGGCAACAGCAGGCGCCGGGCCTCGTGGTGGAAGGGCGGGTCCGACGAGATCGGTGGGGCGACCCCCTGCGGCGCCGGGATCATCGGCCGGCCCTCGGTGACCACGACGCTCTGAGACGTGAAGTGGTCGGTGTCGTAGGCGATGGCGGACACGTCGTCGTGGCGGGTGGGCAGCCAGACGCCGCCGTAGCGGTCGCTATGGGCGACCGGGCATGTCGCCCGGAGCTCGTCCCAGATCGGGTACGGGTCCCCGACCCAGGCCGGGTCGGTGTGGTCGAAGTCGGTGGCCCAGTCGACCACCGGCGGGTGGTTCCCGGTCACGACGGGTCCTCCTCGATGCTGATGGCGTACTCGGGGCAGTTGGCCACGGCCAGGCGGGCGGCGGCCTCCTGGTCGGGGGGAACGGTGCCGTCGCCCACGGCGCTGGCGTAGCCGTAGTCGTCGAACTCGAAGAGGGCCGGCGCCAGCGCGTAACACCGGTTGTGCCCCTGGCACTTCTCGCTGTCCACCACCACCCGCATCCGGACCGTTCCTCCGCTCGTGGTCGATCAGACGGTACGAGAGGACAGCCTGAACGGTGCCCGACGGCGGGAGTAGGGCCGTTCGTCCCTCCGGCAGTTGGCGAGGCGTGGAGGAGGCTTGAACGTGAGGAGACGAGTCGCCGGCCGCGGTCAGTGGCCGGGGCCGGCTCCGGGCGCCCCGCGGTCCGGGCTGACGCGCACGAGCCAGACCGGCGTGCTCACGCCCTTGACCGGCGCCGGGCCCACGGGGTCGAGCCGGGCCGCCGGCAGCCGGCCTCCGCACGCGTCGACCGCGGCCTCGGAGGCGAGGAGCTCCCCGGGGCCGGCGAGCGCGGCGATGCGGGCCGCGACGTTGACGGTGGCGCCGATGAGGTCGCGGCCACGCGGCAGCACCTCACCGGCGTGGAGCCCCATCCGGATGGCGACGGGGAACGTGTCGGTGGTCCGGGCTTCTTCGACCGCGAGGAGCATCGCGATGGCCCCCTCGATGGCATCCAGCGGGGCGTCGAACCAGACCATCAGGCCGTCACCGAGCTCCTTCACGATCCGGGCGTCGGGCCGGGCGCCGGTGATCCCGCTCATGAGGCCTGTCTGGTGCTCGAGTACCCGCAGCGCGGCGACATCGCCCTCGGTGTCGGTGTACTCGGTGAAGCCGACGAGGTCGGTGAAGAGGACGGCCCCGACTCGGCTGTCGACCGCAGGTCCCGGCGTGCTCGTCAACGTGAGGTGACCGAAACGCGACCACTGACCGCTCGGGTGGCGATGGTGCAGTCCGTTCCGTGACGCTCGAGGTCGGCGGCCAGCGGCCCGGCCACCGAGCGGGCCCGAACGCCTTCGGCGACATGAACCGTGATCCGCCCGCTCACGGTCTCCGCCTCGACGTCCGCGGCGACGTCGAGCCGGAGGTCGATGCGGCCGCTCACGCAGTGCGCCGTCGTGGGACCCGAGACCGATCGGAGGTCGATCCGCCCCGATTTGGTTGCGACGTCGGCACCCGCTGTCTCATCCACGGTGACCCGACCCGAGTCCGTTCGGACCCGGCTGTATCCCTCGACCCGTCCGATCGCCACCGCGCCGCTCGACGTGCGAACGTCCACGGCGGCGGCCTGCTCGACGGTGATCCGCCCGGACTCGGTGACCACGGCGACGACTCCCAGCGGGCCCTTGACCTCCACCCGGCCCGATTCCGACCCGACCACGAGGTCGACCCCCGACGGAACCCGGATCTCCACCCGGCCAGCACCAGCCTTGACGGTGGCGGTGCTTGCGTCGTGCTGCAGTGTCGCGTCACCCCGGACCAGCACATCGCCTCGGTCCTCGGCCACCACCTTCACCCGGCCATCGGTCGCCGACATCCGGACCGAGGTGACCTCGGCGCGACCCGACCCATCTGTCACCTCCTGACCGTAGGTCCGGCCGGAACAGTGGACAAGGAGACGTCGGGCACAGCGGACCCCACGGCCACAGAAAAGGCACCCGGGCTTGAAGGCGAAAGCCTGCAGGTGACGACCGACGCCGCGCCCCGGCGCCAGGAACCGGAGGACATCATGGCCAAGGGCGTGTACACGGTGATCCCGTTGGTCGGAACCAGCTAGCGGAGGCCCGCCGAAGCGCGGGGGACGCTACGGGGATCCTGTCACGGAATCCGCGCCGCCAGGTGCGGGGACTGATCCGTCTCGGGATTCGTGAGCGGGGACGCGGGCCTCGGTCCCATCGGTTGACCAATCGGTCGAGAGACTCGCCTATGCCGGCTGGCCGGGCTGGGCCGGGCCGACGCGGTAGGGGCGCATCATCTCGTTGTCCTCGTGTTCGACGATGTGGCAGTGCCATACGTACTGTCCCGGGGTGTTGAACCGGACCCGGACGCGGGTGACCTGGCCGGGGTAGGCGATGACCGTGTCCTTGAACCCGGTCTCCCAGGGTTCAGGCGGGGTCGGTGCCGACCCCGGCCCTACCTGCACCTCCATGGTGTCCTCGTCGACGACGATCTCCTGGCGGCTGACCACCTCGAAGGCCACCTCGTGTATGTGCATGGGATGGCCGTCGGCGGTGGTGTTGTAGATCTCCCACAGCTCGGTCGTGCCCGCAGCAGGATTCTCGGTGACGGGGTCCATCCACAACTGCTTGGTCCAGACCCCGGGGGCGACGTTCGGGTCACCGGCCACGGTCCCGAGCAGGGCCTCGATCGGGGCGTCGTCGAAGAAGGTCGACATCTCCTCGAGGAGGGCCAGGGGCCGGGTGACCGTCTCCGGCGGCAGGGGGGTGATGGCCGGCAGCCGGAGGAACCGGGGCGGGGTCGAGGTGTCGACGTCGAGGGTCGGCACGACCCGGAACTCCAGGATCTGGCCCGTGGTGGCGGGATCGGCGGGCTCGAAGTCCTCGCCGGGCTCACCGCCGCCGAACGGCTCGTCGGGCCCGACGTTGCCGAGCACGTGGCTTCCCAGCGGCACGTTGGTGAAGTCGACGATCAGATCGGCGCGCTCGGCCAGGCCCATGAGGAGCCGATTCCCGTTCTGGGCGGTGAGGTTCACGGGGGCCGAGAGGAAGCCGCCCTCGTTGCCGATGGCCCAGACCTCGACGCCGGGTATCCCGCTGAAGTCGAGGATGAGGAAACGCGACTGGCACCCGTTGAGGACTCGGAAGCGGTAGCGGCGCTGCTCGACGGTCTGGAACGGCCAGGTGTTGCCGTTCACCATCATCAGGTTGCCGAAGAACTCGGGGTTCCAGATCGGCGAGACGTCGGTGTCAGGTAGGTACGGCCCGGTGATCCCGTCGAAGAAGGCCCGGGTGTCGGGGTAGAAGAGCGCCCCGTCCTCGTTGAACGCCCGGTCCTGTATGGCGATGGGGATCTCGCGGTAGTGCTTGTTGGACGGGAACCTGTCGTTCTCGCGTGGTGCCGGCCCGGGCAACGATGCGCGCTGACCGGTGCGGCGGTCGAGCACCGCATCGTCGCCGGCGGGACCGCCCCGGATGATGAAGAAGCCGGCCGGTCCCGCGTACACGTTGAGCCGGGTCATGCCGAGCGTGTGGTCGTGATACCAGTCAGTCGACGCCCGGCCGTGGTTCGGGTACTGGAAGGTCGCGAAGCCGGGGCCCCATCGGGTGCCGAACTTGGCCGCCGCCTTGCCGGCGAAGAAGTCGTACCACGTGCCCTCGGTGGCGTATCCGGCAGGAATGTCGTCGGCCGCGGGCAGGTACCACGCCTCGGCGTAGCCGTCGCTCTCGTCGCCGACGCCGACCGCG
>DATDAH010000119.1:0-4168 GCA_036525535.1 Acidimicrobiales bacterium
ATGAAGGAACTGGCCGACACCTTCGACGGGATGCTCGGGCGTCTCGACGAGGCCTTCGAGGGCCAGCGCCACTTCTTCCAGGAGGCGTCCCACGAGCTGCGCAACCCCCTGGCCGTGATCCGCACAAATCTCGACGTGGCCCTGGCCGACGAGGGGGCCTCGGCCCCGGAGCTGCGCACCGCAGCCGAGCTGGCGGCCCGCACCGCCGAGCGCATGACGCACACCGTCGACGACCTCCTGCGGTACGCCCGCAACGAGCAGGCCGTCATGGCTCGGGAGGACATCGATCTCGGGCTTCTCGCCGCCGAGGTGGCCGACGAGTTCCGCTCGCCGGCTGCGACCCGGTCGATGCACATCGAGACGGCGGTGCCGTCGGGGCCGGTCGTCGTCTCCGGGGACCGGGCGGCTCTGCGCCAGGCCGTGGCCAACCTGCTGGACAACGCCGTGCGCCTGGCCCCCGAAGGCTCGACCATCCAGGTGGGGGCCGGGCTGGACGGCCCGTGGAGCTGGATCGCGGTCGGTGACGAGGGTCCCGGCATCACCACCGAGGACCAACCGCTGGTGTTCCGGCGCTTCTGGAGGGGAGCCTCCGTCGACGGGCCCCGGGGCAGCGGGCTCGGCCTGGCCATCGTCGACCAGATCCTGGTCGCCCACGGGGGCGCCGCCCGAGTCGTCTCCGAGCCGGGGCGGGGCTCGGTCTTCTCGCTGTGGATCCCGCGCCACCCCGTCGAGGTCGACGCCGCCGACGGCTGAGCGGACCTTTCGATCCATTTTCGGGTTGACTCCGTACCTTCCCCGATGTGACCGACTTCCCCCCCGACGATCAGGTACCCGTGGCTGACAGCCTTCCTCCGCACCCGCCCTCGATGTTCTCGGGGCGACCCCCGGACCTTCCTCCCGTCCCCGGTGCCGACCCGCCGGCAGGCCGGCCCCGACGGTGGCGCCTCCCCCTCGCCATCGTCGCGGGCCTGGCCCTGCTGGTCGGCGCCTTCGCCGGCGGTTGGGCCCTGAACCGGGGTGACGACGGCGGCAACGACGCCGCCTCGGCTGCCGCCGACCGATCGTCATCGATCCAGGTGGCGGCCGATGTCGAGGACCGTCCCACCGAGCCTCCGCTGGACTCGTCGGACGAGGAGCCGGCCGCGGCGGTGGCCGACGCGGTCGCCCCGGCCGTCGTGCAGATCGAGACCGCCCAGGGCCTCGGGTCCGGCGTCATCTACGACCCGGACGGCCTGATCCTCACCGCGGCCCACGTGGTCGCAGGCAGTGAGCACGTGACGTTGCGCCTCGCCGACGGCACGACCCGGGACGGCACCGTGGTCGGTACCGACACGGACAGCGACATCGGCGTGGTCTCGATCGACGGTGGTGGCGACGGCCTGCCGGTCGCCGTCCTGGCTGACTCCCCGCCGGACGTCGGTGACCTCGCCGTCGCCGTGGGCAGCCCCTACGCGCTGGACCAGACCGTGACCGCGGGCATCGTCAGCGCCCTCGACCGCCCGGCGCCCTCCGGGGGCCCGTCGGTGGGCACCATCCAGACCGACGCTCCGATCAACCCGGGCAACTCGGGCGGCCCCCTGGCCAACCGGGAGGGCGAGGTCATCGGCATCGCCAGCTACATCCAGAGCGAGACCGGTGGCAACGTCGGCCTCGGGTTCGCCGTGCCGGTCGACATCGCCGAGCGGGTGGCCGACGCCATCGTCGCCGGCGAGCCGGTCGAGTTCGGCTACCTCGGGATCGAAGGGGGCGATGCGGCCGGGAGCGACCCCGGGGCCCTGCTGGCGTCGATCGTGCCCGGCTCGCCCGCCGAGGACGCCGGCCTTCAGGCCGGTGACCGGATCGTGGCCGTGGACGGCGACGCCGTCACCAGCTTCGGTGACTTCGGCGTGATCATCCGCCGCCACGGCCCCGGTGACGAGCTGGCGCTCACCGTCGCCCGCAACGGCGAGGAGCAGGAGATCACCGTCACCCTCGGCTCCACCGCCGATTGAGTAGTCGCTACATCTGACTGGCTTCGCTGCGCTCAGCACGTCCGGCTCCGCCGAAGCTTGCCTCGGTGCTGCTGCTCGGCGCCGACTGCGCAGCCTCCCTCCCGCATCCCGACTTTCGGATCCAGGGCCAGAACGGTCCGTCGATAGGGTCGGGCGGTCATGGAGATCCTGATCGCCGTCGTGGTCGTCGCCTGTGTGCTGCTGGCGCTCATCCCGCGGTACCTCGCCACGCGGGGCCGCACCGAGGCCCCGCCGTCGCCCGACCCCCGGCCCTCGCCGCTCGCGCCGACCGGCCCGGCGGCGACCGCCACCGCCGAGGCCCCGACTCGCATCGGAGACCGGATCGGCAAGACCCGGGAGCGCCTGGCCGGCGCCATCCACCACCTGAGGGCCCGGTCGACCCTCGACGGCACGGTCTGGGACGAGCTGGAGGAGGCGCTGCTCTCCGCCGACGTCGGCGTGGGCACCACCACCGCACTGCTCGACGGACTGCGCGAGCAGGTCACGGCGGGCACCATCGAGGGTCCCGACGCCCTGATCGACGCCCTCAAGGTCGAGCTCGAGGCCCGCCTGGCCGGCGACCGCTCGATGGCCACATCGGCCGACGGGACGACGGTCTGGCTGTTCGTCGGCGTCAACGGCGTGGGCAAGACCACCACCATCGGCAAGCTGGCCAAGCGCGAGGTGGAAGCCGGCAAGAGCGTCGTGCTCGCCGCGGGCGACACGTTCCGGGCGGCGGCGGGCGAACAGCTGGGCATCTGGGGCGAGCGCACGGGCGCCGACGTCGTGCAGGGCCAGGCCGGCGGCGATCCCAGCTCGGTGATCTTCGACGCCGTCCAGCGGGCCTCGGCCCGGGGCGCTGACCTGGTCTTGGCCGACACCGCCGGGCGCATCCACACCAAGTCCAACCTCATGGAAGAGCTGCGCAAGGTCCGTCGGGTCGCCGACCGCGATCCCGGTGACGTGACCGAGGTGCTGCTGGTGCTCGACGCCACGACCGGCCAGAACGGCCTCACCCAGGCCCGCCAGTTCACCGAGGCCGTGGACGTCACGGGCGTGGTGCTGACGAAGCTGGACGGCTCGGCCCGGGGTGGCATCGTGGTGGCCATCCAGGACGACCTCGGCATCCCCGTGAAGCTGGTGGGGCTCGGCGAAAAGGCCGAGGACCTCATCGTGTTCGATCCTCACGAGTTCGTCGACGCCCTGTTCGAAGGCTGAGGAGCGTGCCGTGTTCCGCCTGCTGACCTTCCCCTTCCGCCTGGCCGCCGGCTCCGCCCGCGTCGGCTGGTACGCCGGCCGCGCCGTCGGGGTCACCCGGGCCCTGTACTTCGGGGTCGGCTTCGCCACCGGCGTCCTGGTGGCGTCGCCGAAAGCCCGTCGGGCCGCCCTCACCGGGGTCAGTCGGGTCACCGCCGCCGTCGCCGAGCGGCGGCAGGACGCCGACGTCACCACCCCGCCGGCTACGTCCGTCGTCGTCACCGCTCCGGCGCACAGTCCGGTGCTCCCCACCGACTAGCACGGGAGCCCACCGAGCGAGGCGGGCCCGGACCACGGCTTCACCCCTACGCTCGCGCCATGAGCATGAGCCAGGGTGATCCGGAGCGGAAGCGCACGTTCCAGATGCGGGAGAACGCGCTCTCGATCGGCGATGACTACTGGATCGAGGACGAGTCGGGGGCGAAGGCGTTCAAGGTCAACGGCAAAGTGGCCCGTTTCCGGGACACCTGGGTGCTGGAGGACATGGGTGGCAACGAGGTGGCCAAGATCCGGGAGAAGAAGCTCTCGGTCCGGGACAAGATCAAGATCGAGTACGGCATTGGATTCGAGGCGACCGTCAAGAAGGCCATGGTCGGCTTCCGGGATCGCTTCATCGTCGACGTCGCCGGCGGCGAGGACCTGAAGGTCCACGGCAAGATCACCGATCACGAGTACAAGATCGACCGTGACGGTGACAAGATCGCCGAGATCTCCAAGAAGTGGTTCCGTGTCCGGGACACCTACGGCGTCGAGGTCGAGCAGGACAAGGACAGCGTTCTCGTCCTGGCCGTCACCGTCGCCGTCGACGCCCTCTCCCACGACCGCGGCTGATCCGAACTGGCGATTGATCCTGGTGCCCAGGCCCGAAATCGGGCGCCAGTTCGGGGTCAGCGGGGGTCGCGGCCGTTCCAGGCGACGAG
>DATDAH010000120.1:0-6849 GCA_036525535.1 Acidimicrobiales bacterium
AGGGGCCGGGCATGACCCCCGACCAGCGGGAGCGGGCCTTCGACCGCTTCTGGCAGGGGCCGGAGGGCACGGGGTCGAGCGGCCTCGGCCTGGCCATCGTCCAGAAGCTGGTCCAAGCCGACGGTGGTCACGTCGAGCTGCGCGAGGCGCCGGAGGGAGGGCTCGATGCCGTCGTCCAGCTGCACCCGGCGCCTGAGCACTAGGCGTCGGGCGGGCCCGAAGCAGTCAGTCCTCGTCGTTGTCGGTGTCCGGGCCGCCCCCGGACTCACCCTCGGGGTGATCCTGGATCTCCTGCCAGGTGGCGCGGGCGCCGCTGTGTCCGACCTGGGCGATGCGCACCGTGCCCACGACCGAGGCGAGGATGGCGGCGGTGGACATCGCGATGACCGCCGGTCCCATCCAGGACGGCTGGCTTTCGGCGTCGGTCGATGCGCGGCGCCGGTCGAGGACCATCACGCCCGAGGCGGTGATGAAGATCGGTAGGGCGAACCAGGGCATGGTCTCGCCGAGCTCGGCATGCTCCTCGGTCAGCTCGCTCTCGTCGGTCTTCTCCTGGAGTGACTCGCCGCTGCCCTGCCCCAACAGCGCCAAGACGAAGGCCGAGGCGGTGAGGGCCACGACGATCCAGCCGATGTGCAGTCGGGCCTTGGCCGACACTGCGATGGCGATGGTGCCGATCGCCGCCAGGGGGACCAGCACGACCGCGGCATGCACGATCAGCGGGTGGGCGGGCAGGCCGAAGAGCGTGTCGAGTTCCATTCCCGAGAGCCTGCGCCACGACCCGACGTCGACGCAGGGTACGAGGTCCCGATCTCGCCTGACTTGGGCAGAACTTTGCCTTCCCTTGGCGCAGAGCGTGCGAACCGGCGCAAGATCAGACCCCTCAGGCGTGGGACGATCCGCACCGCCGGGTCCCGGGACGCCAAGCGCCCAAGTGTCAATTCGGGCCGAAGGCGGCCGACGGAAGGACGTGCAGGATGTGGGGGTGAGCACCGCCTCCGACCTGCTCGCGTCCGTCGAGCCGCCGCGCCGCGACATCGACCGCAGCGAGGAACGCTTCCCCGGCGCCTTCGATCAGAGCCCGCTGGGCGGGCTGATCCTGGACGGCGGGCTGCGCATCCTGCAGTCGAACCTGGCCATCCAGCGCTTGTTGGGCCGGCGGGCGGACGAGCTGATCGGCCAGGACGCCCTCGCGTTTGCCCACCTCGAGGACCGAGAAGAGGTCCGGCGGGAGGTGGTCCGGCTCTTCACCGGGGACGTCGACGAGGTCCGGTTGGCGACGCGCTGCCTGCAGGCGTCGGGCGAGGCGGTGAGTGTTCGCCTGACCGCTTCGTTGGTGCGCGACGAGGTAGGCAACCCCCGCTACGGGATCGCCCTGGTCGAGGACATCACGGCCGCGGTCGAGGCGTCATTGGAGACCGAGCACGAGCGGGAGCGCCTGACGAAGGCGCTGGAGGCCGGCAACCTCGCCGTCTGGGAGCTGGATCTGGTCACCGGTGTCTTCACCATGTGGGACCACGCCGAGTCGGCGTCCGGCGGTCTGGCGGCCCGGCCCGCCCCCGACTTCACGGACTTCTTGGAGCGGGTCGTCCCCGAGGACCGGCATCTGTTCCTGGAAGGCCAGCCGGCCCCGGGTGAGTCCTTCGCCGTGGACTACCGCGTCGACGACGACGGCGAGATCACGTGGCGACGCAGCCAGGGGCGTGCGGTCGGCGACGCCAACGGTCGCACCGTGGCCCTCCGGGGCACGACGATCGATGTCACGGCCACCCGCGAGGCGGAGGCCGAAGCCGCGGCGGTGTTCCGGCGGACGGTCGAGGTCGCCCACGACGCCTTCGTCGGGGCCGACGCCCAGGGCCGGATCACCGACTGGAACCCGGCCGCCGAGCAGATGTTCGGGTGGCCGGCGGAGGAGGTGCTCGGCGAGCTGATGGTCGATCACGTCTTCGTGGCCGAGGATCGGCCCTACTACCAGGACCGGATCGAAGCGCTGAGCGCGTCCGGGGCCGACCAGCTTCCCCCCGTCCGCTTCGAGCTGCCGACCCAGCACCGCGACGGGACCGTGTTCCCGGTCGAGCTCTCCTTGGTGGTCGTCACCTCGCAGGGCCGGCACCACATGCGGGCGTTCCTGCGGGACATCGGCGAGCGCCGGGCCCACGAGCGGGACCGGGCCAATCGGGTGCTGGTCGATCAGATGACGGGTCTGCCCAACCGGACCCTGCTCGTCGATCGACTGGAGCAGGCCATGGGTCGGGGGACTCCGCCGGGCGCGAATGCGGTCCTGTTCATCGACCTCGACCGCTTCAAGTCGGTCAACGAGGTCTCCGGCCACGGCGTGGGCGACGCCGTGCTGGCCGCCGTGGCCGGCCGCCTGTGCGAGGTGGTGCGACCCGACGACACCGTTGCCCGGCACGGCGGCGACGAGTTCATCGTGCTCTGCGAGAACCTGACGGTCGAGGCCGATGCCGCGGAGGTCGCGGAAAGGATCCTCGACGCGTTCTCCCGGCCGCTCGCGGTGGCCGGCCGGCGCTTCACGATGGACCTCAGCATCGGCGTGGCCGTCGCCGACCGGACGGCGACGGATGCCGCCTGCGTCATCCGGCACGCCGACATCGCCATGCAACACGCCAAGGCCCTCGGGGGAGCGCGGGTCGAGGTCTTCGAGCCGGAAGTGGCCGATCGCTCGGCCCGACGCCTCGACCTCGAACAGGAGCTGCGGCGGGGCTTGAGCAGCGGGCAGGTGGGTGTCGTCTACCAGCCGGTCGTCACCTTCGGCGGCCGTCTGGTGAGCATGGAGGCCCTGGCCCGCTGGGAGCACCCGGAACTGGGCCCCATATCGCCCGCCGAGTTCATCCCCGTCGCCGAGCAGACCGGCCTGATCGTCGACCTCGGGGCCCGTGTGCTGAACGAGGCCTGTGGCCAGCTCGCCGAGTGGCGGAACCGCCCGGGCTGGGAGCGCCTGACCATGGCGGCGAACCTGTCCGGTCGCCAGCTGACCGAACCGGACCTGGTCTCGACCGTGTCCGGCATCCTCGCCACCCACGACCTGCCCATCGACGCCATCTGCCTGGAGATCACCGAGTCGATGCTGATGGACGACTCGTCCCGGGCTGCCGCCACCGTGGACGAGCTGGCCGAGCTCGGCGTCGTCCTGGCCGTCGACGACTTCGGGACCGGCTACTCGTCCCTGCTCTACCTCCGTCGGTTCCCGGTGCACGCCCTGAAGCTGGACTGGTCCTTCGTGGCCGGGATCGGCACCAACCGGGTGGACACGGCCATCGTCGCCTCGATGGTCGACCTCGCCCGGGCGTTGCGCCTGGTGTCGATCGCCGAGGGCGTCGAGACCCAGGCGCAGGCCGAAGCGCTGCAGGCCCAGGGCTGCGACCTGGCCCAGGGCCATCACTGGGCGCCCCCGTTGTCGGCCGAGGCCTTCGGCCGTCTCCTGGACGACTCCCGCTTCACCTGAGGCCGCTCGTCGCTCACCCCTGTTCATCGGCTCGCTCCTCGACCAGGTTCCCGTCGTCGAGGCGCCGGGCGCCACCGTGACGCTCGCCGAGCCGGAGCCCTTCGACGGCGTCGATCTCTCGTCCGGTTTCGTGCCCACACCCACTTCGTCGCTGACGTGGACGCGGAGGGGACCGAGCCCTTGACCGTGGCCGTCGTGGCCACGGGGCGGGCGGCCGCGGTCACCCCGACCTGGCCGTCGGGGGACAACCCCCATCACCTCGAGGCCATGTCGGTCCCCGATGTCTTCCACGACGGCACCAACACCGTCGAGCTCTACCTGGTCGGTGGCACCGAGCGGGCCCGGACCCTGGCCCCGATCTCGCGGGCCTAGCCGCCCGGGGCGCGGTAGGTCGGCGAGCGCTTCGTCGCGGCGTCGACCTGCTCGGGCGTGAGCAGGGTCACGGTGCGGACTGAGGCCTTCCCCGAGGCACCGACGGTGAGGCCGATGGCCGCGGCGGCCTCGTCGTCGGGCAGGTCGACCAGTACAAAGGCGTCGTCACTGCCGAAGGCGAAGTAGAAGCTCTCGACAGAGCCCCCCATGCTCTCGGCCATCTCGTTGATGGCGCTGCGGCGGGCGGACCCACCACCGTCGAGCACGCCCTGGGCCCCCTCGGAGCTGTAGCTGGCGATGAACAGGTACTTGGGCATGGCCGCCCCCTTCTGGCCACCGTTTCGACGGCCGAGGCCGCCGACCGTACTGCTCCCGAATCGGCCGTGCAGATCCGACTCAGAGGAGCGAGAACGGATCCAGGTCGTCGACGGCGACGAGGCCGCGGCGGAGCATCGTCAGGAACATGGCGTCAGCCTGTTCGGAGCGCTCAGCGGTCGCGTACACCGCGCCGAGCACGGTGATGAGCGGGCCCTGAAGCACGCCCAGCCGGTACTCGGCGATGGCGTCAGCCTCGTCGAGCTGCACCCCGTGGGTGGCCAGACCGTCCCGCCAGGTGGTCACCAGGCGGTCCTCGCAGGTACGCCGGACCTCCGGCTCGAGGCTGTTGCCGCAGAAGTACGCCAGGTCACGACCGGGCGGGACGACGGAGAGGGTCTGCCAGTCCACGGCGCTCACGGCGCCATCGGGCCCGAAAAGGAGATTGTCGAGGCGGTAGTCGCCGTGGCCCACGGCGAACCGGTCGACGCGGGCGATCCACGGCGTGATGGCCTCGGCGACGTGGTGGAGCAGCGTGACCTGGCCCGAGTCGAGCTCGGCCTCGTAGCGCCCGACGAATGTGGTGACGGCCGAGGCGTAGATCTCACCCAGGAGGGCGGCGCCGTCCTCGTCGACCGGGTCGAGCTCCGGATGGCTCCAGAGGGTGGCGTCGTCCCAACGGGGGCCGTGGAGCCCGGCCAGGTTGGCGACCGCGGCCTCGGCCGCCGCCGGCCCGCAGCCCGCCAGCTGGTCGCCGGTCTCGGCGGGGGCGAGGTCCTCCAGCAGCAGCGTGAAGACCGTGCCGTCCGCGCTGATGGCGCCGTACCAGCATCGGGGGGTGCGCACGGCGACCGTGGCGGCGATGTCCAGGTAGAAGGCGACCTCCTTGCGGTAACCGCCGGACACGATCGACCGGTCGGCGCCTGCGCCGAGCTTGGCGACCAGGCGGGAGGGCATGGCACCGCCGCCGCCGCCGTTCAGCTCCAGAGCGAGGCGGTAGTTGGCTCCGATCTGGCCGTGGCCGATCGGCTCGGCGTCGGCGGCCGTGACGGTGACCTCGTGGCCACCGGCCCGCAGGGCGGCCGTCAGCCAGGCCGGCGTGAGGTCGTCGCGGTCGTCGACAGGACCCGGATCGCCCGCCGTCACACCGATGCCCGGTAGGCCTCGACGATCGGCGCCAGCTCGGTGGGTGTGGCGCCGTGGAGGATGACGGCGTCGGCGCCGAGGTCGAACTGCTCCCGCACGGTGGCGACACACTGCGCGGGGCTGCCGGTGGCCGCGGGGGCGAGCCACTCGTCGGGGATGAGCGTGGCGATGTGCTCGAGCTGCTCGGTGGTCGCCCGCTGGTCGATGCCCCCGGCGAACGTGGCGATCACCTCGTCGGCCCGGAAGCGCTCGAGGGGCGACGGGTCCCAACCGTTGGTCGCCACCATGAGGTCGCCGTAGCCCTGCAGGTAGGTGGCCATCCGGCCGACGGTCTTGCGGAGTCGCAGGTCCTCGGGCAGGTGGTCGCCGACCGTGGCCAGGCACGACCACACCCGCACCGAGGCCGGGTCCCGACCGGCCTGTTCGGCGGCGTCCTTCACCGTCCGGACGCAGCGGGCGAGGGTCTCGTCGGTGAAGAAGGTGTGGAGGACCACCTCGTCGAACGCCCGCCCGCCGAGCGCCAACGAGTGGGGGCCGAAGGCGGTCAGCAGGATGGGGATGTCGTCGTCGAACTCGGCGCCGAGGTGGAGCAGCGGCCACGAGCCGGCCGGCCCGTCGTGGCCGATGACGACCTCGCCGTGCCAGAGGCGGCGCATCAGGCCGGCGAAGTCCTCCATCTGGGCCGTGGTGATGCGGGGGATGCCATAGAGGTCCTGCAGAGGGGCGATGCCCCGGCCCAATCCGAGGCCGAACCGTCCACCCGAGAGCCGGTGCATCGTCGTCGCGTACGACGCGGTCACCATCGGGTGGCGTGTGTTGTGGTTGGTCGCGGCGGTGGCGACCTGGATCTCGGAGGTCACGGCGGCGGCGGCGCCCGACAGCGTCACCGCCTCCTTGATGTTGTAGCGCTCCGAGATGAAGGCGGTGCCGAGCCCCATCGCCTCGCCGTCGCGCATCTCGTCCAGCAACTCCGCCGGCGACTGCGGCGCACCCGCCAGTGCGTAGAACCCGAGCTCCGGCATTCGATCGGCCACGGTCATGATCCTCACAGGTCGCCGCACCCGGTGGGAACGCCGACCGGGGTTGGACTGTCAGCGCCGGTCGTTGGCGCCCTCGGCAGGATTCGAACCTGCGACACACGGTTTAGGAAACCGTGCACTTCCGCCCTGAATATCCAGGTCAGGGGCCTAGTTCGGTCCAGCTGGGTTGTCTCCGCCCAACCTCCGCCCAATACTGAAGGCTACTGTCGTGCTCTGGGCGGCTCTCGGAGGCAAACGGTCATGGCCCGACCGATCCAACAGGTGCAGGTCTACTCCGTACAGAACCGGCGTGGCGCGGATCGCCGCAAGCTGCCCTACGTCGTCCGCTACTCGGTCGACGGGCGTCACCGGAGCCGGTCATATCGCACCAAGGCCGAGGCCGAGCGCTACCGCAGCGAGCTGCTGAAGGCGATCCACGCTGGCGACCGCTTCGACCTCGACACCGGCGAACCCGAGTCGTGGAGCCTGCCGCTGGCCGACCTCGCCGTGCACCACTGGGCGCGACTGTGG
>DATDAH010000121.1:0-9803 GCA_036525535.1 Acidimicrobiales bacterium
GGGGGGCCGGGACGCCGGCGGACAGGGCCAGGCCGTCCAGGAGGTTGCGGACCTGGGGGTAGGCGTCGGGGTTCGCCAGCTGGGCCCCGGTCTCCCGCAGCACCTGGGCCTCGAGCTTCCGACGCAGGGTGGGCAGGCGGACGATCGACACCAGGCTGCCGATCACGATCGACAGGCCGATGACGGCCAGGCAGAAGTAGCCGAACCACTTGAGCACCTCGAAGTCGTCCGGGACCCCCGCCTCGCTGATGAGGTAGAAGATGACGATCAGCCCGGTGGCCACCGCGGCGGCTACGACGGCCATCCAGTACACGACCGTGGCCAGGATGATCAGGCCGAGGATGCGCAGTCGGTTGCGCCGGGCGAAGAGATCGGGCCGCTCCATGGGCGGGGACGCTACGCGTCCGACCGGGCCCGTACGTGAGTAGGCGCTACTCAATCCCCGCGGCGGGCGGCACCGGACCGGTGTCCGACGGAGCCTCGATCAGCCGGTCGGTGATCTCGTCGACGTAGGCGTCCCAGGCGACGCTCAGGTCGTCGATGAGCTGGCGCAGCAGCTTGGGCGACATGGCGACGCGGGCGACGACGGTGCCCACATTGGGCTCGACGGAGTGATCGACCCTCAGCAGGTCGACGGTGACCTCGTGATCGCTGGAGTTCACGATGGCGTCGTTGGCCCACACCCCTGCCTGGTGGGCGGCGGGCACCACCACCACCAGCTCGTCATCGGGTTCGTTCGCCATCGGGTCCCCCACTCACTCCGCCCCGGTCCGTACCGTAGGCGGGTGGCCGACACCCTGCCCGGCCTCGGTGGTCCGGTGGACGACGAGTCCGCCGACTCGACCGATCGAGCCGGTCTCCCCGACGACAATCGCGACGACCCCGAGGTTCAGAGTGGGCTCGGCCGGGGGCTGGCCGCCATCATCCCGACCCTGGCGGCCGACCTCGACACTCCGCCCCGGACCCAGCGCCGCAAGCGGCGCCGCGGTGGGTTGGCCGCCCTGCTCGGCGGACCGGTCGAGGACGAAGGGGCACCGGCTGCGGAGTCGCCCGCCGAGCCACCACCGTCGTCGGTGCCGAACGCCGAGCCTGTCGTCGCCGCCACCGAACCGTCCCCGGGCCATGAGCCCGCGCCGTCGGCCGTCCGCAAGCTCCGCGACGACCTCGTGGGGGCCCTGCTCGACGGCCTGGCCAACACCATGGCCCTTGACCTGTGCGCCTACCTCCACGAGGGCCCGGGCGAGGAGCCTCACCTGTTCCTGCAGTCTCCGTCGATGGACCGCCTCGGTGCCGCCCGTACTTACGTCCTCTTCGACGGCCTGCGCGTCGATCTCGAAGCAGGCGGGTCGGATGCAGACCTTGACGCGGCCGGCTTCCGGGGGGTCACCGTGGCCACCGTCGGGGCCGGCTCCCGCGGGCTCTGGGCCATGGCCCGGGTCGAGGGGATCACCCCGCCGGAGCGGGAGGTGGCGGCTCGGTTCTGTCGGTCGTTCGGTCGCGCCGTCCACCAGCTCGACGGCGCCGCGTCGCCGGCCACGACCATCGCCACGCCCGTCTACGTCGAGGCCCACCGGTCCCGGGACTCGGTGCTGGCCGAGGTCCAGGTCCGCATCGGGGACCAGGTCCGTCCGGGCCACGGACGGGCCGACACCCAGGTGGAGGCCGTCACCCGGGCGGTGCTGGTCGCCACCGGAAGCCACGTCCTGTTCCGCTACGCCAGCGAGGTCGACCACGAGGGTGAGCACGCCGCCGTCGTGCTCCTCGAGGGCGGGGATCACGCCGTGTCCCTCGGCTCCGCCCTCAACCCGGGCTCCGGCGGCGTGGCCACCGCACAGGCCGCCATCCGCGCCCTCGACGGACTCGCCGCCTAGCCCGACCCGGGTTCTGGTTGCGCGTGGCCGCGGCGGGACGCGGTGGGGTGCAACCAGAACGGTTCAACCGTAGAGGTCGAGGTCCTTCTGGCGGACCCGGGCCGCGAGGGCGGCCATGATGCTGTTCCGGAAGTCGGCGGCTTCGTCGAGCAGGCCGGTGAACTCCCGCTTGCCGATCACCAGCAACCGCATCGGCGTCTTCGCCGACACGCTGGCGTTGCGGGGAGATCGTTCGATGAGCGCCATCTCGCCGAACACCGCACCCGGTCCGATGGTGGCCACCTCGTTGCCGTCCCGGGTCACCGAGGCGGTGCCGTCGACCACGACGAAGGCCTCGTGGCCGACCTCGCCCTCCCTGATCAGCTCTCGTCCCGCCGCCACCTCGATCTCATCGGTCAACGACGCGATCTTGGCCAGGTCACGCTTCGAGCACTCGGCGAACAGCGGAACGGTGGCGAGATGTTTGACGAAGTGGTCGGCCATGGCCGCGGATAGTACGAGGCCACGCTGGGTGGCGCTGTCCGACCGAGCTCGCCGGCGGCAAACCGACTACTGGAACCACCAGATGTAGTCCGGGGCCGTGCCGGACCGGTACCAGAAGATGTCGTCGTGGCCGTCCTCGTCGAAGTCGCCGGCGAAGGCGGGCCGGTAGGTGCCCGCCACGTTGGTGACGGCGCCGGCGCCGAAGGTGCGGCTCCGAGAGCCCCACCAGACCCTGTCCGGGGTCGTGCCGGGGGCGTACCAGAAGATGTCGTCGCGACCGTTGGCGTCGAGGTCGCCGACGATGGGCGTCGAGCTCTGGTTGATGGTGCGGTCGGTGGCGTCGAACGTCCGGTCCGGGCGGCCGAACCAGAGCTCGTCGGCCCCGGCGCCCCGCCCGAAGAGCAGGACGTCGTCGCGGCCGTCGCCGTCGAAGTCGCCCGCGGTCGGCGCGAAGTCGCCGCCCACGGTCAGGGAACGGAGGGCGAAGTGTCGGTCCGCTCGCCCGAACCAGAGCTTGTCGAGGCCGTCGCCGGGCCCGTACCAGAACACGTCGTCGCGCCCGTCCCCGTTGAAGTCACCCACGGCGGAGCCGGGGAACCGCGTGGCGACGCGCGTGGGCCCGGTGTCCCACGACCGGTCGGTCCGGCCGTACCAGAGGTAGTCCTGGCCCGGTCCGGGGACGTACCAGAGGATGTCGTCGCGCCCGTCCCCGTCATAGTCGCCGACCATCGGACGGAAGCGACCGGCTGCCCGGATGTCGGCCACGACGAAGCCCCGGCCCCGTCGGCCCCACCAGATGTACTCCGGCTTGACCCCTTCGCCGTACCAGAGGATGTCGTTCTTGCCGTTGCCGTCGAAGTCGCCGACCTGGGCGTGCTCGAACGTACCGTCGACGGCACGCGCGGTCTGCTCGAACTCGGCCCGGGCCCGCCTGGGACGGGGCGGGGGATCGGTCGGCGGCGGCGGATCCGTGGGCGGCCCTGACAGCCGCATGGTCCAGAAGCTGGTCCGCTTGTTGCCGCCCCGGCGGGTCAGGCTGACGTGGACGTGGTCGGTGTGGGGGCTGGACCCGGTGTACGGCGTCCACCCCTCGTTCGCGCGGTACATGCGGAAGATCTGGCGGTTCCAGATGAGGTACATGACGCCGAGGCGACGGGCCATGGCGTGGCGGTGGCCGTAGCTGTCGGTGCGGAACAGCCAACGGAAGAAGTCGGCGACCCGGCGGCGCCCCGCGGCCGTGGTGGCGTCATTGGCCCAGTCCCAGGCCCGCCCTTCCTTGTGCTCGCTGGTCCCGCCGACGGAGCAGTCCCGGCTGATGCCGTAGCTCGACGACGCCGGATAGGCCCGCATGACCATGTCCCGGTAGGCGATCATGCCCGGCTTGGGCGCCGGGCTGCAGGTGCTCTGGCCGTCGTAGGTCGGGTAGGCCTCGATCTCGTTGGGGAAGCGAGGCGTGGCCGGCTCCCGCTCGGGCACGGGGGCGCCGGCCCCGGTGACCGTGAAGGGCTCGGCGGTGACCACGCCCAGGTCCTCGTACATGGGGGCGATGCAGGTGCCCTTGACGCCGTAGGTGCCGGCGGGGACGCCGTTGGGGACGACGAAGGGAGCGTCCCAGGTCCCGTCCCGCTCGACCGGGAGGGTGCCCGAGGCGGCGGCGCTGCCGTCGGGGGCGATGAGCTGGAACAGCACGCCGTCGGAGCCCGTGATCCCGTCGGGCAGGTAGCAGCCGGTGCCCGAGACCTGGATGGAGGTGCCGGTGAGGCCCTCGGCGACCGAGGTCGCCAGGGTCGGCTCCCCCTCGCCCTGCGCCGAGGGGAGGGCGACCGGCACGACGGCCAGGGCGGACGCCCCGACCAGCACGGCGGTCAGGGTGGTGAGAATTCGGCGCACGATCACAAGGTCGGACATTGCATGCGGACTGTGAACACTCTGCGCATTCACGTTGCCTTTCGGTGGGCTTCCCTTCCACCGCGCAGATCTGATTGCAGTTTCTTTGCGAACTGGTTACAGAAATGTAGGCGACGGGATCAGCGGCGCGCCAACCCTCGGGGGCCGCCGGCCTCAGTCGCCGGCGATGGCTCCAAGGTACGTCGGGCGGCGACCGCCGCCGTGGATCACCAGGTTGGCCCCGGTCACGTAGGCCGACGCGGGCGACGCGAGGTAGCACACGACTCCGGCCACGTCGCTCACCGTGCCGAGTCGACCGAGGGGCACCGTGGCCTCGACTGCGGCGATGGCGTCGGCGTCGTCATCCGCGGCGGCGTCGGTGGCGATGAGGTCGCCCGACACACAGTTGACGCGGACCTTGGGCGCCCATTCGACGGCCAACGTCCGGCTGAGGTCGACCAGACCGGCCTTCGCCGCCCCGTAGGCCGCGGTCCCCGGTGACGGGCTCGGGCCACTGAGCGAGCCGATGTTCACGATCGCCCCGCCCTCCTCCTGGTCCTGCATGACCCGGTTGACGGCCTGGCTCACGAACAGTGGCGCCATGAAGTTGAGCGTGATGATGGCCGTGGAGAACGCCGGAGCGGCCGTGGCCGCCTCGGCGACGGGCGAGCCGCCGGCGTTGTTCACGGCGATGTCGAGGCGGCCGTAGTGCTCGGCCACCGCGGCGACCAGGCCGTCCACCGCCGCGGCGTCCCGGACGTCGGCGCCGAAGAATCGGGCCCCCGCAGGCAGCTCGTCGGGCTGGCTGCGGTCACAGACGGCGACTCGGGCGCCGGCGGCCAGGAGCCCGTCGGTGATCCCCCGTCCGAGCCCCCGGGCCCCGCCGCTCACCAGGGCGACCCGGCCGTCGAGATCGGTTGCTGCGCTCATCCTCGGGCGAGCGTAGGGCGAACCGGCCGGCACGACGGAGGAGGCCCCGACCCGTTCGCCGGGCAGGGGTCGCATCGTTTACGGTCCGCCGCGCATGCCCATCACGTCCGAGGTCGACGCCCACGGGATCGCCACCGTGGTCATGGACAACCCGCCGGTCAACGCCCTGACGGTGGCGGCCTGGTTCGAACTGGCCGGCATCGTCCGCGCGCTGGGCGACGACCCTGCCGTCCGGGTGGTGATCCTGGCCGCCGAGGGCCGGGGCTACAACGCCGGGGTCGACATCAAGGAGATGCAGGCCACCGAGGGCTACGACGCCCTGATCGGGGCCAACAAGGGCTGTTACGCCGCCTTCGCCGCGGTCTACGAGTGCGCCGTGCCCGTCATCGCCGCCGTTCACGGCTACTGCCTCGGCGGGGGCATCGGCCTGGTCGGCAACGCCGACGTGATCATCGCCGCCGAGGACGCCACCTTCGGGCTGCCTGAAGTGGACCGGGGCGCCCTCGGCGCCGCCACGCACCTGGCCCGCCTGGTCCCCCAACACAAGATGCGGGCGATGGTCTACACGTCGACCGTGGCCACCGCGGCCGAGCTGCACCACTACGGATCGGTCCTGAAGGTCGTGCCCCGGGACGAGCTGATGCCCGCCGCCCGCGAGGTGGCCGAGACGATCGCGGCGAAGAGCCCGACGGTGATCCGGGCGGCCAAGGAGTCCCTGAACGGGATCGACCCGGTCGACGTGAAGCGCTCGTACCGCTTCGAACAGGGCTTCACGTTCGAGCTGAACCTGGCCGGCGTGGCCGACGAAGCCCGCGACGCCTTCGTCGAGCGGGGCGAGAACGCCGACTTCGGCGGCGAGGACTGACGTGGCTCTGGTCAAGACCATGACGGCCGACGAGGCCGTCGCCGGGATCGAGAGCGGCATGACCATCGGCATCGGGGGCTGGGCGTCCCGGCGCAAGCCGATGACCCTGCTCAAGGCCCTGCTGCGGACCGACGTCGCCGACCTGACGGTGGTGACGTACGGAGGTCCCGACGTCGGCATCCTCTGTGCCGCCGGCCGGGTCCGCAAGGTGGTGTTCGCCTTCGTCTCGCTCGACACGATTCCCCTCGAGCCTCACTTCCGGGCTGCCCGCGAGTCGGGGGCCATCGAGGTGGAGGAGTACGACGAGGGCATGTTCCTGCTGGGGCTCCAGGCCGCGGCCTGGAACGTCCCGTTCCTGCCCACCCGGGTAGGCCTCGGCTCGGACCTCTTCCGGGTGAATCCCCGGCTGACGACGGTGACCTCGCCCTACGCGGGCGCCGACGGCGAGCCGGAGGAGCTGGTCGCCATGCCCGCCCTGCCCCTGGACGTGTCGTTGCTCCACCTCAACCGGGCCGACGAGCGAGGCAACGCCCAGTTCCTCGGGCCCGACCTCTACATGGACGACCTGTTCGCATCGGCCGCCCAGGCCACCTTCATCTCGTGTGAGAAGGTCGTGCCGACCGCCGAGCTGACCCCCTTCCACACCCTGCGCATCAACCGGCTGCAGGTGGACGGCGTGGTCGAGGCCCCGGGCGGCGCCGGCTTCACGTCCTGCCAGCCCGACTACGAGCGGGACGAGGACGCTCAGAGGGCCTACGCCGTGACCTCCCGGGACCCGGACGCCTGGACCGCCTGGCTCGACGAGTGGAGGAGCTCGTGAGGGACCCCACCGAGGTCACGCGTGCGGAGGTCTGTTGCGCCGCCGTCGCCGAGTGCTTCCGGGGTGACGGCGAGATCCTGGCCAACCCCATCGGCACCATCCCGATGATCGGCGGCCGGCTGGCCCGAGCCACCTTCGAGCCCGAGCTGGTCATGACCGACGGCTTCGCGATGCTCGTCGCGGACATCCACGCCGTGGGCGAGGAGGGCGATCCCGAGTTGGTGGCCGAAGGCTGGAACCCGTACCGGACCATGTTCGACGTGGTGTGGGGTGGCAAGCGACACGTGATGATGGGGGCCACGCAGGTCGACCGCTACGGCAACCAGAACATCGCCGCCCTCGGCGACCCGGTCAGGCCCAAGGTCCAGCTCCTGGGCTTTCGCGGGGCGCCCGGCAACACGGTCTGCAACCCGACCAGCTACTTCGTCCCCAACCACTCGCCCAAGGTCTTCGTCGAGCAGGTCGACCTGGTCACCGGCGTGGGCTGGGACCGGGGCTGCCTCGAGATCCGCCGGGTCGTGTCCAACCTCGGGGTGTTCGACTTCGCCACCGACGACCACCGGATGCGCCTGCGCACGGTCCACCCTGGGGTCACCGTCGAGGAGGTCCAAGAGGCCACCGCCTTCGACCTGGTCATCGACGACACCCTGGACGAGTCCCGGCTGCCCACCGACGAGGAGCTGACGTTGATCCGCGACGTGCTCGACCCGCAGGGCCTCCGGGAGGCCGAGATCCGGTCCTGACGATGGCCCATCCCGCGCTGCAGACCGCGCTGTGCGACCTGGTCGGGGTGCGCTACCCGATCGTGCAGACGGGCATGGGCTGGGTCGCCGGTCCCCGGCTGGTGTCCGCCACGGCCAACGCCGGTGGCCTCGGCATCCTCGCCGCGGCGACCATGGACTTCGACCAGCTGGCCTCGGCGATCGACGAGGTCAAGGCGACCACCGACGCTCCCTTCGGGGTCAACCTGCGGGCCGACGCCCCGGACGCCGCCGCTCGCATCGACCTGCTGATCGACAGGGGAGTCAAGGTCGGCTCGTTCGCCCTGGCCCCGAACCAGGACCTGATCGCCAAGCTCAAGGACGCCGGGGTCGTCGTCATCCCCTCGATCGGAGCCAAGCGCCACGCCGAGAAGGTGGCGGCGTGGGGCGTCGATGCCGTACTGGTCCAGGGCGGCGAAGGCGGAGGCCACACCGGCGCCGTGCCCACCAGCCTCCTGTTGCCTCAGGTGGTCGACGCCGTCGACATCCCGGTCATCGCGGCGGGCGGCTACTTCGACGGTCGGGGCCTCGTCGCCGCCCTGGCGTACGGTGCCGCCGGCATCGCGATGGGGACGCGCTTCCTCATGACCGCCGACGCCCCGGTGCCCGGCGCGGTGAAGGACGTCTACCTGAGCAAGGACGTCAACGGCACCATCCGGACCACCCAGGTCGACGGCGTGCCCCACCGCGTCCTCCGTACGGAGCTGACCGAGCACCTCGACGCCGGCAGCCCCCTGACCAGCCTCCCGCGAGCCGTCCGCAACGGCCTGGCCTTCAAGAAGATCTCCGGCATCAGCTTCGCCGATCTCTTCCGGGAGGGTCGGGCCATGCGCAAGCGCCAGGAGCTGACCTGGAGCCAGGTGGTCATGGCGGCCAACACCCCCATGCTGCTCAAGGCGGCGATGGTGGACGGCCGGCCCGACCTGGGCGTGATGTCCGGCGGTCAGGTGGTCGGCGTGATCGACGACCTGCCGACCGTCGAGGAGCTCCTCGAGCGGATCGTGGCTGAAGCCGACGCCGTCCTCACCCGGTTGACCTCGACCTAGGAGATCGGGGCGTCGTCCAGCGCGGGCAGGAGGCGGGCGAAGGCCGAGCGCAGGCCGGGGACCGCGCCGACCACCGGGGTCGTCAGCTCGACCAGTGAACCGTCCAGGAACTGGATGGTGACGGCCACCGTCACCGGGCTGCGCACCGTTGCGTCGAGGGCCAGCAGCTTGTGGGGACCGACGCCCAGGTACGGCTCCCCGACGTGGCCGCGGCCTCGCGTCGCCAGCACCAGTAGGCGGTGGCTGGTCACGAGGAGCACGACGTCGGTGTCCGCCGGTATGCGGCAGGCCTGGACCTTGGGATCGGGCCAGCCGGCGCGGTCACTGCGGGCGACGACGGCGATGACCGGCTCCTCGCCCTGGAGCAGCACCCCCCCGGCGGCCTTGCACAGCATCCGACTCGAGCTCATCCCTAACCGGTCGGCCACCGCCGGGGGACGCTGAGGGCGATGGCTATGGTCGCCCGTCGTGGCCAAGGAGAGCGACAAGGAACCGGGGCTGATCGCCTTGGCCCTTCAGGGCGTGAAGCTGGTGGGCGTGCGGGGGGCGTTGCGGATCGCCACCTACGGCCTGTGGAAGGCGAGGTTGGACAAGCGGTACCTGAAGGACCGCCCGACCGGCCCCGAGCTCCGTCCGGGCCCGCGGGGCGAGGTGCGCACCGAGAGCGGGGTCACCTCGATCACCTTCGGTGATCTGGCTCTCGAGGTGGCCTTCGTCGATGACGGTCTCGTCCGTCTGACCTGGACACCGGGGTCGCTGCCGGTGCCGGTGGCGGTGGAGCCGACCCACGTTCACCGCGCGCCGCTGGACGGTGTGGTCGCTCGGGACGTCGACGGCGGGCTCGTCTTCACCAGCTACGGGCTACGCGTGACGGTCAGCGCCGACGGGGCGATCGAGGTTGCGCACCGAGCTGGCCAGGACAAGGACGTCCCGCTGAGTGAGGATTGGCGGGTCGTGCGCCGTGAGCGGCCGCCGGCGCGGGTGGGGGAGCGGTGGACCGCGACGGTCGAGCTCGAGCCCGACGACCAGGTCCACGGCCTGGGGGAGCGAGCCGCGCCGCTGAACCTGCGACCCGGGACCTACGGGCTGTGGAACACCGAGCAGTCCGGCAGCTACGGCCCCGAGGCCGATCCCCTCTAC
>DATDAH010000122.1:0-3859 GCA_036525535.1 Acidimicrobiales bacterium
GAAGCCGTCCCGCGGGCTGTACGGATAGCGCTGGACGAGGACCGGGTGGGGGCCGCCCGTGGCGGGGCGGAACACGTCGGTGCGGAGCCGGATGCCGTCGCGCATCGGCACCATCACCTCGTTGTCCTCGACGAGTTCGGCGGCGTCAGCCATGGCGTTCCTCCCGTTGGGCCACGAACGCGCCGACCGCAGCACGACTCGTGGGGGATTTGAGCAAGACGTCGAACTCGGTGTTCTCCCGCTGCCGGCCCGCCGCGATCGCCGGGGTGAAGGTCGCCGACAGCAGGCGCTTGCAGGCGACGAGCGAGTCGAGGGAGTGAACCGCGAACGCCTCGGCGCGGGCGAGGGCCTCGTCGAGCACGTCGGCGGCGGGAACCACCTTCCACGCCAGCCCGAGGGCCTTGGCCTCGGCGGCGTCGACCCACGCCGAGCTCATCAGCACCCACGCGGCCGCCTGGCGGCCGAGCAGGAAGGGGAAGGTGACGGACGCGGCGGCCTCCGGGACGAGCGACAGGCTGGTGAACGGGCACTGCAGTCGCGCCGTGTCGGCCATGACCACGAGGTCGGCGAGGCCGAGCAGGGTGGCGCCGATGCCCACTGCGATGCCGTTGACCGCACAGACCAGCGGCTTGGGGAAGGACACGAGGACGTCGATCAGCCGTTCGAAACGGTCCGGATCGGCCGGTGTGCCCCGGAAGTCGCCGTTCCCGGCCAGCTCCACGAGATCGGTGCCGGCGGAGAAGGCCCGGCCCGCGCCGGTGAGGACCGCGACCCGCACGTCGTCGTCGGTCGCCGCGGCCTGAAGGGCCTCGGTGAGGGCCGCGCAGAGGGCCTGGTCGAACGCGTTGAGCTGATCGGGCCGGTTGAGCACCAGCGTGCGGATCCCCTCCCCGTCCTCGGCGAGCACGAGGTCGCCCTCAGGCATCAGCCACGGCCTTCGCTCATCCCGGGAAGCCCTCCGATGCCATCCAGGCGCGAAGCTGTTCCGTCCACTGGTCGGCGGGCACGCCCTGGCGGCGCATGCCGAAGCCGTGCCCTCCGCGTGCGTAGAGGTGGGACTCGACCGACCGCCCGGCCTGTCGCCACGCGGCCTGCGTCTCGATCGACCTGTCGTAGAGCGGGTCATCGGCGGCCACGGCGATGAACAGCGGCGGGGCGTCACCGGGTACGGGTCCGGCCCGGCCGGGTCCGTAGATGGCACCGGCGAACGCCGGTCGCACCGCGCGCTCGTCGTGCATCGCGAGGTCGAGGACCAGACGGGCGCCCGCCGAGAAGCCCACGGCGCCGATGCGCTCGGGGTGAACCCCCCACGCCTCGGCGCGCTCACGGACCAGGCGGATGCCGGCCATCCCGTCGGCGAGCGGGATGGGCGCGAACTCGTCCATCCGGTGGAGGACCCCCGACAGGCCCCCCTCCTCCATCGGCGCGCCGACCAGGGCGTGCATCCGGTCCTCGTCGCTGTCCGGGGTCTCCATGACGCGGTACTTGAGGACGAAGGCGGCCACGCCGCGGTCGGCCAGCCATTCGGCGACGTCGAAGCCCTCGTGGTCGATCGCCAGCATGATGTAGGCGCCGCCGGGGACGACCACGACGCCCGTGCCGGTGGCGACGGCGGGATCGGGGAGCACAGGCGTGAGCGTCGGCTGCACGACGTTCCACAGGGTGCTGAGATCGAGGGGCGACGGGATCGCCCAGGCCCGCTCTTCCTGGTTCCAGGTCTCTGATCCTGGCGCCACGCCTTCCCACAGCGGGACCGCCTCCCCGGTCGACGTCATGGTTCCTCTTCTCCTTCGCGGGGGATGACCGGCAGGATCAGGCGCGACGGATGAAGCTCGTCGTGGAAGACGTGCTGGGTCGCCGGCACCGTCTCTCCGGAGTCGTGGGTGATCCGGGATCCCGTGTTCGGGTTCAGGTCGTAGGTCGGGTACTCACTCGACGAGACCTGGAGCCGGAGACGGTGACCCGCCTTGACCACGACGCTGGTTGCCCACAGGTCGATCTCGTAGCGGTAGGCCGCTCCGGTCGTCCTCGGATGGGTGACCCCGACGCCGGTGCGCACCACGCCTTGGCAGAGGGACACGGCCTGGCCGTCGGCGAAGACCTCGATCAGCTTCGCCGTCAAGTCGGTGCTCTCGACCGACGACGACGCCCACAGGTCGACGGACACCGGGCCGGTGATCTCGAGGTCGGCGGCCAACGGTGGGGTCGTGTAGACGAGCACGTCGGACCGACGCCCGACCGCATCCAGGTCGACGGGGTCGTTGTGGAGCGACCCGATGGCGATCGATCCCGGAACCGGGTCGGCGGGGTCGTAGACGAACGAATCCGGCGTCTCCGCTCCGGGCGAAGTCGTCGAGAGCTCGCCGTCGGCGTGGAGGAACCATGGCGTCCAGACCGTCCGGGCCAAGGGCCACTCGTCCTCCTCCCGCCAGTGGTTCTCCCCCATGACGTAGAGCCGGACCGGCCGTTCACCGTCGTAGCCGAGCTCCTCGCCCTTCAGGTGATGACCGAAGAACCGCATCATCGGTGAGCCGGGAGAGACGTCGAGGAAGAGGTCGACCCCGGGGTCGGCGTCGGGGCGGTTCTGACCGGCCATGTGGTTCCAAGGCCCGACGACCAGGCGCTGGCCCCGGCGCGTCGCCTCCGTCATGCCGGCGCGCGCCATCGTCGAGAAGGCCTCGAGCGGACCCATTCGGAAGCAGTCGAACCAACCCGTCAGGTTCAGGATCGGCAGGTCGAGCTCGGCCACGTGTTCCGCGGGCGAGACGCTGCGCCAGTAGGGGTCCTGGGGGTCATCGTGGTCGCACCAGTCCCGAAACCACGGCGCCAGCTCACGGAGCCCCTCGAGGTCACGGAGGGGCCGGTGCTCGAACAGCGGCCACGTGGCCTCGGTCTGGAGCTCGACCACCTTGGCCCGAGCCTCGCGGTCGATGTACCCGGCTTCGTCCGACAGCCGCTCGGCCTCGGCGAACGCGGGGAGCGGCGGGTCGACCCCGCGCCGCTCCGCCTCCCACACCGTCGCCCCGGCGCTCCAGTTCAGCGTCATCCCGAGAGCGAGGACGCCGGGGGCGGCGTACCACGCGCCGTGACCGCTCCAGTCCCACATGGAGGAGAGCGGCGCGATCGCGACCAGGTGCGGGGGTCGGGCGATCGCCGCCGCCCACGCGGCCATGCCGCTGTAGGACAGCCCGTACATGCCGACGGCGCCGTTCGACCACGGCTGAGCCGCGGCCCACTCGACGGTGTCGTAGCCGTCCTCCACGTCGGCGTGGATCGGGGAGAAGTCGCCCTCGGAGCCGTACCGGCCCCGACAGCTCTGCACCACGACGGCATAGCCCTGCTGGGCCACGGCCTGGCCGAGCATCGCCCAGATCCCGTCCCGCGTGCTGTACGGGTTGCGCAGGACCAGCACCGGAAGGCGATCCTCGACGCCCGCGGGCCGGAACACATCGGCACGAAGGCGGACGCCGTCCCGCATCGCCACCATGACGTCGTTCTCGACGACGAGTCCGGGATCGTTCATCTCCGACAGGCGGCCGCTCAGTCTTCCCGCAGCACGAAGTCCACGGTGTCGGGATCCCAGTCGTAGAGGTAGGCCGTGGGGTCGCCATCGGCGGCGGGCGGGGGACCATAGGTACGAGGCTCGGGCTCGCTCGGCAGCTGCACTTCGAGACCCTCCGCCGCGGCGGCGAGGGTTCCGTAGTTCAGGTCCTCGCCCGCGGCTTCGAGGAGCGCCCGGAGCAGCGTCACGTCGTCGCAGGCGGTGAACCCGGAGACGTAGAGGTCCTCACCCTCGGGGGTGGTCGCGGGGTCGGGAACGTCACCGCCGTTGTCCTCGACCACCCCGATGCACTCCTGC
>DATDAH010000123.1:0-35576 GCA_036525535.1 Acidimicrobiales bacterium
GCGTCTCGGCCAGGTCGACAGCGCCGGCGTCAACAAGCTGGTCGCCGACGTCGACGAATTCTACCTCGGCCGCGTCCAGTCGGGCCAGTCCGCGACCGTCGATGCGGGGGGCAAGACCTACCGCATGAAAGTGCAGAAAGTCCTGCCACAAGTCCGCAACGGCCAGTTCCAGGCCGAGCTGATTTTCGTCGGCCCCGAGCCGCAGGCGATCCAGCGCGGCCAGACCATGCAGGTCAAGCTGACGCTGGGCGACTCCAGCCGCGCGGTGCTGATCCCCAATGGCGCCTTTTTCAATGACACCGGCGGCCAGTGGATCTTCGTCGTCGACCGCCGCGGCAACAGCGCCAGCCGGCGGAATATCCAGATCGGCCGCAAGAATGCCGACTTCATCGAGGTGCTCGGCGGGCTGAAGCCCGGCGAGAAGGTCATTACCTCCTCCTACAGCGGGCTGGTCGACAAGGACCATCTCAACTTCGACAGCGACAAATAAGAGCGAAAGGGACCCGTTCCATGCTGACCATGACCGGCCTGACCAAGACCTACCGAACCGACACCGTCGAGACGACCGCGCTCGATTCGATCGATCTCGACATCGCCGACGGCGAGTTCGTCGCGATCATGGGCCCCTCGGGCTGCGGCAAGTCGACGTTGCTGAACCTCGTCGCCGGCCTCGACATCGCCGACGAGGGCACGATCGTCATCGCCGACGAGGAGATCACGGGCCAGGACGAGGACTGGCTGGCCCGCATGCGCCGTCGCCACATCGGGATCGTCTTCCAGTTCTTCAACCTGCTCGAAGGCATGACCGCCCTGGAGAACGTGGTCCTGCCCGCCATGATCGCCGGCACCAAGCGCAAGGCGGCCGAGACCCGGGCCCGGGACCTGCTCGACCTGCTCGGCCTCGGCGACAAGACCGGTGAGACCCCGGCCGTCCTCTCGGGTGGGCAGCGCCAGCGCCTGGCCATCGCCCGGGCGTTGGCCAACGAGCCGACGCTGGTCCTGGCCGACGAGCCGACCGGGGCGCTGGACAGCGATGGCGGCCAGGAGGTCCTCGAACTGTTCCGTCGGCTCCACGCCGACGGCCAGACCATCCTCATGGTGACCCACAGCGACGAGGTCGCGGCCGGCGCCGACCGCATCGTCGGCATGCGGGACGGCAGAGTCGACGAGGAGACCTCCACCGCCACCCCCGTCGCCGCGGGCTGAGCCCGCACTGCGGCGGCCCGAGCGCCGAGTGATGGGCTGGGGACTGGGGTCGCTGCTGCGGGCCAGCCTGCGGGCGGGCTGGCGCCCGCTGGTGGGACTGGCGCTGCTCATCGCGGTGGCTGGTGGCGCCCTGCTGACCGGGGTCGAGGCCTCCCGGCGGACCGAGACGGCGTTCGACCGCATGCTCATCGCCACGAACGCGTGGGATGTCCTGGTCAACCCCGATGATGGCACGAACAGCCCGCTGACCTTCCAGACGGTCGCCGATCTCCCCATGGTCGAGCGGGCCGGGCGGGTCGATGGGGTGTTCCTGGCCCCCGGTCACGTCGACAGCTTCGACGAGCTCGAAGAAGGGTTCATCGTGTTCGCCACCGACGGTGTCGCCGCTTACGACCTGGGGAGACCCGCCCGGATCGAGGGTCGACTTCCCGATCCCGACTCGGTCGACGAGGTCTTCCTGTCGACCCGAGCCGCCGAGATGGAGGGCCTCGGCGTCGGCGACGTGTACCCCGCCCGCATCCTGAACGAAGTGCTCATCGGTCAGGTCGAGCAGGCGGGGAGCGAGGAAGAGGCCCTCGCCCTGCTGAACAGCGACGGCTTCGGCGAGCAGATCGAGTTCGAGATCGTCGGCACCGGAACGATGTTCGACGAGGTCGTCGTCGACAGCGGTTTCAGCACGGGCAGCATGCTGGTGACGCCGGCCTTCTGGGAGGCCTACGACCAGCCGTCCGCCGGCTTCTACGGCGCCTTCGTCGACCTGAAGCCCGGCGTCGCGGTCGACGACTTCCGGGCCGCGGTGGAGGCGACGGTGCCCGGGGAGACGATCGCGTTCCAGACCCTCCCGTCCATCGAGGCCCAGGCGGAGCGGGCCATCCGCCCTCAGGTGGCGGCCCTCCGGGTGTTCACGCTGGTCGCCGGCCTCATCGGCCTCGTCATCGTCGGCCAGGCCGTGTCGCGGCGGCTCCAGCTCGACGCCATCACCTATGCCCCGCTCCGGGCCCTCGGCCTGACCGAACGGCAGCGGGCGTCGCTCGCCCTCGCTCGGACCGCCGTGGCGGCGACTGCTGGCGGTCTCCTGGCGGTGGCGACAGCGGTGGTCGCCTCACCTGTCGCCCCCGTGGGCCTGGCCCGCGACGCCGAGCCGGCGCCCGGGCTCCGCGTCGAGTGGGTGGTGGTCATCGGTGGCGCCGTCCTCGTGGTGGCCACGGTGCTGGCGATCGCGGTCTGGCCCGCGATCGCCTCGACCCGGGCCCGCGAGCCGCGTCGTCAGCGGGCTTCGGCCTCGTCGTGGGTGGCGGCCGCCGGCTTCGCCCCGCCCGTGGTCGCGGGCACCCGCTTCGCCCTCGACCCCGGTCCGTCCAACGTCCCCACCCGCTCCACCCTGGTGGGCGCCGTCACCGCCGTCGTCCTCGTAGTGGCCACGCTGACCTTCGCCGCCAGCCTCGACAACTTCATCGACTCGCCCCGGCTCTACGGCACCCCCTGGGACACGATCGTGAGCGTGGAAGGCGACGGTGAGGTGGCGCCCCCCGACGTCCGCCGCCTCTTGGCCGATGTGGGCGCGCCCGACGAGGTCGAGGCTTACGGGCTGCTCAAACCCGGCCAGGTCCTCCTGGACGACATCTCGTTGCCGGCCATGGCCATCCGCCGGTCAGCGAAGCCGATCCAGCCGACGCTGACCACCGGGCGCCTGCCGGCGAGCAACGACGAGGTCGCCCTGGGCGCCGTGACCCTCGACCGGCTGGGGGTCGACGTGGGGGACACCGTGCGGGTCACGCGGGGCGAGGACAGCACAGACCTCGCCGTGGTCGGCCGGGTCGTGCTCCCTGCGGTCTCGGCTTACCCGGGGGCGGACAAGACGTCACTGGGCGAGGGAGCGCTCCTGACCGAGCGGGGTCTGCGACGTTGGAGCCCGGAGTTCTCACCGGTGGGCGCGCTGGTCGATCTGGCCGACGGCACCGACGTCGACGCGTACGTCGACGCCGTCGACGATCCCGAGGACGACATCGTCATGTCCAGCACGGTCCCCAACCTGCCGTCGGACGTGCAGAGCCTCGAACGGGTGCGCTCGACGCCACTCGTGCTCGCCGGCCTGCTGACCGTTCTCATCGCGCTGACCGTCGTCCATGCCCTCGGCGCCGCGGTGCGCTCCCGGCGCAGGGACCTGGCCGTTCTCCGCACCTTCGGGTTCACCCGGCGCCAGGTGCTCGCAGCCGTCGCCGTGCAGGCCACCCTCATCGCCCTCGTGGGCCTCGTGATCGGCATCCCGGTGGGCATCGTCGTCGGCCGCCTGGCGTGGAGCGAGGTGATCGATCGCTTCGGCGGCCTCGTGGACCTCGTCACACCGGCGGGGGCCCTGGCCCTCGTGAGCCTCGCCGTGGTGGTCACCGCCAACCTCGTCGGCGTCGTCCCGGGCCTGCGCGCCGCCCGGGCCCACACCGCTTCCATCCTGCGCGCCGAGTAGACGGAGAGCCCCATGTCCACCACGCTGTCCCCTGTGACTCCCGGCGAGCGCAGCCTTCGCCTGCCCGCCCTGGCGCTGGCCGCCGCGGGCCTGGGGCTGGCCGTCGTGGGCGCGGTCGACCACGGCGGACCGTCCTATGTGGTCGCCGCCATCGTCACCGCAGCCTGGGCCCTGGGCGGGTACCTGGTCGCCCGCCGACTTCCTAAGCGGCCGCTGGCCCTGCTCATGGGGCTGCTGGCCCTCGTCCTCGGAGCCGCCCTCTACGCCTGGGCCAAGGTGGATGCCGGCGAGGACGGGTTCGAACTGGCGCGCTCGATCCTGACGGCCCTGCTGCCCGCCGTGGTCCTGCACCTGGCCTTCGCCGTGCCCGACGGCGTCCTGCAAAGCCGCGCCGCCCGGATCACGGTGGGGCTCGGCTACCTCGCCGCCCTGGCCCTCGGCGGAGCCGTCGGCCCGGAGCCGGGCGACCTTCCGATCCTGCCGTTCTTCCTGGCCGCCCTGGTCGTCGCGGGGGTGGGCCTGGTCGGGTTCCTGAACCGCTGCCGGAAGGCGTCGGCCGCCGATCGGGCTCGGCTGCAGTGGATCGGGTGGGGCGCGGTCCTGGCCTCCGCCGTGGGCGGCCTGGTCGTCCTGCTCGACGCTCTCCTCGACTGGCCCAACCGTCCCGGCATGGTCGCCGTGGCCGCCACGGTGGTCGTACCGGCCGCCTTCGTGGCCTCGACGGTGCCCCGGCTGTTGACCGTGATCGACCGGGTCCTGGTCCGCACGGTGGTGGTGGTGGGCCTGCTCGCCCTCGTCGAGGCCGTCTACCTGTTCGTGGTCGTCGGCCTGGGCCGGGTGCCGGAGGCCGAAGAGCGGTCGGTGCTGGTGCTGTCCATGCTCGCCGCCGGGCTCTGTGCCGTCCTCGCCTTCCCGGCCCGTCACCGCCTCGAGGAAGTGGCCAACCAGCGGGTCTACGGCGAGCGCCACCGGCCTGACGACGCGGTGCGTACATTCTCCGGGCGGATGTCCCGGGCCGTCCCCATGGACGAGCTCCTGCTGCAGCTGGCCGAGTCCCTGAAGAAGAGCCTGACCCTGGCGGCCTCCGAGGTCTGGACGGGGTCGGCTGGGACATTGGACCGAGCGGTGTCGGTCCCCGACCGGGGGTCGGCCCACCTTGCTCTCGAGGCCGAGGAGCTGGGGGTGGCGACCCGGGCCCACGTCCAGGGCAATGCCTGGCTGCAGATCTGGATGCCGGGTCTCCTGGAGGGACGGGGTGGGGCCCAGGTCCGGGCGGCCGTCGTGGCCCACCTCGGTGAGCTCTTGGGCCTCATCGTCGTCGAGCGGCGGGCCGACGACCCCCCCTTCACCGACGACGACGACCGCGTACTGGCCGAACTGGCCCGCCAGGTCGGCTTGGCGCTGCACAACGTCCGCCTCGACTCGGCTCTTCAGGCCTCCCTCGAGCAGCTGGAGGAGCGCAACCAGGAGCTGGCCGCATCCCGCCTCCGCATCGTCACGGCCGCCGACGAGTCCCGACGCCAGATCGAGCGCAACCTGCACGACGGTGCCCAGCAGCACCTCGTCGCCCTCGCCGTGAAGGTCGGGCTGGTGAAGCAGCTCATCGACGCCGATCGGGCCACGGCCGATGAGATGTTGGACCAGCTCCGCAGCGACGTGCAGGACACCCTCGACGAGCTCCGGGAGCTGGCCCACGGCATCTACCCGCCGCTGCTGCGGGACCGGGGCCTGCAGGCGGCCCTGCAGGCGTCGGCCAACCGCTCCATCCTTCCGGTCGACGTGATCGTGGCCGACGAGGTGGGCCGCCACCCGACCGAGACCGAGGCGGCCATCTACTTCTGCTGCCTCGAGGCCATGCAGAACGCGGGAAAGCACGCCGGCGAGGACGCCCGCCTGACCGTGACGATCACCGAGGTCGACGGCGAGCTCCGCTTCGAGGTGGCCGACGACGGGCCCGGCTTCGACGTCGCCTCCGCGGCGATGGGCCACGGGTTCGTCAACATGCGGGACCGGCTGGGCGCCATCGGGGGCACCCTCGAGATCGACAGCGCGCCGGGCGAGGGCTCCCGGATCCGGGGCCACGTCCCCGTCGACGTCGCCCCGCCCGAGCCCGAAGTCGGCGAGCCCGTGACCGAGGCGGCCGAGGTCCCGGCATCCTGAACCGGTGGCCGACACGGAGTACGACGCCGTCGTCGTGGGCTCGGGGCCCAACGGCCTCGTGGCCGCCGCCACCCTGGCCCAGGAGGGCCTGCGGGTCCTCGTGCTCGAGGGGGAGTCGACATTCGGTGGTGGGGCGCGGTCCGCCGAGCTCACCCTGCCGGGCTTCGTCCACGACACCTGCTCGACGGTGTGGTCGCTCGGCTTGGCCTCGAAGGCGATGCGCGAGCTGCCACTCGAGGAGCACGGGGTCGAGTGGGTCCACCCGGACCTGCCGTTGGCGAACCCGCTGGACGGTGGACGGTCCGGTCTGCTGCGCCGTTCGGTCGACCTGACCGCCGAAGGCCTCGGTCCCGACGCCAACCCCTACCGCCGCCTCATGGGCCCGTTGGTCGGGTCGGGCTTCAGTCTGGTCGACGGGCTGCTCTCGCCGTTCCAATTGCCCCGCCACCCGGTGGCCCTCGCCCGCTACGGGATCGTCGGGATCCGATCGGCCCGGGGCCTGATCCGCAGCCGGTTCGAGACCGACGCTGCACAGGCGCTGCTCGCCGGCCTGGCCGCACACTCGATCCTCTCGTTGAAGGGCCCCATCACCGCCGGATACGGACTGATGCTGGCGGTGGCGGCCCACCTCGTGGGCTTCCCCTTCGCCAAGGGCGGCTCCCAGCGCGTCACCGAGGCCCTGCTGTCGATCATCCGGTCCCATGGCGGCGAGGTCCGCGCCGACGCCCGGGTGACGGACCTGAGCGAGGTGCCGTCGGCCCGGGCCGTCCTGCTCGACGTGGCGGCCCGCAACGCGGTCGACATCGCGGGCGACCGGTTCCCCGTTCGCTACCGCCGGGCGCTCACCCGCTTCCGCTACGGCGCGGGGGTGTACAAGGTCGACTGGGCCCTCGACGGACCGGTGCCATGGGACGATCCCGAGGTCGCCCGGGCGGGCACGATCCACGTTGGTGGGACCCTGGACGAGACGGTGGCCGCCGAAGGCGAGGTGGCCGCCGGCCGCCACCCCGACCGCCCATGGGTCCTCGCCTGCCAGGCGAGCGCCTTCGACCCCACTCGGGCCCCCGATGGTCAGCACGCCTTCTGGGCCTACTGCCACGTCCCCAACGGCTCGACGGTGGACATGGCCGATCGCGTCGAGGCCCAGGTCGAACGCTTCGCCCCGGGGTTCCGCGACCGGATCCTGGCCCGCCACGTCATGAACACCCGCGATGTCGAGGCCCGCAACGCCAACTTCATCGGCGGGGACATCAACGCCGGTGCCGCCGACCTGCGCCAGTTCCTCCGCCGACCCACCCTGGGCACCGATCCTTGGCGGACCCCCGCCGAGGGCGTCTACCTCTGCTCGTCCTCGACCCCCCCCGGCGGTGGCGTCCACGGGATGTGCGGTTGGCACGCGGCGAAGAGCGCCCTGAAGCACGAGTTCTGATCGGTACCGCGGAATGGGTTCGCTGCGCTCACCACCTCCGGCTCCGCCGATGCTGGCTGGTCGGACGACTCCTTCGTAGGGTTCGGCTGTGGGGTTGGGGCTGCAGGCGCTGCTGGCGCGGGGCACGGTTCGTCGGGGCTTCGGTGGCCTGGTCGCAATCGTCGTGGTGGCCACGCTCGGCCTCGGGGCCGCCCTCACCAGCATCGAGGCCGCCGAGCGCACCCGATCGGCCTATCCCGACTACCTCGAGCGGGCCGATGTCGCCGACCTCGTCGTCAACCCCGTGCTGGCCAATCCTCGGACCGAGGAGCTGATCGAGACCACGCCGGGCGTCCGGCGGGTGGTGAGCGACTCGCTGCTCAACGCCGGGCCGATGCCTTATCCCGGCGACCAGGTGGGCAACTTCCTCCAGACCCGGATGAGCCAGGACGGGCGGTACCTCGACCAGGACCGCCCGGTGGTGCGGGACGGGAGGATGATCGGGCGCTCGGGCCAGGAGGCCTTCCTCGACGTCGAAGGCGCCGAGGTGCTGGGCGTGGAGGTCGGCGACGAGATGACCCTCGGCTTCTTCGGGGTCGACCCCGAAGACCCGGCGGGGGATTCGCTGGCCAACCCCCTCGGACGGTCCCGGGTGCGCGTCGTGGGGATCGGCACCTTCGCCGATGAGCCGCTGCCCCAGGTGGGGTTCCCGAGGACCCGGATCCTGGTCACCCCCGACGTGGCGGCGGAGTTCGACTGCCTCCAGCAGACCCCCGACCCGACCGACGAGCACACCGCCGACGAGCTGATCGTGGAGCTCGTCGGACTCGACTGCGCGATGAGCTACCGCTACTACTCGATCGACGTGGAGGGCGGCCGCGACCGGGCCGCGGCGGTGTCCGCCGAGCTGGGGCGGCGGTTCCGGGACGAGAACGCGCACCTGCCGGCGGCCATGCGACAGGCGGAGATCGGCTACTTCCTGATCCCGTCCTTCACAGCCGACGACGCCCGGAGCGTCGAGCAGTCGTTGTCGCCGATCATCACTGCGCTGCGGGCCTTCGGGGTCACGGCCGCCCTGGCCACGGTCGTCGGTGTCCTCGTCCTGGTGCTGCGCCACCTCCGCCGCCGGGAGCGTGAGGTGGCCGTCTGGCGCAGCCTCGGACTCGGCGCAGCCGGCCGGTCCGCCGGGATCGGGATCGGTCCGGTGGCCGCGGCCGCCCTGGGCGCACTGGGCGGTGCGGTGGCGGCGCTGGCCGCATCCCCCGTCGGGCCCGTGGCCAGTGCCCGCACGATCGTTCCCCGTCCCGGACACTCGTTGACGGCTGTGACCCTGGGGGCGGGTGTCGCCGCCCTCTTCCTGCTGGTGGTCCCGACGGCCGTGCTGGCCTGGCGGACCGCCGTCCGGGCCCGCGCCGGTGTCCGGGCCCGGCGGCGCCCGTCCTGGGAGGCGAGCCTCCCGGGCTCACCGATGGCGGCGCTCGGCCTCCGGGTCGCGTTCCGGGGCCGGGACGCGATGCCGGCCATCCTCGGTGCCGCGTCGGCAGTCACCGTCGTGACGGCCACCCTGGTGTTCGCCACCGGGCTGGATCAGCTGGTCGACACCCCGACGCGCTTCGGGTGGCCGTTCGACCTCGCCGTGCTGGGCAACGCCGGGTACGGCCCGGTCGACCGAGAGGCCATCGCGGCCGATCTCGACCGACCCGGGGTGGACGGTTGGGGCCTGGCCACGCTGACCGGGAACCTCACGATCGACGGCGAGACCGCGCCGATCCTGGCCGGGCGGGAGGGCTTCGACGCGCTCGTGGCCGGGACCTCGGTGGTGGACGGGCACGTGCCCACCGGCGCCGACGAGATCGGCATCGGCGCGCGAACCGCCGACGACCTCGGGGTCGGCGTGGGCGATGAGGTGACGATCGGCAGCCCTTACGGCGAACACGACGTCCAGGTCAGCGGCATCGTGGTCCTCCCGACGGTCGGGCCGCTCGAATCGGACAGCACGTCGGTGGGCACCGGCGCCCTGCTGCCGGCGCCGCTGCTGGAGGCGACCTACGACGGGGCCGAGGAGGCGACCGGCATGACCCCGGTCGAGCTGGCGGACGTCTCGGCGGCCCTGGTGGTCGTTGACCTGGCCCCCGGCGTCGATCCGCAGGCCTTCGTGGACGACCTCGGTGAGGGGATCTTGCGGTGGGACGGCAGCGGGGCGTTCCTTCGCGTCTACGCCGAGCCCCTCCGCCCGGCCGCCATCATCGATGTGGCCGCCATGCGAGGCGTGCCCGCCCTGCTGGCCGGTGTCTTCGGCCTGGCCATGATCGGCACCGTGGTCGCCGGGCTGATCTCGGGCACGCGGGCTCGGCGCCACGAGATCGCGGTCCTGCGCGCCCTCGGGGCCACCCCTCGCCAACGTGGTCTCTCGATCCGGGTCCACGCCGTGACCACGATGGTCGTCGGCCTGGTCGTGGGCCTGCCGCTCGGCGTCCTGCTCGGGCGCCTGGCGTTCCGGTACTTCGCCGACCTCCTCGGAGTGGCGCCGGATCTTCGCGTCGCCGTCCTGGTGCTCGCCGGCGTGGCCGGTGGCGCCGTGCTGGTCGCCTTCGTCACCGCCGAGGCGCTGAGCCGGGCGCGGACGACCCGCCGACCCCTTCCCACGGCCGAGGTCGAGACGACCGGCTATCGCTGACCAGCCGGGTCAGCCGGTGTGGTCGGCCCAGATCTCGCGGAGGATGCCGGGACCGAAGTCCTCCTTGTGGATGTACCGGGCGGCGCCGCAGTCCGCGGCGTCGCTGGGCAGATCGTCGGACCGGTACGTCGAGAGCAGGATCACGACGGTGTCGGAGGCGGCGGCCACGATCTGGCGGGTGGCCTCGATGCCGTTGATGCCGGGCAGGTTGATGTCCATCAGGACCATCGCCGGGTGCAGGGCGGCGGCCATCTCGACGGCCTCCTCGCCCGAGGCGGCCTCACCGACCACGGAGAAGCCGGCCGCCAGCTGGATCACCGTTCGGGCCACGGCACGGAACGGCGCCTGGTCGTCGACGATGAGCACGCTCACGTCGCGGGGGCTCGAGGTGTCAGCCGTGTCGCCGTCCCTTCGCTCGTCGGTCAGGACCACACCGCTCATTGTCGGCGGTGCGCCTGCTGCCGCCCAGGGTGGGCGCCCCCGTCGTCATGGGGGGGCTGTCCCCCCCTCGTCCTTCTCGGCCAGGTAGAGCAGCACGGCCTTGACCCGGCGGTGGATGTCGGGCTCTTCGCTCAGGCCGAGCTTGGCGAAGAGGGAGTTGATGTGCTTCTCGACCGCCCGGTCGGACAGGCCGAGGGTGCTGGCCACGGCCGCGTTGTTGCGGCCCTGAGCGATCTCGGCCAGGACCTCGAGCTCGCGGGGCGTGAGGTGCTCGAGGGGTGACCGGCGGGACCGGGACCGGGCCGTGACCAGGCCCTCGACCACCTTGGGGTCGACGACGGAGCCGCCTCGGGCGACGTCGCGCACGGCGCCGAGGAGCTGATCGGGCTCCGACACGCGCTCCTTGAGCAGGTAGGCCCGACCTTCCGAGCCGCTTTCCAGCAGCGCCAACGCGTACTCGGGCTCGGCGTACTGGGAGAGCACGACCACGCCCAGCTCGGGGTGGGTCACCCGCAGCTCGGAGGCAGCCCGGATGCCCTCGTCGGTCCCGGTCGGAGGCATGCGGATGTCGGTGAGCACGACGTCGGCCGGGTGGTCGTCGACGGCGGCCATCAGCTCGTCGTAGTCGGCGCAGAGGGCGACGACTTCGACGCCGTCCTGTTCGGCGAGCAGCTTGGCCACGCCCTCCCGCACGAGGAGTGAGTCCTCGGCGATGATCAGGCGCAGGGTCATCGGGCGAGCATAGAGCTCGTCCGAATCCGGCCGGGTGCTCCCGATGCCCATCGGTACCCTCCCCGAGTGGCCCGTTCCCGCACGCTGATCTCCACGGCGCAGGGGACCCACCAGCAGGCGTTCGGGCCGACGGAGTGGGGCCTGCTGGCGTTCATCGCCGGCGTCTGGGGCTCGTCGTTCCTCCTCATCGCCATCGGACTGGACGACTTCGCGCCCGGCGTGGTCACGTTCGGACGGATCCTCTTCGGCATGCTGGGCCTGGCGTTCGTCCCGGGCGCCCGAGTCCCCATCGAGCGGGAGGACTGGCCCAAGGTCGCCCTCATCGGCTTCACGTGGATGGCCCTGCCCCTCTCGCTGTTCCCCATCGCCGAGCTCTACGTGGACTCGTCGGTGGCCGGGATGATCAACGGGGCGGTGCCGCTGTTCGCCGCCTTCTTCGCCTCGGTGCTCCTGGCCACCCGGCCCCACCGGCGCCAGGCCATCGGCCTCACGATCGGCTTCCTCGGTGTCGTCGCCATCAGCCTCCCCAGCCTGCACGGCGCGGAAGCGTCGCCGGTCGGGATCGGCCTGCTGGTGGTCGCGGTGGTGCTCTACGGGCTGTCGACCAACCTGGCTGTGCCCCTGCAGCAGAAGTACGGCGGGCTGGCGTTCATGTGGCGGGTCCAGGTCTGCGCCCTGGTGATGACCGCGCCGTACGGCCTGGCCAGCGTGCCCGCCTCCGAGTTCGGATGGGCCTCGCTGGTTGCGGTCATGGTCTTGGGCTTCCTGGGAACGGGCTGGGCCTTCGTGGCCATGACCAACCTCATGGGGCGAGCGGGTGCGGCTCGGGGCTCGGTGGCCATCTACGTCACGCCGGTGGTCGCCATCGCCTTGGGCGTGGTGTTCCGGGACGAGACCGTCGCCGGGCTGGCCCTGGTCGGCACGGTGCTCGTGCTGCTCGGGGCGTGGTTGACCAGCCGGGCCGACGGCTGAGCGACGCCTCCCGAGGCGGCCGCTGCAGGTCACTACAGTCCCGGCCCATGATCACGGGGCGCAATCTGTGGGAGCTCATCGAGGCCCGGGCGGCCGAGTCCGGCGAGGCCGAGATGGCCATCGACGAGGACGGCCGCCGGCTCACCTTCGTCGGCTACAAGGACTGGTGCGAGCGCGCCGCGGCCGGCTTCCAGGATCTGGGACTGGGCGAGGGCGATGTCGTGTCCTGGCAGCTGCCGACCTGGTTCGAGTCGACCGTGCTGGTCGGGGCACTGGCTCGACTGGGCGTGACCCAGAACCCGATCATCCCCATCTACCGGGAGCGCGAGGTCGGCTTCGTGACGAAGCAGGCCGGATCCAAGCTCCTGGTCGTGCCGTCGGTCTTCCGAGGCTTCGACCACGCCGCCATGGCGAACACCGTGGCCGGCGAGGTCGACGGCCTCGACGTGCTGGTGGCCGACAAGACCCTGCCCGAGGGTGATCCCTCGACCCTGCCGCCGCCCCCCGTCACCCCCGACGACCCCGCGGATCTACCGGTGCGCTGGCTCTTCTACACCTCGGGCACGACGGCCGACCCCAAGGGGGCCAAGCACACCGACGCCTCCATCGCCGCCATCGCCGAGGGCATGGGCGACCGCTACCGGGCCACCCAGGCGGACCGGGGGGCGCTGGTCTTCCCGTTCACCCACGTCGGCGGGATCACCTGGCTGTTCACCAGCCTGCAGTTCGGGACGGTGAACCTGTTCGTCGAGACCTTCGACCCGGCCACCACGGTGCCCTACCTGGCCGCCAACGGCGTGACCATGGCCGGTGCGGGAACGCCGTTCCACATGGTCTACCTGGCGGCCCAGCGGGCGGCCGGTCCGGAGCCGATCTTTCCCGACGTGCGTCTGTTCCCCGGCGGCGGGGCGCCCAAGCCGCCGACGTTGCACCAGGAGATGAAGGACGAGATGGGCGGCGTGGGCATCTGCTCGGGCTACGGCCTGACCGAGGCCCCGATCCTCGTGCTCGTCGACGTCGACGACCCCGATCCCGTGAAGGCCGAGACCGAGGGCAAGCCCATGCCCGGCGTCGAGCTGAAGCTGGTGAAGCTGGACGGCACGGTCGCCGGTCCCGACGAGGAGGGCGAGATCCGGGCCAAGGCCCCCCAGATGATGCGGGGCTACCTGGACTCGTCCCTGGACGCCGACGCCTTCGACGAGGACGGCTGGTTCCGCACCGGTGACCTCGGCCAGCAGGACGCCGAGGGCAACCTGATCATCACCGGACGCCTGAAGGACATCATCATCCGGAACATGGAGAACATCTCGGCCAAGGAGGTCGAGGACCTCCTCTTCGAGCATCCCCAGGTCGGCGACGTCGCCGTCATCGGCCTCCCCGACGAGCGCACCGGCGAGCGGGTCGTCGCCATCGTGGTCACCGCCGAGGGCCAGGACCCCATCAGCTTCGAGACCATGAAGGAGCACCTGCTGGCCAAGGGCCTCCGCAAGCCGGCCCTGCCGGAGCAGCTCGAGTTCATGGACGTCCTCCCGAGGAACCCCACCGGCAAGGTCGTCAAGTACGAGCTCCGGGACCAGTTCGCCGACTGACCCCGTTCTGGCCTCCGATGTACCGGCCAGGACCGGCAGATCAGAGGCCAGAAGCGGGCCTACCCTCGGCGGCGATGACTGAGCGCACTGCTTCGGACCTACTGGCCGCGGGGCTCACGGCGCTCGGGGTGACGCGGGTGTTCGGAGAGCCCGTCGCGGTGCCGTGGCCGGGGCTGACCACCGTGCCGGTGGCCGACGGGGTCATCGCCGACCTGTTGGCCGACGTCGACGGGCGGCTGGACCGGGTCGGAGCGTCGTGGCACGACCGTGTGCTGCGGGTCAGCTCCCGGCCGGGGGCCCTCGTCGAGTCGGTCCGCATCGACCGCGCCGAGAGCCTGACCAACGCCCTGGCCACCACCCTGGGCCAGGAGGTCCCCGACGCCTTCGCCCTGCAACTGGACCTGGACCTGGCCGGTCCGGTGCCCGACGGGATCGAGCCGAAGGCGGCCCAGACCCGGATCGAGGGCATCCGCCTGTCGCCCGGGCTCGCCCCCGATCTCGGTGTCCTGGTCGGACCGGCCGTGCTCCGGGTCTTGGACGGCGAGGGCGTGGTCGCCCACCTCCAGCGGTTCGCCGCCCAGACCGGCCTCCCGGTGGTCAACACCTGGGGGGCCAAGGGCGTGTTCCCCTGGGACAGCCCGTTCCACGCCGGCACCGCCGGCCTGCAGGCCCGGGACTTCGAGCTGGCCGGCTTGGCCGACAAGCTGGCCGTGGTCTGCATCGGCGTCGACCCCGACGAGTTGCCCCCGGGCGGTTTCGGTGACGCCCAGCGCCTGGACCTCCATCCGGTGCACCTGGCCTTCGCCGCCGAAGGCTGGCCGGAGCCGGAGGGGGAGCCATCCCGCCCGCCGCTCTACACCGACCTGGCCGCCGTGATCGGCCCCGCCTACGAGTCCGAGACCGTGCCGCTGCACCCGGCCCGAGCCAGTCGGGATCTCGGCGCCCTCCGCCCCTTCGGCGGCGTCGTGGTGGCCGACCCCGGCCCCGCCGGGCTGTGGGTGGCCCGCACCTTCCCGACGACCGAGCCCGGCTCGGTCCTCGTGCCGGGCACGAACGCCCCGGGCACGGCCGCGGCGGCCGCCCTCCTCGGGGGCCTCGACGGGTCCCGGCCCGCCTTGGGCGTGACGACGTGGCCACTCGACCCGATGACGGAGGCGCTGCTCGACCTGGCCCGCTCGCTCGAGGTCGACCTCACCCTCGAGGCCTGGGGCGGCGAGGCCGACCTGTCCTCGCCCGAGGACCGGCAGGAAGCCACCGCCGCCGCCATCGCCCGCTCCGGCGTGGACGTCGTCCCCGTCCCCGTCGACTTCCGCGCCACCGCCGACCTGGTCGCCGTCGCCGGCGAGATCAGCGCCTGGTCCTGACCGCCGCGCCTCGCGTCTACGGTCCCCGGCCATGACCCGGTCGTTCGCCTTCGCCGATCTGTGGGAGTTGGTGGCCGAGCAGGTGCCGGACCGGGAAGCGGTGGTCTGCCGTGACCGGCGGCTGACCTACGGGGATCTCGACGAGCGAGCCAACCGGCTGGCCGCCCACTTGCGGGCCAACGGGATCCGCCCCGGTGACCACGTCGGCGTCTACCTGACGAACGGGACCGAGTACCTGGAGACGATGCTGGCGGCCTACAAGCTGCGGGCCGTCCCGATCAACGTGAACTACCGCTACGTCGAAGACGAGCTGCGCTACCTGTTCACCGACGCCGGGGTCCGGGCGGTGGTCCACGACGCCGAGTTCGCGGACCGCATGGCCGCCGTCCGTGACGACCTGACCGAGCTGGCCGTGGCGTTGGCGGTGGGGGAGGACTACGAGGCCGCGCTGGCCGCCGCCGACCCCGCGCCCGCGTTCGAGGACCGCAGCAGCGACGACCTCTACATCCTCTACACCGGTGGCACGACCGGCATGCCCAAGGGCGTCGTCTGGCGCCAGGAGGACGCCTTCCACTCCTGCATCGGCGGCGGGGACCCCGCCCGTCTGCTCGGCGCCATCACCACCCCCGAGGGCATCGTGGAGCGCATCGCCCCGGAGGGGTCGGCCGCCGTCTTCCTGCCGGTGGCCCCCCTCATGCACGCCGCCGGGCAGTGGACGAGCCTGTCCTGGCTGTTCGCCGGCGGCAAGGTCGTCCTCCTGCCCGGCGCGCTCGAGCCCCACCTCGTCTGGCGGACCATCGCCGCCGAGGGCGTGCACATGATCACCATCGTGGGCGACGCCGTGGCCCGCCCCCTGCTGGACGCCTGGGACGGGGCCGGCGGCTACGACGTCCCGACCCTCTTCACCATCGGGTCGGGTGGGGCGCCGCTCAGCCCCACCCTCCGACGTCGCCTCCAGGAGATCCTGCCCAACCTGTTCCTGGCCGACGGCTTCGGCTCGTCGGAGACCGGGGCCCAGGGCACCGCCCGCATGGCCGCCGACTCCGACGCCCGGGCCGCCTTCGCGCCCATGGACGACACGACAGTGGTCCTCGACGAGGCGCTGCGCCCTGTCGCGGCCGGCTCCGAGACCATTGGCCGGGTGGCCCGCACCGGCCACATACCGCTGCGCTACCACGGGGACCCCGAGAAGACCGCGGCCACGTTCATCGAACACGACGGGCGCCGCTGGGTCGTCACCGGGGACATGGCCACGGTGGCCGAGGACGGCACGATCAACCTCCTGGGCCGGGGCTCGGGCTGCATCAACACGGGCGGCGAGAAGGTCTTCCCCGAGGAGGTGGAGTCCGTCCTGCGGGCCCGGTCCGACGTCTACGACGTGCTCGTCGTCGGCGCGCCCGACGACCGCTGGGGCGAGCGGGTGTCGGCCATCGTCCAGCCCGCCGACGGCACCGAGCCGAGCCCGGACGAGCTCATCGACCACTGCCGGGCCCACCTGGCGGGCTACAAGGTGCCGAAGGCGGTGACCTTCGTGGACCACGTCGTCCGCTCGCCGGCGGGCAAGCCCGACTACCGGTGGGCCAAGGCCGTGGTCGCCACCGACTGAAAGCGCTCGCCCTCGCCGGTTTCTGGGCACCCGAGGCTTGTGGAGGGCCACGAGTTCCAGGTTCCAGAACGGGGTGTGGGTCACCCGGCGCGGTGGATCGTCAGGTCGTTGAAGCCGTCGACCAGGAGCGACGGGTCGACGATGGCGGCGAAGCGGCCGGGACCGTCGCCGTCGTCGTAGGTGTCGACCACCGCGGCGATCGTCCCGTTCACCGCCACGGCCACCCGGCCCACGTCGTCGTCCACCTGGCCGGCCACGACCGCGGGCACCACTGGGTCGCTCAGGTCGACGTCGAGAAAGGGCCCGAGGCCGTCGATCTGGGCCTCCAGCTGGGGCCCGACGGCGGGCCGACCGACCCGCTGCGGCTCGGGCCCGGCCGCCCACCAGCGGTCCGGCCCGCTGCCGACCAGCACCGAATCCACGCCGAGGGCCAACACGTGATCGAGGTCGGCGGCGACGGGAACCGGTGCGTCGAGGTGGAAGGTGGCGAACGACGACCCCGCCACGTGGACGAAGTCCCGCTCCGGGTCAGGTGAGGCCTCCGGGGAGAGGGCCTCGCCGTCGACCGTCCACGGCAGGTCGATGCCGAGACGATCGGCCATGGTCGGCAGCACGTCGATGGTCTGGGCCGGGAGGTCGCTCACCTCGCCGTCGGCCTGTCCCGGGGCCTTGATGAGCAGGGGGACCCAGAGCAGCTCGGGTTGCGCGGCCTCGTCGATGGGCTCGATCCCGAGCCCCCGCACCGGCCCGCCGGGCTGGAAGGCGATGCCGTGGTCGGAGGTGACGACGATGAGGGTGTCGTCGTAGAGCCCGGTCCTGCGGAGTCGGTGGAGGACATCGCCCAGCAGGCGGTCCACCCGGGCCACCTCGAGCTGGAGGCGCTGACGGTCGAGCCGGGCCGGGGGCTCGGCCGCGGCCCGCCGGTCGCCGCCCGGCTCCCCGTCCTCCCGCGGCGAGATCATCCGGAGGGCCGGGTCGGCTTCGTAGCGACGGCCGTCGGGCAGATCCAGGTAGGGCGTGTGCGGCTCCAACAGGTGCAGGAAGTGGACCGTCGGGTCCTCGCCGGCCCGGATGCCCCGCAGGAAGCGGTTGACGCTCGCGGGTCGGGGGTCCAAGAGGTCCTCGAAGCGCTGGTCCTCGGCCCCCTCCCTGGCCCGCTCCACGGCCTCCGTGGGCTCGACGAACACGTCGGTCTCCGGCCCGCTCTGGTCGCCGGGCGTCAGCCGATCCACGAAGACCTCCCGGGCTTCGGCCAGGAGGTCGGTCACGTCCGCCACCGGTCCCCGGCCCGACCTACCGCCGGCTGTGGCACACAGCGACGTCGGACAGAGGCGGGTGATCCTCTCGGTGACGTCGAGGTCGTAGTTCCCGCCAAGGAGGGTGAACAGGTTCTCGGGATGGGTGGTGGTGTCGGCCGTGTCGCCCTCCTCGGGGAGGTTGCCCGTGAGCAGGGCGGGGACGGCGAAGTTGGTCAGGTTGGCCACCGTCGTCGTGTCCCGGTACCAGGTCGAGTCGCCGGCCAGCGCCGCCACGTTCGGGTAGAGGTCCGCGTCGATCGTCCCGTCGCTCCGGACGATCGACGCCAGCGGCCACTCGTCGAACACGAGCATCACCACCGGCGGCGGGTCCGCGGAGCCGAAGGCGCCAAGGTCGGCCGGGTCGACGTCGCCGCCCTGCACCAGGCCACTCACCGGTGAGCTGAAGAGGAACAGGGCCAGGAAGACCAGGGGGGCAGGGGCGAGCCAGGACGCCCACAGACCGACGTCCGACCAGTGACGGTGGGCCAACGCGGCACCGGTCCCGGCGGCGACCGCCAGGGCCAGAGCCAGCGCCAGCGCGGCATCGGCGCTGACGGCGATCTGGAGGGCGAGGAGTCCGACGAGCAGGCCGACGGCGTCGCTCTGGGCGATTCGACGCCTCCGGTCACTTCCCCAGCCGATGAGCTGGGTCAGCGCCCAGAGGACGAGCGGCGGGGCGAGCACGATGACCACGGCGAAGACGACGATGTCCCGGCTCGACGAGCCCTGGAACACGAAGTAGTCGGGGGCGTCGCCGAACACGGCGAGCAGGGGCTGGGCGACGGCCAGCCCACTGAGCCCGAGCAGCTCCAGGAACGGCCGCAGGCGGCGACTCGATGGTGACTCGGGCTCCACGGCCCGGCGGACCTTACTGGCCGCCTGACCGCCGACGGCCTCGGTCCGGCCTGGTCATCGACCTCGAGCCCAGTGCCGGATCAGCCGCCCGACAAGGCCTGCATCAGGGTGACCTCGCCGGCGCCGGTGACCGGGGTGTCGAGGTCCCGGACCGAGTCCTGGTCGACGAACACCTTCATGTGAGGGCGGAGCTGGTGCTGCTCGTCCACCACCCGGAAGCGGAGTCCGGGGAACTGACGGTCGAGGTCGGCCAGGAGCTCGGCCACCGTCGTGCCCTCGGCGGTGACGGCCGACTGCTCGCCGGTGTAGGACCGCAGCGGGGTGGGGATGCGGACCCGCATCACGCCGCGGGCCGGCCGGTCTCCACGCTGTAGATCTCGGGCAGGTGCTCCAGGATGCGGTCCCACGAGTCGCCCTCGTCGGCGCTGGCCCACACCTCGCCGCTGGTCGTGCCGAAGTAGACGCCGACGGGATCGGCCTCGTCGGTGGTCATGGCCTGGCGCTTGACCGTGAACCACGCCGTCTCCGGCAGGCCGTTGTCCTGGCGGGTCCAGTGGGCGCCGGCGTCGCGGGTGATGAACGCCGCCGGCCGGCCGTCGGGGCTGGTCCGGGGCCAGACGTCGGTGCCGTCCATCGGGAAGACCCAGGCCGTGTCCGGGTCGCGGGGGTGGAGCTCGACGGGGAACCCGATGTCACCGACCTCGGTGGGCATGTTGTCGCCGATGCGCTCCCACTTCGTCCCCGGTCGGTCGAGGCGGTAGATGCCGCAGTGGTTCTGGTGGTACAGCCGGTCGGGATCGGCGGGGTGCATGCGCAGGCAGTGCGGATCGTGGCCGTAGTCGGCGTCGGGTTCGGGCAGGAAGACGGCGTCGACGTCCTGGTTCAGGGTGGACCAGTCGTTGCCCCCGTCGGTGCTCTCGAAGATCCCGCCCGCGGACAGCCCGAGGTAGAGGTGGTCCGGGTCGCGGGGGTCGACGATCACCGAGTGCAGCATCGAGCCGTCCGGGGTGTTCTCCTCGGGGTACTCCGACCAGGTCTCCCACATCGGGTGGTCGTTCCAGCCGTCGACCGGGGCCCACGTGTCGCCCCCGTCCTCCGTGCGGAACAGGCCCTGGGGCGAGCCGCCGGCGTACCAGACGCCCGGCTGCTCGGCATGGCCGGGCGTCAGCCAGAAGACCGCCCGCAGACTGCGGGCCAGGCGCTCGCCCGAGGTGAACGCCGGGGGACGGGCCGCCTCGGCCCACGTGGCGCCGGCGTCGGTCGAACGCATGACCGTCGGGCCGAGGTGGCCCGTGCGCATGGCCAGGAGCAGGGTGCGGCCGTCGCGGGGGTCGAGCACGGCGTGCTGGACGATGTGGCCCAGGAAGTGCGGCCCGTCGACCGCCCAGTTCCGGCGGTCGTCGGCGGCGGTCAGGATCCAGGCCCCCTTCCGGGTGCCCACGAACAGGCTGGTCGTGTCGGTCATGGCCGCGACGGTAGTCATGGCGATTGGACCCCGCCGGGCCGTCGGACTCATCGGTCCGTGGCACGATCGGAGGCACATGACCCGACCCGAGAACCCCCGCATCGACCATCTGAGCGCCCGGTTCACCCACCTGGAGGCGGAGGACCCGCCGTGGATCGCGGTCCGGAGCCAGACCAACCGTGACGGCTCCGAGTCCCACGTCTGGGAGCGCTGGATCGCCTTCTCGACCGAGCCTCTCTACCTGGCCCTGTTCGCCCGGTGGGACCCGGGGATGATCGTGCGCCGCCACGGTCACCACAGCCCGCACACGCTCCTCGTGTTGGAGGGCAACGTGTCCTGTGACGGGGCCGAGTGCGGGCCGGGGACCCACATCGAGCTGCCCCACGGCGCCAGCTTCGGGCCCTTCGTCGCCGGCCCGGACGGGCTGGTGGCCTACGAGGTGATGATGGGCGATCCCCGTTCGTGGAGCGACGAGCCCGAGGCCATGGCCGCCGTGCTGGCCGAGCACGGCGTGACCCCGCTGCCCGACCCGCCCATCGAGCTGCCCGCCGGCCTCGAGGACCTGCGGGCCGTGTTCAGCGCGGGGACCGGTCCGGCCACCGACGCGACAGACTGACGGCCATGGGCGTCACCCCGGACGAAGCCGACCTCCCGCTGATCATCTCCGTCGACGACCACGTCATGGAGCCCAAGGACCTGTGGCAGCGGGAGCTGCCCGAGTCGATGCGGGAGCGAGGGCCCAAGGTGGTCACCGAGCAGATCAAGCTCGAGTTCACCGGCGGCCACTACGGCTTCAGTCGCAACGACCCCGACGGCAGCTGGTGTGACCTGTGGATCTTCGACGACCTGGTCGTGCCCACCGGTCTGCTCCACGCCCCGGCGGGGATGCCTCGGGACGAGCAACGGAACGTGCCCGCCACCTACGACGACTTCCGCAAGGGCACGTGGGACCAGACCGAGCGCCTGGCCGACATGACGCTCAACCACGTGGAGGCGGCCATCAACTTCCCCAACGTCTTCCCGCGGTTCGCCGGGCAGGGCTTCCTGGAGCGGGAGGACAAGGACCTCGCCCTCGCCTGCCTGCGCATCTACAACGACTGGATGATCGACGAGTGGTCGGGGGGCGCCGGTCGCGGTCGGCTGATCCCCCTCACCCTCGTTCCCCTGTGGGACCCGGCGCTGGCCGCCGAGGAGGTCCGGCGTTGCGCGGCCAAGGGCAGCTACGCCGTGGCCTTCACCGAGAACCCGTCCAAGCTCGGCCTGCCGTCCATGTACACGGGGGAGTGGGACGTGCTCTGGTCGACCTGCGAGGAGACGGCGAGCACGGTGTCGATGCACATCGGCTCGTCGTCGTCGATGCCGACCACCTCGCCGGACGCGCCGCTCGCCACCTCGATGTCGCTCTACGCCCAGAACGCCCAGGGCTCGCTGGCCGACTGGGTCTTCTCGGGGACCCTGGAGCGCCACCCCGACCTGAAAATCGCCTACGCCGAGAGCCAGGTGGGCTGGATGCCGTTCCAGCTCGAGCGCATGGACGCCGTGTGGGCCGACGGTCGGGGCGGCGTCGGGGGCCCGGTGTTGCCCAGCGAGCAGGTGAAGGGCCGGGTCTACGGCTGCGTGTTCGACGACCTGGTCGGGCTCAAGGCCCGCCACGACGTCGGGCTCAGCCAGATCCTGTTCGAGACCGACTTCCCGCACTCCGACGGCACCTTCCCACACTCCCGCAAGGTCGCCCACGGCCTCTTCGCCGCCGCCGGCATGGATGCCGACGAGTGCTACGCCGTGCTCCGGGGCAACGCCATCGAGGCCTACGGTCTCGCCCGCTTCGGCCTCACCGCCTGACCCTTCGAACTTGCGCCCGTCGCACCACCGATCCGTGGTGCGAGCGGCGCAAGTTCGGGTGGTCAGCCGACGTCGGCCTCGGACTCGGCCCGCTCGCGGAGCTCGGCCACCGCTTCCTCCCAGTGGTCGACCAGCATCCAGATGTCGTCGGCCTGCGCCCGGTCGGCCACGACGCCGATGTCCAGCCGCCCCATGTTCGAGATCACCGTGATGTTCAGCCCCGCCCCCTCGACCAGGGGGCCGAGGGGATAGACGGCGAGGACCGGGGCTCCGACCATCCACATGGGGATCGGCGGGCCGGGGATGTTGGAGACGACGCCGTTCTGGACCGGGGTGTGGCGATCGGCCAGCCCGCTCCGGCTGTAGAGGCGCATGGCCTGGTTGAACAGGGCCGGCGGGGCGAACTGGGTGATGTCGCTGAGCATCTCCGCGCCCATGGCGGACTGCATCTCTTTGGCCACCTTGGTGTCCTCGAAGATCTCGAGCAGCTGGTCGACGGGATCGGCCATGTGCACGGGCAGGCGGACGGCCATGGAGGAGACCTGGTTGGTCCCCTCGCCGTCGGGGCCGTGGGTGGACACCGGACACATGATCAGCAGCGGCTTGTCGGGGATCTCGCCGTGGCTCTCGTGGTACTTGCGCAGGGCCATGGAGCAGGTGGCCAGGACGACGTCGTTGAGCTTGCAGCCGTAGACGTTCTTGACCACCTTGAGGTCCTCCAGCGGGGCCTTGCCGAAGGCCACCGCCCGGTCCGCGCTCAGCGACCCGGTGAAGAGGGTGCGGGGGCCGGTGAAGGGCATGGCCGGGGTGCGCTCCTCGCCCTTGTTCCTGACGGTGCTCACGACGCCGACCACCGAGTTGACCGTGCGGCGGGCGGCCCGGGCGGCCCGCCACGGGTCCTTGATGCGGGCCGCGATGGCATCGACGAGCAGCTGGGTCTCGGTCGGGATGGGCTCGGGCTCCCACGGTTCGTCGGGAGGTTCGACCGGCGGGGCCTCGGGCTCCAGGTCGAAGAGCTGGCTCAGGAGGTCGGCTCCGGTGACGCCGTCGATGGCGGAGTGGTGGATCTTGGAGATCAGGGCGACCCGGCCCTCTTTGCCGCCTTCGGCCACCCACATCTCCCAGAGGGGGCGTTGGCGGTCCAGGGGTCGGGACATCAGGTCGCCGACCAGGGCCGCCAGCTCCTGGGTGCGGCCCGGGGCGGGCCACGTGACGCGGTGCATGTGGTTGGTGATGTCGAAGTCCGGATCCTCGATCCACACGGGGTGGTCGAAGGACAGCGGCACCTCGACCAGCCGGCGGCGGAAGGGCTTCAGCCGGTGCAGGCGCTGCTCGATCATGTCGACGACCCGGTCGAACTGGTACCCGCCGGTCATCTTGGCGGCATCGATGACGATGACCCCGGTCACGTGCGTGTGCCCGGTCGGCGTCTCGGCGTAGAGGAACGAGGCGTCCATCCCGGAGAGCCGTTCCATCCTGTTCCCCCTCGCCGCGGGCCGTCCGCGGGCGAACGCTACCCCCCGGGCGTCATGAGGGCCCCGGCGCGGTTGGACATGGCGGCACCCCGGCGGCCGGACGCGATCGGGTGCCGGTCGAGGCCGTTGGTGAGGTAGGCGAAGGACATTCCCGACCCGGGGTCGCCCCAGGCCACCTGGCCGCCCGCGCCGTTGTGGCCGAAGGCGCGGGCCGACACGGTGCGGCCCATGCCCCGCAGGGCGATCTGGTCGTCGTCACCCCGCACGATCACGCCGATCGTGCGATTGACCGGTGCCGAGGTCATCGGGTCGGGGAGGGTGCAGCGGACGTTGCCGGTGCCGTCGGCCAGCACGGTGGGGTCCCACAGGCCCCTCGGGTCATGGAGGAGGGCCTGATACCAGAGCGCCAGGTCGCCGGCCGTGGTGATGACCCCGCCGCCGGGCACGCCGACGGCCCGAACGTCGGGGCGGTTGAAGCTGATCAGGGCCTCGTCGGTCACCTCGCCCTGGAAGGCGGCGAGATCGAGGCCGGCGACGCCGGTGAGGGCCTCCAGCTCGGCCGAGGTCGGGGCTTCACCGACGGTGACCACGTCGACGATGTCGCCTTGGTCCTCGGGCGGCACGCCGAAGCGCAGGTGGTCCAGCCCCACGGGCTCGAGCAGTCGGTCCCGCACGAACTGACGCCAGTCCTGGCCGGCCGCTCGCTCGATGAGCTCGGCCAGCACCCAGTGGGCCGATGTCGCGTGGTACTCGAAGCGGGTGCCGGGCTCCCAGTTCGTCCGCTAGGACGCGAACCGGCCAAGGCGGGCGTCCCGGTCCTCCCACTGCAACGGTGCGAACGGGGCCCGGGGGAAGCCGCTGGTGTGGGTCAGGACCTGTTCGACGGTGATGGTGTCCTTGCCGTTGGGCCCGAACTCGGGGATGTGCTCGGCGACCCGGTCCTCCAGGCGCAGCTTCCCCTCGCCCAGGAGGAGCCAGACGGCGCCGGCGACGATGACCTTGCCCGACGAGTAGCCGTGGAAGCGACTGCCCTCGGGGGCGCCGAAGGTGGCCTCGGCCACGAGCTCGCCGTCGAGGGCGACGGCGAGCTGACAGGCCGGCAGGGTGCCGGCATCGACGTCCCGCTGAGCCCGGGCGAAGAGATCGGCGAGTCGGTCCTGGTCCACGGTCCTCTCGGTGCTCATCAGCCGCGGACGCTACCGTCCGCCGCGGTGCGCATCCTGGTGACCGGTGGGACGGGATTCATCGGCTCGTTCGCCACGGTGGCGCTCACCGAGGCGGGCCACGACGTCCGGCTGCTGGCTCGGGACCCGGCGAAGGTGGCCGGGGTCTACGCCCCGCACCGGGTCGGTCCGGCGGAGGTCGTGAAGGGCGACATCACCGACGCCGCCTCGGTCGACGCCGCGCTGGCCGGCTGTGCCGGGGTGCTGCACGCCGCCGCCGTCGTCGCCGTGAGCCGCCGCCGGGCGGTCGAGGTCCTGGCCACCAACGCCAGCGGCACCCGCAACGTGGTCGGGGGGGCGGTCCGGGAAGGACTGAGCCGGATCGTCCACACGTCGTCGGTCAGCGCGTTGTTCTCGGCGGCCCACGGTCGGGTCACCCCCGACACCCCCGTGGCCGATCCGGACAGCGCCTACGGCAAGTCCAAGGCCGAGGCCGAGCTCTACGTACGCGGACTGCAGGACGAGGGCGCACCGGTGACGATCCTCTATCCGGGCGGCGTGCTCGGCCCCCACGACGGCAACCTCGGACCGGGGACCGCCGCCATCGTGACCAACTACAAGTCGGGCACGCCGATCATCAAGACGGGCGGCTGGTCCATCGTCGACGTGCGGGACCTGGCTGACCTGTACGTGGGCCTGTTCGGGCCGGAGCCGCCCCCGCCCCGCCTCGTGCTGGGCGGTCGGACGCTCAGCACCGATGCCCTCAACCGGGCCCTGGCCGAGGTGGCGGGCCGGAAGGTGCGCCGCCTGCCCATGCCGGCCGGGGTCCTGCGGGGCGTCGGCCGCCTCAACGACGTCCTCATGCGGGTGATCCCCGCCGACTTCGCGGTGACGGGCGAGGGAATGGACTACCTGACCCGCTGGGAGCCGTGCGACGACACACTCGCGCTCGAGGTGCTCGGCCACCCACTGCGGCCCACGACCGAGACCCTCGCCGACACCGCCCGCTGGCTCTGCGCCGCCGGCCATCTCCCCGCCAAGTACGTCCCCGCCCTCGCTCCCTGACCCGCGGCGGTGCCCGATCCGGCGCGGTGACTGGCGTACCGTGGACGGAGGGGATCGGGGCAGGAGCCGCAGATGGGCGTGACCACCATGCGCGAGGAGATCGCGGCGGGGCCGCCATTGCCCCTGGGCCGTCGCATCGAGCTCCCCGACCGCGGCATCACCTTCGTCCGTGAGCTGCCAGGGCCGAGCAAGGACGCGCCGACGCTGCTGCTCCTCCACGGTTGGCTCGCCAGCGCCGGGCTCAACTGGTTCCAGGCCTTCGACCCCCTCAACGAGCACTTCCGGATCGTCGCCATCGACCACCGCGGCCACGGTCGCGGTCTGCGTTCCTGGAGCCGCTTCCGGCTGGCCGACTGTGCCGATGACGCCGCCGTCCTGCTCGACGAGCTCGGCGTCGCCTCGGCCATCGCGGTCGGCTACTCCATGGGCGGACCCGTGGCCCAGCTTCTCTGGAAGCGCCACCCCGAGAAGGTCTCGGGCCTGGTCCTCTGCGCCACGGCCACCGGGTTCGTGCCCGTCATGCGAGAGCGCTTCTTCTTCACCACGGCCATGGCCGCCCTGGCCGGGACGACCCGGGTCGGGCAGTGGGCCAACCACCTGCCCTCGCAGTGGGTGCGGCAGCTGCCGATCGTCACCGCCCTGCAGGGCTCGGGCCGACCCACGTCCCTGCAGCGCTGGGCGTCGGCCGAGATGCGCCGCCACGACCCTCGCTCAGTGCTCGAGGCGGGCGCGGCGGTCAGCAACTACACGGCCAAGCGGTGGATCGGGGAGGTCGACGTGCCCACCAGCGTCCTGGTCACCACGGGGGACCGCGCCATCGTCCCCGACCGTCAGCTCGAGATGGCCGACGCCATCCCCGGCGCCACCGTCCATGAGCACGCCGACGGCCACATCGCCTGCATGCGCCCCGCCTTCGCCTCATCCCTCCTGGCGGCCTGCCAGGACGTCGCCGCCAGAGCCACCCCCGCCGCCTGACCCCGGCGGCGGCCACGCACGAGGCGACCTCGACCGAGGGGTGGGTCAGAGGGCGCGGGCGGCCTGGTGGCCGTCCCAAATGGCGCGGTCGGCGGGGCGGACGGCCACGGCGTCGCCCACGGCGACGACCTCGGGGACCTTGCCCTCCAGCTCGGCCACCAGGGCGTTCTCGGGGCGGCCGTGGGTGCGGATGACGACCCAGTCCACGTCGGTGACCTGCTCGATGGCGTGGGAGAGGGCGTCGACCAGGGTGACCTCGTGGTCGCCGATGGCGCCGAGGACCGTGTTGGGGCGCCAGGCCATGCCGGCTCGGACGGCGCGGGGGAGCGCGGCCTGTTGGGTCTCGGGGTCGAGGGAGATCGGGGCCGACAGGGCGGTGACCACCGTGACGTCCACATCCTGGCGACCCAGCAGTTCCCCCAGGGCGATCGCCTCGATGTGGCCCACCGCGTCGAGCACGACCACCTTGCCGGCCATCGAGCCGGCCAGCGCCCGCTCGATGGCCTCGATGTGGTCGATGACCCAGGCCTGCTCGTAACCGAGCACCGGCGTCGGGTGGTACTTGGCCTTGACCCCCTTGTCGGCCCGGCCGCCGGTGGCCACGATCACGGCGTCAGGGCTCAGCGCCAGGAGCGTGGCGGCGTCGGCCCGCACGCCCAGGCGGACATCGACCCCTCGACGCTCGCACTCGCCCGCCCGCCAGTCGGCCACCGCCGCCATCTCGGAGCGACCGGGGAGCTGGGCCGCCAGCCGGATCCGGCCGCCGAGCTCCTCCGCCTGTTCCAGCAGTACGACCCGATGGCCTCGGGCCGCGGCCACCCAGGCCGCCTCCAGTCCGGCGGGGCCGCCTCCCACCACGACGACCTTCTTGGCCACCGGCGCGGTCCCGAGCGTCCCTGACCCCAGCTCGGCCTCGCGGCCCACCGCCGGGTTCTGCACGCACGAGACGGGCATGCCGTTGATCAGGTTCCCATAGCAGGACTGGTTCGACCCGGTGCAGCGCCGGATCTCGTCGGCCCGGCCGGACGCCGCTTTCTCGACCCAGTCCGGGTCGGCGATGAGGGCCCGCACCAGGCAGATCCCGTCGGCCCCGCCCTCGGCCAGGATGGCCTCGGCCTGGTCCGGGTCCAGGATGCGGTGCACGGCGAAGACGGGCGTGGCCGACACCGCGGCCTTCACCGTCGCCGCCGCGCCGACGCCCAAGCCGGGCCGGGCGTAGTTGGTGCGGACCATGCCCATGCCGGAGGTCCCGACGGAGACGTTGAGGAAGTCGACCAGGCCCATCGCCTCGTAGGTCGCCCCGATCTCGGCGGCATCTTCGGCGGTCAGGCCCGATCCGTCCCACTGTTCCTCGTCGCCGACCAGCCGCAGCCCGACGGCGACGGAGGGCCCGACCCGGGCCCGGACGGCGGTCAGGACCTCCGCCCCGAACCGCAGCCGGTTCTCCAGCGATCCCCCGTAGCGGTCGTCCCGGAAGTTGGTCTTCGGCGACAGGAACTCGTGGATCAGGTAGCCGTGGGCGCCGTGGACCTCGATCCCGTCGAAGCCCCCGTCGGCCGCGTTCTTGGCGGAGACGGCGAAGGCTTCGACCAGCTCGGCGATACCGGCCTCGTCCAGGGCCGCGGCGGGCTCGTCGTAGTCGGCGATGACCGAGGGGGCCAGCACCGGCAGCTTCGACCAGTTGCCCCGGTTCACCCCGCCGTTGTGGGCCAGCTGGAGGAAGGCATGGGCGCCGTGCTCGTGGACCTGGTCGGCCACCCGGCGGAAGTGGGGAACCGCCTCCGGCAGCCACGCCGCCGCGTTGTTGGGCATCTGGTACGCCGTCGTCGGGTGCACCGCGGCCTGGCCGCAGATGACGGCGCCGACCCCGCCCCGGGCCCGGTCGGCCAGGTAGCGCCCGGTCCGCTCGCCGTAGAACCCCGGCTCACCGGCCACGGTGGGCTCGGTGAACATCGTGAAGTGCGCCCCCATGACCACCCGGTTGCGCAGGGTCACGGGACCGACGTCGAGGGGGGAGAGCAGGAGCGGGTACGGGGCCACAGCCCCAGATCATGGCGCGATCCCCCGAGGGTCGACCGAATGGCGAGCGCGATCCGCGCGATAGTGGTCGAGGCGACCGACCGGGGGGTCGGGACCACATCGGGGGAACCAATGAAGCGACGTCGCGTCCTGTTCGCCGTGATCACCGTCGGGGCGCTGGTGGCCGCCGGCTGTGGCGGAGATCGGGGCGAGGACGCCTCCGACACCGCATCGACCGAGACCACCGAGCCCACCGGTGGCGGGGCGGGCGACTTCGGTGACCTCGAAGGGGTGTGCGGGCCCAACGAGGGGGGCGGGGAGCTGTCGACCGCGGGACCCGAGGAGACGCAGGGCATCACCGCCGACACCATCACGCTGGGCACCGTGTCCGATCCCGGCTTCGAGGGCCGCCCCGGGCTCAACCAGGAGATCTTCGACGCCGGCACCGCCTTCGTCGAGTGGTGCAACGCCGCCGGGGGCATCAACGGCAAGCAGCTCGAGCTCAACCTGCACGACGCGGCAATCAACGAGTACCAGCCGGTCATGGCCCAGTCCTGCGAGACCGACTTCGCCATCGTGGGCTCGGGCGCGGTGCAGGACAACTTCTGGCCGGAGACCGGTGCCGCCTGTGGCCTCATCGACATCGCCGGCTTCTCCGTGACGGCCGAGAAGGCGGGCCTGGCCGGCCGGGACGCGATCGAGGCCCGCTCCGTGCAGCCCGTGCCCAACGCCGGAGACCGCTTCCAGGTGGGCTCGTACGTGACGGTCGACGCCGAGAACCCCGACGCTGCGGCCCGTTCCGGCATCATCTACGGCGACCTCGACACGATCATCGCCCAGAAGGACAAGGTGATCGACGGCCTCGAGCAGATCGGTCACACCTTCGTGCACGAGGCCGCCTACAACATCCTGGGCGAAGCCAACTGGGCCCCCTTCGCCCAGGCCCTGCAGGACGACGACGTCCGGTTCCTCCACTTCGTCGGCGAGGGGGAGTTCTTCGCCCTCCTCGTCCAGGCCATGGACGAGATCGGCTACCGCCCGGATCTGATGCTCATGGAGACCAACCTCTACGACCAGAACTGGGTCGACGCCGCGGGCCCGGCGGCGGACGGGGTCTACGTGCGGACGGTCTTCTGGCCCTTCGAGGAAGCGGCGGACAACCCGGCGACGCAGCAGTACATCGACGTGGTGAACGCGGTCGACGGCAAGGTCGCCCTCCTCGGGGCCCAGTCGATGTCGTCGTGGCTGCTGTTCGCCCAGGCGGCCCGCGATTGCGACCTCGACAACGACCTGACCCGGAGCTGTGTCCTGGAAGGCGCGGCGTCGGCCACAGACTGGACCGGCGGCGGGCTCCACGCCCCCACGAACCCGGGGTCGAACGAGCCGACGCCGTGCACGATCGTCCTGCAGATCCAGGACGGAGGCTTCAGCCGTTTCGCCCCGGAGGCGGGCTACGACTGCGGGGACGAGAGCGACCAGCCCTACGTCGTGGACGTCGAGGCGACGGGCGTTTCCTGACGGGTCGTCAGATCCGCGCGATAGTGGTGCCGATCGCCGACCGGGCGGCCGGCGCACAAGGGGGGAACATGAAGGCACGTCGGGTCCTGCTCGCGGTCGTGACCGTGGGCGTCCTGCTCGCTGCAGGTTGTGGCAGTGATCGCGGCGAGGACGAGTCGGGGGGAACCGACAGCTCCACGACCGAGTCGACCGCGCCCGCGGAGGCGGCCGCCGGTGACTTCGGTGACCTGACCGGCGTGTGCGGCCCCAACGAAGGGGGCGGCGCGGTGTCCGACGCCGGGCCGGACGAGACCCAGGGGATCACCGCCGACGGGATCACCGTCGGCACCGTGTCCGATCCCGGCTTCGAAGGTCTTCCCGGCTTGAACCAGGAGATCTTCGACGCCGGCTCCGCGTTCGTCGAGTGGTGCAACGCCGCGGGTGGCATCAACGGCAAGCAGCTGACCCTGAACCTGCGCGACGCAGCCGTGACCGAGTACCAGCCGGTCCTCGAGCAGTCGTGCCAGGAGGACTTCGGCATCGTGGGCTCCGGGGCCGTGCAGGACAACTTCTGGCCCGAGGTCGGTGCGTCCTGCGGCCTGATCGACATCGCCGGGTTCTCGGTCACCCCCGACAAGGCCGGCCTGGCCGGGCGGGATCCGATCGAGGCCCGCTCGGTGCAGCCGGTGCCCAACCCGTCGGATCGGTACCAGGTCGGCTCGTACCTCATCATCGACGCCGAGTACCCCGACGCTCCGGCCCGCACCGGGATCCTCTACGGCGACATCGAGACCACGGCCATCCAGGCCGAGCGGGTCCAGGCCGGGCTGGAGGCGATCGGTCACACCATCGTGCACACTGCGGCGTACAACATCCTGGGCGAGGCGAATTGGGCGCCGTTCGCCGCCGCGCTGCAGGAGGACGACGTGCAATGGCTGCAGTTCGTCGGCTCGGGTGACAACCTCGCTCTGCTCCTCCAGGCCATGGACGAGATCGGCTACCGCCCTGAGGTCATCGCCCAGGACGCCAACTTCTACGACCAGACCTGGATCGACGCCGCCGGCCCGTCGGCCGACGGGGTGTTCGTCCGCACCGTGTTCAACCCGTTCGAGGAGGCCGCCGACAACCCGGCGGTCCAGCAGTACATCGAACACGTCGAAGCCATCGACGGCAAGGTGGCGTCACTCGGGACCCAGGCCTGGTCGGCGTGGCTCCTGTTCGCCCAGGCGGCGCGGGACTGTGACCTGGACGACAACCTGACCCGCAGCTGCGTCCTCGAGGGGGCGGCGTCGGTGACGGACTGGACCGGTGGGGGGCTGCACGTGCCCACCAGCCCGGGCACCAACGAGCCGCCGGAGTGCACCCTCGTCCTGCAGATCGAGGACAGCACCTTCAACCGTTGGGCCCCCGACGAGGGCTTCGACTGCGGTGAGGACAGCGACGGGCCGTTCGTGGTCGACATCAACATCTGACCCCGAATCTGACGATCCGTCAGTTTGTGCTTAGATGGCCCCTCGCCCGGCGGGGGGCCATCTCGCGCCGTGGCCGCCCTGTTTCCACACCCGAGGGGATCCATGACCATCCGCCGCCTGTTCGCGCTGCTCGCTGTGCTCGGACTCGTCGCTGCCGGCTGCAGCGGTGATCGGGGCGAGGACGAGTCCGGCGGCGTGAGCGACGAGTCGACCGAGTCGACCGCAAGCGCGGTGGCGGCCGGTGACTTCGGCGACCTGACCGGGGTGTGCGGCCCGAACGAGGGGGGCGGTGAGGTCAGTGGCGACCCCGCCGAGACCCAAGGCATCACGGCCGACAGCATCACCGTGGGCACGGTGGCCGATCCTGGGTTCGAGGGTCGTCCCGGCCTGAACCAGGAGCTCTTCGACGCCGGCACCGCCTTCGTCGAGTGGTGCAACGCCGCCGGTGGGATCAACGGCAAGGAGGTCGTGTTGAACCTGCGCGACGCGGCGGTGACCGAGTATCAGCCGGTGCTGGAGCAGTCGTGCCAAGAGGACTTCGGGATCGTCGGCTCCGGGGCGGTGCAGGACAACTTCTGGCCCAGCACCGGCGCCGAGTGCGGGCTGATCGATGTCGCCGGCTTCTCGGTCACCCCGGAGAAGGCGGGGAGCGCCGGCGACGACCCGATCGCCACCCGATCGGTCCAGCCCGTCCCCAACCCGCTGAACGAGTTCCCCGTCGGCGCGGCGTCGATCCTGAACGACGAGTTTCCGGACGCCGGGGCCAACACCGGCATCCTCTACGCCGACCTGGACACCCTCATCACCCAGGCGGCCCGGACGACGGAGGCCTACGAGAGCCTCGGCATGAACGTGGTCTACGAGAGCACCTACAACCTCCTCGGCGAGGCCAACTGGGCCCCGTTCGCCGCCGCGGTTCAGGAGAACGGGGTGACCTTCCTCACCTTCGTGGGTGAGGGCGCCAACCTGGCCCTGTTCCAACAGGCGCTGGACGAGATCGGCTACGACGTCGAGGTCACGCTTCAGGACGCCAACTTCTACGACCAGTCCTACATAGACGCCGCCGGCGCGGCGGCGGAGGGGACCTACGTCCGCAACGCCTTCTGGCCCCTCGAGGAAGCGGCCGACAACCCGGCCACCCAGCAGTACATCGAGCACGTCGAAGCCGTGGACGGCAAGGTCGCTCTGCTCGGCGCCCAGGCCTGGTCGGCGTGGCTGTTGTTCGCCCAGGCCGCCCGGGACTGTGACCTCGACGGCGACCTGACCCGGACCTGCGTGCTCGACGGCGCCGCCTCGGTGACCGAGTGGACCGGCGGAGGGCTGCACGCCCCAACGAACCCGGCCGAGAACCGGGGCCCGGACTGCACGCTCGTCCTCCAGGTCCAGGACGGGGCCTTCGTCCGCCACGCACCCACCGACGGGGAGTACGACTGCGATCCGGCCTATGTGGTCCAACTCGAGGGGGACTACGCCGTCGGTTAGCGCCGCGGCGACATCGTAAGCTCAGCGCCCGATCGCCCTGGGGGGTACGTCGGTTTGGACCAGTTCCTGACGTTCACGGTCTTCGGGCTCGTGACGGCCGCCATCTACGCGGTCGCGGCCAGCGGCCTCGTGGTGACCTACACCACCTCGGGCATCTTCAACTTCGCCCACGGCGCGTTCGGGATGCTGGCCGCCTTCATGTACTGGCGGCTCCGGGTCGAGTGGGGCTGGCCGGCCCCCATCTCGCTCCTCGTCATGCTCTGCCTGGTCGCCCCGCTGTTCGGCGCCACCATCGAGCGGGTCATCTTCCGGGGCCTCCAGGACGTGTCCGAGGTGACCAAGCTGGTCGTCTCGGTCAGCCTCCTCTTCGGGGTCTACCAGGGCGCCATCATCCTCTTCCCGCCGGACCAGGGCCGGCGGTTCCCCGGGTTCTACGACGGCAATGCCTTCGACCTCGGCGTGGTCAACCTCCAGTGGCACGACGCCTTCACCATCGTGGCCGCCATCCTCGTCGCCGTCTTCCTGCGCTTTCTGTTGTTCGGGACGCGCACCGGCATCGCCATGCGGGCCGTGGTCGACGACCGCCCGTTGGCCCAGCTCACCGGGAGCCGCCCCGACCGGTCGGCCATGCTGGCCTGGGCCATCGGGACCTCGCTGGCCGCCCTGTCCGGGATCCTGCTGGCCGGCAGCCAGGGCGTGCTCAAGCACCTGGACCTGACCCTGCTGGTCATCAACGCCTACGCCGCAGCCATGATCGGCCGGCTGCGCAGCCTGCCCCTCACCTTCGTCGGCGCCCTGATCCTGGGCCTCGGCGAGTCCTATGCCGTGGGCTACCTGCCCACGAACCAGGAGATCACCTCGATCTTCGGCTGGAACGACTTCACGCCGATCTCCCTCAGCGGGCTCCGCCCGGCCTTCCCGGTGATCCTCCTCTTCATCATCCTCCTCTCCCTCCCGCCGCTCAGGGTCCGCGCCTCCGGCCAGCAGAAGTCGCGGGAGTACATCCCCATGCCGCCGATCGGGCGCTGGGTCGCCGCCACCGTCGTGCTCGGCGCCCTCGCATGGGTGGCGGCCAGCCAGCTCAGCGGCATCCGGACCTACCAGCTCGGCATCGGCATGGGCGTCGGGATCATCATGCTGTCCCTGGTGCCCCTCATCGGTTGGGGTGGCCAGATCAACCTGGCCCCCCTGACCTTCGCCGGCATCGGGGCGGTGACGATGGGTCACTTCGGGGGGAGCGGGACCCTTTGGGGCCTCGTGCTGGCCGCGGTCGTCAGCGGCCTGGTCGGGGCGCTCGTCGCGTTGCCCGCCCTCCGACTCCAAGGCCTCTACCTGGCTCTGGCCACCGCCGCGTTCGCGGTGTTCATGGAGAAGATGTTCTTCAACCAGAGCATCGTGCTGCCCAACGCCAGCCTGAACGTGCCGCGACTGGAGATCGGTGGGCTCTCCTTCCAGGGCGACAAGGCCCACCTCGTGCTGCTGTCGGTCTCCTTTGGCCTGGTGGCCCTCTTCTTGGTGTTCCTGCGCCGGGGCGAGTTCGCCCGCCGTCTGCTGGCCATGAAGGCCAGTCCGGCGGCGTGCGTCACCCTGGGCCTCAACCTGACCCGGACCAAGCTGCAGGTCTTCACCCTGTCGGCCGCCATCGCCGGCTTCGGTGGCGCGCTGCTCGGGGCGCAGACCAACTCGGTGTCCCCGGACAGCTTCCGGTTCCTGCAGGGCCTCCCGATCGTGCTCCTGGCGGTCATCGGCGGCATCAGCGCCGTGGGCGGCGCCCTGTTCGGCGGCCTGACGTTCGCCGTGGCCTTCTTCATCATCCCCGACATCGCCCCGTCGCTGACCAACATCTTCGCCCTGAGCCCGGCCCTCGCCGGGGTCAGCCTCGGTCGGAACCCCAACGGTGCGGTCAACGAGACCGTGCGCAGCGTGAAGGAGAAGCTGGCTTCGCGCCAGGCCCGGGCGGAGGGCGACGTCACCGAGGTCGAACCGGACTGGGACCGCCTCGGCCTGGACGAGCCAATCACGGTCGCCGAACGGGATCGCATCGACCGGGAGCTGGCCCTGGACGAGGAGGTGCTCTATGGCGCTGCTCGAAGCTAGGGGGGTCACTGTCCGCTTCGGCGGGAACGTGGCCACCGATGCCGTCGACCTGGACGTCGACGCCGGCGGCATCACCGGCCTGATCGGCCCCAACGGGGCGGGCAAGACCACGATGTTCAACGCCCTGTGCGGGCTGCAGCCGATGGCCCGGGGCTCGGTGGTGCTGGACGGTGAGGACATCTCCAAGCTGGCCGCCCACAAGCGGGCCCGCCGGGGCCTCGCCCGAACGTTCCAGCGCCTCGAGGTCTTCAC
>DATDAH010000124.1:0-4096 GCA_036525535.1 Acidimicrobiales bacterium
GAAGCCGTGCACGAACACGATCGGCAGGGCGACGTCGTCCGGCAACGGCGGGAGCGGGTCCACGCCCTCCTCGTTGACCGTGGCCCCCTCCGCCCCGGGCAGGCCGGCCAAAGCCGGACGGACCGTCGTCGTCGCCTCGGTGGGCACCGCGGACCCCTCCGCCTCTGGCGCGTCGTCACCGGAGCAAGCGGGCAGAACCAGGACGGTGGCCAGGGCCACAGCCGGTAGGAGACGGCGCACGGCGCGGACGCTAGAGCAGAGCTTCGCTGTGCTCGGCGTCAGTCGACGTCGATCGGCTCGGCGGCTCCGGCCTGGACGGTGATCCGGCCGTCGGCGACCTCGTCGACCGCGGCCCAGGGGATGCGAAGGGGTGGCCCCGCCCGACGGGTGAGCCACGTCACGGGCGCCGGGCCGTGGGTGCTGCGCCGATCGAGGCCGAGGCGGGCCCACCGGGCCGACGAGCCGACCAGTAGCCAGTGCAGGCGCAAGGCCGCGCCCCAGTTCTCGAGGACAACTCCGTCCTGGACCAGCACGACGTCGTGGACGACGCCGATCTCCCGCCCGTCGGGCTCCACGACCACCGCCCCGAGTAGGTCAGTCAGGCGCATGCCCCGCTCCGGGGATGTGGCTGATGACGTGGTCACGGACCCAGGCCTCGGCCTCGTGGTTGTCCAGCTCGTCATCGGCGAGGACCAGTTCGATGTGGTCATCGAGGCGTTTCACCGCGGCGAAGGGGATCCGGGTCGGCGCCGAGCGGTCGGGGCCCCGGAGGACGACGAGCAGGGACAGGAGGCTGCGGCCGATCCCTCCCGCACGCGGGGCCCACGCCGCCGGGCCGGTCAAGATCGCCGTGACCGTGGGCGGACCGTCGCCCGCTTCGTCGAGGGTGAGCTCGAGGTCGTCGACCTTGCCTGCCATGCGACCATCGCGGTCGATGATCTGACGGTCGAGCAACCGGAGCCCCGCGTCCAGACGACGACCGCCCGGCCCGTTCACGCGCCCGCCTTGGTGACGACCATGAGGGGGACGGTGGCCACCGCGACCACCAGCACGATGACCATGTACACCGATCCGATCGCGTTCGACAGGTGGGAATTGACCTGGTCACCCATGTAGTCGGGATCGTTGGCGACGAGGAGGATCGGGATGTAGGTGAGGGGCAGGGCCGCCGCCGACAGCACGATCGAATACTCGGTCACCTTCACCGGATCGACCGCGGTGAGGACGACGAGGGTGGCCAGGACGATCGAGCCCAGCGTGACCAGGTGGAACCGCGACGCCTCCCGGGGCGCCACCAGCTTTCCCCACTGCCAGCCGAAGAACTGGGCGACCGTGTAGCCCGCCGACAGGGAGGTCTCCAGCGCCGCCCCGAAAGTGGCGGCGAAGAAGCCGACGATGACCAGGGCCAGCCCCACCTTCCCGAGCGCCAAGGCGGTGGGGAGGGCGGCCTGAGACAGGGTGTCGACCGAGATGTCCGCGGGCGCGAACGCGATCGCGGTCGAGGCCATGAGGGCCAGGGACAGGAACCCGCCCAGCGGGAAGCCGATGAAGACGTTGGCCTTGTTGAGATAGAGATCCTTGCGTCCCCAGTGCTCCTCGACCGCCCCTGAGGAGAAGAAGAACACCTCGTAGGGGGTCATCGCCGCCCCGAAGAGGGCGATGGCGTAATAGAAGTACGTCGCATGCCCCTCGCCCTGCGGCACGACCGGCGAGGTGGCCGTTCCGACCAGGTGGCCCCAGTCGGGCTGAGCCTGCCAGACGCCGACGGCGATGGCCAGCAGGCTGAGGCCGGTGAGGCCGACGACCGTCTCCATGGTGTCGAACTTGACTCGCCAGATGACGATCCACACCACCAGGGCGACCAGCGGGACCCAGAGCAGGTAGTTCACGTCGGACGCCAGCTCGAGGGCGAGGGCCACGCCCGCGACCTCGGCCACGAGGGTGAGCAGGGTGATGAAGAGGGACGCCAGCAGGTTGGCCAGGCCGACCCGGAAGCCCAGCCGCTCACGAACCAGGTCGAAGACCGGGCGGTCCGAGACCGTGGCGATGCGGCCGGCCATCTCGGCGTAGACGACGATGCCGCCGACACCGACCAGCACAGCCCAGGCCAGCGACATCTGAAAGCGGGCACCGGTGGCCGCATTGGCCACGATGTCGCCCATGTCCATGAAACCCCCCAAGGCGGTCAGGACGCCGAGGGTGACGCCGAAGACCTTCTTCACGGCAGGCCTTCGTCGAGCTGCTCGAGCTCGCGGGTGAGGCGGTCCAGCGCGGCACCCTGCTCGGCGACCAGGGCGAGGTCGCCGCGTCGGGCCGCGATCCGCAGATCGGCGAGGTGGTCGACGCACCGGTCGACGAGGTCGCCCAGCCTGGTCCGCAGGGCGGCCGACGCTCGGCCAGGCGGAGGCTGGATGCCTTCGAACGTCGACTGCGCTCCCGCCGCCGCGACTTCGGACTCGCTCAACATCACGGCTACGTACGGCGCAAAGAGATCGGCCGCCGCCACCCCGTCGACCACGAGACTGGCGGTGCCCATGGCCGAGAGAACGGCTGCGGCCGTGCCCGAGGCCTTGAGCGCGTAGTCCTCTTCGGTGCGGGCGGGGCCGACGGGCGACACGCAGCCGACGGCGAGGAGGCTGACCGTCAGCAGCGCGACGGTCATCATCCGGCGGCACCGGTTCACGACAGTTCCAGCAGCTCGATGACCAGCCGTTCGGCCCGCGTGAGGTTCGCACCCTGGCGGACCCGGTCCCAGACATCGGCCATCGCTCCTTCCTGGTACGCCTCGATGACCGCCGGATGGACGTAGCTGGCCCGGCAGACGGTGCGGGTGTTGCCCAGGGCCGCGGCGGCCGTGTCGATCGCCTCCAACACCCGGGCTTCGACGTCGAGGTCCCGGTCGACCGAACCGACACGAGCCAGGTGGTCGGCCGCGACCACCGTCCCGCCCCACGTCCGGAACACCTTGGCCGAGATGTCCAGACCGGTGGTCGAGCGGAGGTAGTCGTTGACGTGGGTGGAGGTGAGGTCGACGACCTCGCCGTCGGCGCTCTCGAAGGCGAAGAGCTCCTGGCCCCCCAACTCGTGACAGCGGCGAACGGCCCGGGCCAGACCCGGGTCGCTCACGGCCACCTCGTTCTCCTGGCCGCCCTTGCCCTCGAAGCAGAACACCACCCGACGTTTGGAGATGGAGGCGTGATCGCCCCGCAGCGTGGTCAGGCCGTAGGACCCGTTGTCGGTGGCGTACTCGGCGTTGCCGACCCGCACCAGGGTCTCGTCCAGGAGGCGCACGACGACGGCCACCACGTGGTCCCGGTCCATCGTGCGGCGACGAAGATCGACCTCGACCGACGTCCGCAGGTCGGGCAGGGCGCCGGCGAACTCGAGGAGTTGACCGAACTTGTCCTCGTCCCGGACCGCTCGCCAGCGCGGGTGGTAGCGGTACTGCTTGCGTCCCCTGGCGTCGCGGCCGGTGGCCAGGAGGTGCCCGTTGCGCCGGCTGCAGATCCACACGTCCGTCCAGGCGGGCGGGATCGCCAGGCTCTCGATCCAGTCCCGGACCGGCGGCTCGACGGTGCCCCCCGCTGGGTCCTCGTAGGAGAAGCCTCGGCCTCGGCGACGACGGCGGTAGCCCGGTTGGTCGTCGGTCGTATAGATGAGGCGAGCGTCGGCGACGGCCTCGAGGGTCCGGTCGATGGCGTCGACGTCGGCTCCCCGGGCTGCATCCATGGCGGCCGCTATCTCCCCCTCACCGGGAGTGGTCAGTACCCCGGCGGAGGCACCCCTGGCCTCATCCACCCCGTCCCTGCGGGGCGCGTGACTGGCTGGACCGGCCCTCGGGTAAGAGGGGAGCCATGAACGCACTCGACCTTCTCATCGCCGATCACAACCGGGTCCGGGGCCTCTTCACCCGGTTCCAGGCCGCCGTTGACGCCGACCGCGACGACGAGGCGGCCACCCTGGCCGAGGACATCTTCCGCGAGCTGGAGGTGCACACGGCCATCGAGGAGCAGACCTTCTATCCCCGCGTGCACGACGTGACCGAGGAGGTCGGCGAGGTCGTGGACGAGGGCCTCGAGGAGCACCACGTCGTCAA
>DATDAH010000125.1:0-4089 GCA_036525535.1 Acidimicrobiales bacterium
GGATCCCGGCCTTCAGGCCGAAGGCGTGGAAGAAGGGGTTGATGATGAGGTAGCGGTCGCCCTCCCGCAGGCCGACCACCGTCGACCACGCGTCGTAGGCCCGGATGCCGGCGGCGTGGCGGAGCATCGCCCCCTTGGGGTGGCCCGTGGTGCCGGAGGTGAAGAGGATGTCGCTGGTGTCCTCGCCGGCGACACCAGCGGCCCGCTCAGCCGCGGCATCGGCGCTGGCCTGGTCGGCCCTGGCCAGGAACTCCGTCATCGGCGTGGTCCCGGCCGGCGACGCCCCCCGCAAGGTGATCGTCTCCTCCAGCGTGTCCAGGCCCTCGACGCCGTCGAGCAGCGCCACGTAGTCGGTGTCGAGGAAGTCGGTCACCGTGAACAGGAGCCGGGCCCGGGCCTTGCCGATGACGTAGGCCGCCTCCTTGCCCTTGAACCTCGTGTTCAGAGGGACGAGCACGGCGCCCGCGGTGTGCAGTCCCAACTCAGCGATGGCCCACTCGACGCAGTTCGGGCCCCAGATGGCCACCCGGTCACCGGGCTCGATGCCGGAGGCGATGAAGGCCCGGGCCGAGCGCTCGACCTCGGCGGCCAGCTCGACGAACGACAGCGACACGGCGCCGTCCACAAAGGCCTCGGCGTCACCGAATCGCTCGGCGGCCCGGGTCACGACCGCACCGATGGTCTGGGGGAGATCGTCGCTCACGGTCCGGGATCGTACGGCGTGATCGGGGCGGTCATCGGCAGCCGCGCGCGACCGGATCGGTTGTCCAGGAGCAGGGTCGACGGTGCCGCGGGGGCGGAGGTTGGTGGGTTCGGTTCGTCGCGATCAGGCGGCGGACGCCTCGGGTGGGGCGTTGGCGTTCTTGGGGTGGGCGGGGTCCTCAGGCGGCACCATCGGACGGCGGCCGGTGCCGTCGACCAGGGCCCACCCCTGGTGGGTCTTGCGCTTGTGATCCTCGATGCAGAGCCAGTCGAGGCCGCGCAGCTCGGTGAGGTGGGTGTGGGCCCAGTCGATGCGGTGATCGACCTGCAGGTTCCGGGTGGCTCCGCACCCTTGGCGAGTGCACTGGCCGCCGATCCAGTCCAGCACGACCTGCTGACGGGCCGTGGCCCGCCGTCCGAGGTGGGTGACGTTGAACACGTCCACGCCGTTGGTGATGACCAGATCGATCGTGGCCTGAGGCAGAAGGGCCCGGATGGCCTCGACGGAGACGGGCCCGAGGCCGTCGATCTCACAGACCTCCCCCGCCACCGTGTGGCCCCGCTGGAGGGCGGCGGCGTCGACCCGGACCAGGATCCGCACGGGCGGTCCCACCGGCCCCGGTCGACCGCCCGGCACCGTCCCGGCACCGTCGGGGCCGGCCCCGGTCATCGTCCCCTTCCGGGCTGCGGCGGCGAACCGCAAGGCGGCGAGGAGGGCGTCGAACATGAGGGCTCCGCGGCGCTCGCGGCGCCCGGCCCGGCGGGCCCGGTGGAACTCGGCCTGCACCCAGGGCTCCAGCAGCGCCAGGATCTCCGCGATCGCCGAGGCGGGGCCCTTGCCGTGGATCCAGCCCTCGCCTTCCTTCTCGTCGACCCCGGCGCTGAAGTCCCGCCGTTCCTGCGCCCGCTTCGCCTTCTCCTCGGCGTCGGTCGCTGCGGCGCGGACCTTCTTGGCCTTCCGCCTCAGCTCCGGCACCGAGGCGTTCTTCGCCGTGTCCAACAGCTCGAGCTCCGCCGCGGGGTCCGCCCCTGCCCCAGAGGTCACCTCATGGGCCTGGGTCGATGAGAGCTCGCCATTGCGCAGCGCTTCGTCGGTCGCGTCCAGCTGCTCGAGCTTCTCTGAGGTCTCGAGGTCCTTCTCGGCGTCCTTCGGGCTCTGACCGGTCCGCTTGGCCAACCACAGGGCCCTGCTCCCGTCGCCGTCCTCGCCGACCGTCGCCTGGTCGATGTGCTTCGCCGCTCGCAACCGGGCGCCCGCCGCCAGCTTCTCGATGCCCACGAACTCGTCGATCGCCGCAGTCAGCTCCGGCCCGGACAGCCCTTCCGGGTCGAAGTCGCGACAGGCCTTCCGAAGGTCCCGACGCAGGGCGGTGAATGGAGCGAACATCTGCGACTCACATTACTGAGGAAGTGTGACAGTCAGAGCCACAAACCCGGCCTCGGCGACAATGAATTTCTCCCATTTCTCGGAAGCGGCCGGACTCCGTCTGATCCCAGCCAGAGCACCAAAATGTCGCCGATCGCGGCGCGCCGGCCACCGCTAGTGATCGGTGCGAACAAGATGTACGAATTGCAGAGACTTTGGAGGAAATAGCCCCCCGATTCCGGGGGGTATTCCTCCAATGAGTTCCCGGCACCACCGAGCGTGAGAATCCAAAGCCCGACGAGCCGACGGCGACGACCGACCAGCCCAGCACCCCCTTCGTGCCATCGGCTCGCCAGCCCGCGGGCTAGTACTGCGAGGGGGCCTTCAGCCAGGTGGGGGCGTTGCAGGCGCGGCACACGTGCTCGGGGATGACGCCGACCCGCATGAGGACGGCGAAGACCTGGCCCCAGGCAGATGGCGAAGACGGACTCCAGCGTCGCGGCCACGACGATCGCCGCGAGCAACACGTAGACCAGGCCCGACGAGCCGAAGCCGAACCACAGGATTGCTCCGGTGACGGTGATCACGGCACCCATGCCTTGAGCGAAACGCTTGGGCGGACCGGGGACGTACTTGGGCGGTACCGAGAGGGCGGGCGTGATGACGCGGGTGACCAGCCTGGCCGAGCGGGCTCAGGGTCGGACCGGTGAGGACCCGAGCCACGAAGCCGTAGGCGAGAGGGGCCAGGATCCACAGCTGGTCGAACACGATCGCGACCAGGGCCGAGGATCCAGCCAGCCGGCGTTCGAGGCGATCTGCCACAGCAGGACGAGGAGGATGGGCGAGAGCAGCCGCCGCCAGCCCAGGCCCACTCGTACGCCACGGGCGAGGGCTATGCCGGGCCGTCCGAAGCGTCCGGGAACCGGCGTGGTGATCGTGGCCATGGCGTGGCAACCTATTTCCTGGTTTTACGGTAGGCAATACCAGATATCGTGACAGTGGTCACAGGAAAGGCAGGCCATGGAGAACGCACCCTCGACGAAGACGGTGGCGACCCTCCTCGCGCTGGTCGTGCTGGTGAGCCTCGGGCTGGCGTGGGCCCTGGCGCAGGTCCGCGAGCCCCCGCCGGCGGACCCGGCGCCCTTCGGCGGCTCCTACCCGACTTCGCGGAGCTTGCCGGTCTCGACCTCGTAGACGAAGCCGCGGATCTGGTCCTTCTTCGGGATGAACGGGTTGGCCTGGATGCGGGCGATCGACTGCCGAACGTCGGCGTCGACGTCCGGGAACGCCTCGAGGGCGAAGCTGGGGCGCAGGCCGGTGTCGGCCTCGATCTGGTCCTTCACCGAGTTGTCGTCGAAGGTCAGCATCCCGCAGTCGGTGTGGTGGATGAGGACGATCTCCTCGGTGCCCAACAGCCGCTGGCTGATCACCAGCGAGCGGACGGAGTCCTCACTGACGACGCCCCCGGCGTTGCGGATCACGTGAGCGTCACCCTCGTCGAGGCCCAACACCTTGGCCGGGTCCAGTCGGGCGTCCATGCAGGCCAGGACGGCCACCTTCTTGCCCGGCGGCATGGGCAGGTCGCCCTTGTCGAAGTCGGACGCATAGGCGTCGTTGTGGCCGAGCAGCTCGTCGGTCACTGCCATGTCAGTACCTCCTCGGTTGACGGAACATGGAGATCGGTGTGCCGGCGCCAGGCCCGGTAGCCGCCGATCAGATCGGTGGCCCGGTCGACGCCGACCAGGCGGAGCGAGGCGGCGGCCAGGCTCGAGGCGTAGCCCTCGTTGCACACGACCACGACCCGCCGACCAGGGACGGCTTCGGCGATGCGGTCCTGCGAGGTCGGGTCGAGGCGCCACTCCAAGTGGATGCGCTCGATCACGACGGCGCCCCGCAGCTCGCCCTCGGCGTCGCGGTTCACCTCGGGGCGGATGTCGACCACGAGGGCCCCGGCCGCCACCTCGTCGTCGAGATCCTCGACGGCGACCCGGTCCAAGCGGGATCGGACGCTGTGCAGCACC
>DATDAH010000126.1:0-23303 GCA_036525535.1 Acidimicrobiales bacterium
AATCCGACTCGCTGGACAAGACCTTGGTGATCGCCGCGGTCAGGGTCGTCTTGCCGTGATCGATGTGACCCATCGTCCCGACATTCACATGCGGCTTGTTCCGCTCGAACTTTTCCTTACCCATGACGTTCTCCGGTGTCTGTGCTGTGCTGGTTCTTGCGAGTGGTGGCGGCGGTCAGAATCGAACTGACGACCCCTCGATTATGAGCCGAGTGCTCTTACCGACTGAGCTACGCCGCCCCGGAGCCCCCTGCCAGAATCGAACTGGCGACACCAGCCTTACCATGGCTGTGCTCTACCGACTGAGCTAAGGGGGCGTTGACCGGCGGGCTAGCTTACCGGCCCCTGGTGCGGACACCCCGGGGGAACCGCGTCACGCTCAAGAGGGCGCCCTCGGGTGCCGACGGAGGGCAGGTGCGGGTAGACCGGCTCGTCCTCGAAGCTGCCGGCCGCTCGGTCGCCCTCGACCTCCACCCCCGCCTCACGGTGGTCAACGGTGTCGGCGGGGTCGAGCGGGAAGGCCTGGTCAGTGAATTCGTCGGCGCGCTCGGGTCGCGCAGGTCGGGCGTCCACCTGGAGCTGACCTGGGACGACGGCACGCCCCTCGCCGTGTTCCGTCCCGAGCGGGCCGAGCACCGCGTCGTCGACGTCTCCCGGGGCGTCGACGTCAGCAACGTGTTCCGACGACCCGACGGCGGCCTCGACCTGCTGGCCGGCACCGGGCTCGACTCGGTCACGGCGCGCCGGCTCCTGCGCTGCACCGCGGCCGATCTGCAGACCAGCACCCACCACGAAGAGGTCATCCGCCGGCTGGCGGGGATCGACCAGCAGGTGCTGTGGCACCACGCCGAGGTCACCGAGGGCACCCAACGGGGCCTGCGCACGGCGGCGGTGATCGCGGGGAGCGAGCCCGAGGACGCCGACGCGGCCGAAGCGATCGAGGACCGCCACGCCGCCCTGTTGTCGGCTCAGGACGACCACGAGCGCGTCCGGAAGCTGGCCTTCTACGTCGCCACCTTCAGCGCCATCGGCGCCGTGCCCTTGGCGATGCTCGAGGGCCGCAGCATGGCCATGCCGTTCGTGCTCTTCGCCGCCGTCGCCGCCGTGACCTCGATCATCTTCTGGGGTCGGGTGCGCATGGCCCACGCGGCAGAGGCCGATGCCCTCGAGGCGGCCGGGATGCCGTCGTACCTCGGGTTCCACCTCGACCGGGTCAATTCCCTGCTGGCCAACGACAAGGCCCGCCGCGTCCTGCTGGAGGCCTCCGAGGTCCACCGGTCCGCGCGGGGCGAGTGGGAGCAGCTGGTCGGGAACGGCATCTCGACCGACTGGGCCATGGAGCACAAGGACGAGATCGTGGCCGCCGCCCGCCTGCGCCAGGACGTGACCTCCTCCAGCGCCATCGGCATGACCGGCGGGGGCGACCTGATCGCCCGCTATGCCCAGGCCCTGAACACGCGGCTGGCCGCGGTCCGAGGCGTCGGGGCCCGCCACCAGACCCTGCCGCTCATCCTCGACGACACCCTCACGGGCATCGATGCCGCCCTGAAGCCCCCGCTGCTCGAGCTCCTGAGCAAGGCCACCGTGAGTCAGCAGGTCCTCTTCCTGACCAACGACGAGGACGTCATCTCCTGGGCCCGACTGGAGGCCATCGCCGGCCACCTGGCCCTCATCGAGCCGGCGGCCGGCCTGTCGGTCACCCCGGAGCCCGACGTCGTCGAGGTCGACCTGCGCTGACGGGGCAGACTGCCCCCGCCATGAAGATCAGACGGGCCACGGTGGATGACGCCGAGGCGATACGGGCCATCTACAACGCCGAGGTCACCGGCTCCACCGTGACCTTCGACCTGGTGCCCCGCACGGCCCAGGAGCAGGTCGCGTGGCTGGTCGAGCGTTCCGGCGCCTACGCCGTGCTGGTGGCCGAAGACGAGGACGGGACGGTGCTGGGCTTCGCCTCGCTGTCCCCGTTCCGGGAGCGACCGGCCTACAGCACGACCGTGGAGGACTCGGTCTACGTCGGGCGTGACCGCCGCGGCGGCGGGGTCGGCGGGGCGCTGCTCGAGGAGCTGGTGGCCACGGCCACCGCCCACGGCTTCCACACCGTCATCGCCCGCATCGTCGGCGGCCACGACGCCTCGATCGCGCTCCACCAGAAGGCCGGATTCGACGTGGTGGGCACCGAACGGGAGGTCGGGCGCAAGAGGGGGCGCTGGCTGGACGTCGTGGTGATGCAACGCCTTCTCGGGGACGGCGGGGCCGTCTGATTTCTCCCCGATCGGGGTAGACGTGTGCCCCATGAGCACGTACACCCTCCCCGACCTGCCGTACGACCACGCCGCCCTCGAGCCCCACATCGACGCCCGGATCATGGAGCTCCACCACGGCAAGCACCACGCGGCCTACGTGGACCAGTCCAACAAGGCCCTCGACCAGCTGGCCGAGGCCCGCAGCAGCGGCGACTTCGCCCTCATCACCAAGCTGAGCAAGGACCTCGCCTTCAACCTCTCGGGCCATGTCCTGCACACCGTCTTCTGGACCTGCATGAGCCCCGACGGCGGGGGTGCCCCCGACGGCGAGCTGGCCGCGGCCATCGACGACGCCTTCGGCAGCGTCGACGACCTCACGGCCCAGCTCTCCGAGGCCACCAAGAGCGTCCAGGGGTCGGGCTGGGGAGCCCTCGCCTGGGAGCCGCTGGCCGGCCGCCTCATCGTCGAGCAGGTGTATGACCACCAGAGCAACATCGGCCAGGGATCGGACCCCATCCTGGTCATCGACGCCTGGGAGCACGCCTTCTACCTCCAATACCTCAACGACAAGGCGGCCTGGGTCGACGCCTTCTGGGAAGTGGCGGACTGGCAGAGCGCGGCGGCGCGCTTCGACGCCGTCCAGACCACAGGGCAGGCCGCCCGGTGAGCGGTAATCTCGCCGACGTGCACGACGGCGAGGACCGGCTCATGGTCGAGACGGCCGAGGGCGACCCGCCCACGATCACCCTCATCGGCGAGGTCGACCCCCACACCGCCCCCCTCCTGGCCGACGCCTTGGACGCGGTCATCGACGCGGGCGCCACGGTCGTGCGCATCGACGGCCGCCGTCTCGACTTCATCGACTCATCCGGCCTCCGGGTGCTGGTCGACGCCCACCGCCGGCTGGGCAGCGGCCCGACCGTGCTGGTCCTGGCCCACGTGTCACCCACGTTGCGGCGCCTGCTCGAGGTCACCGGCTTGGACGAGCACGTGACCGTCGAATCGACGTCGTCCTGAGCGCAGCCCCTCAGAGCAGGCGCATGGCCCGGACCACGGTGCGGTCGTCGTCGGAGGTCATCACGAACGTGTCCACCAGCGAACGCACGATGGCCAGGCCACGGCCCCGTTCCTGCAGTGACCCCGGCTGCAGCACGTCGGGCTCGACCTCGACCGAGTCCACCGGTCGGTGGTTGGCCACGGTCAGGCGCAGGGCGGTGCCGTCGTTGCTGACCCGGACCTCCACGGGGACATCCGGCGGGGTGGCCTCGATGGCGTTCGTGCACAGCTCGGTGGCCACCAGGAGCAGGTCGGCGGATGCCGTCGGGGTGACCTCGGTCTCCTGCAGCCAACGCCCGAGCTGGTCCCGGAGCGCGCCCAGACCTCCGAAGTCGGCGGCGACCTCGAGGGTCAGCTGGCGGTGGGGGCGAAGGGTGACCATGACGATCGGCCCGATCCCTACCCCTGACCGCCCCGGGCAAGTCCCGGGCGCCCCCCACCCCCCCTATCGAGGGAGACTGCACCCATGACCGATCTCGGCGGCGACGTCGTCCTCTCCCTGCCCCCCCGCAGCTCGCACCTGCGGATCGCCCGCCTGACCGCGTCCAGCTTCGCGGCCGATCTCGGCTTCGGCCTCGATGACACGGAGGACCTGCGGGTCGCGGTCACCGAGCTCTGTAGCGCCCTCCTCCACGACGAGCGCTCGGGCGACGGCGATGGACCCCGGATCGAGCTGCACTACCGGGTCGACGGGGACCGCGTGGTGATCGAGGGTCGCCGCGCCGGGATGTCCGGGGCGCCGCCCGAGTTGGATCCCATCGCCCGTGAGCTGTTGGCGGTGACCACCGACGCCCACTCCCTCGAGGCCCAGGACGACGACTGGACCTTCATCGTGCGCAAGGGCGCGTCGGACCCGGCGTGAGCCCGGCAGCCGACGACAACGCAGCCCGCAACCGCCTGGTCGAGGAGCACGCCGATCTGGCTGAGCACTTCGCCCGGCGCTACAGCGGACGGGGCCTGGCCCGGGACGACCTGCGCCAGATGGCGCTGCTGGCAATGGTCAAGGCGGCGGACCGCTTCGAGCCGGCGCGGGGTGTGGCCTTCGCCACCTTCGCCAGCCGGACCATCGACGGCGAACTGAAGCGCCAGTTCCGCGACCGCTCGTGGTCCGTGCGCCCGCCGCGGGCGCTGCAGGAGCTGCACCTGACCCTGCGCAAGGTCGACGAGGAGCTGACCCAGGAGCTGGGCCGCCATCCCCGGCTCGACGAGCTGGCGGAGCGCCTCGAGGTCGGTGAGGAGGACGTGCTGGAGGCCCTGGAGGCCGGGGCCGCCCACCGCGCCGACAGCCTCGACGCCCCTCTCGGGGACGGCGAGCGCACGGCGTCGGACAAGCTGGGCGAGGGCGACGTCGGCTTCGGTCGGGCCGAGGGGCGCATGATCGTGGAGGACCTGCTGGCCACGCTGCCCGAGCGGGAGCGCACGATCCTGGAGCTGCGCTTCTACGACAACCTCAGCCAGGAGGAGATCGCCGAGCGCATCGGGGTCAGCCAGTCGTACCTGTCCCGCCTCCTGCGCCGGACCCTGCTCGACCTCCGGGCCGCCTCCCGGTGACGGTGGCCGGCCTCGGCGATCAGGCCAAGGCCGTGTTGGCCCGGATGAAGGCCGACAACGTCTCGCTGCTGGCCTCGGCCGTGGCCTTCTGGGCGATGCTGGCCCTGGTGCCGGCGCTGGTCGCCCTGGTCTCGCTCTACGGCCTCGTGGCCGACCCGGCCGACATCGAGCGCCAGGTCACCGAGAGCACCCAGGCCCTGCCCGTCGAGGCCCAGCGCCTGATCGTCACCCAGCTCCAGGCGGTGGTCGACGCCCCGGCGGCCGGCCTCGGCACGGGCCTGATCATCGGCCTGGCCGTGGCCCTGTGGGCGGCGTCGGCCGGGATGCGCACGCTCACCACGGCCATCGGCGTCGTGTACGGCGACCAGGCCGGGGATCGGGGGGCGGTGGCCGAGCGGGGCCGGGCCCTCGCCCTCACGTTGGGCGCCGTTGCCTTCGTCGCCGCCTTCGTGGCCGTCATCGCCCTCGTGCCCGCCGACAACCCGGTCGTGTGGGTCCTGCGGTGGCTTCTTCTCGGCGGGGGCTTGGTGCTGGCCATCGGCGTGCTGTACCGACTCGGGCCCGCCACCCGTCCCGCCCAGCGCCTGCTCACGCCGGGTGCGGTCACCGCCGCCGTCCTGTGCGTGGTGGTGTCCCTGCTCTTCTCGATCTACACGAGCACCTTCGGGAGCTACAACGAGACCTACGGCTCGCTCGCCGCGGTGATCATCCTGCTCCTGTGGCTCCAGCTGACGGCCATGACCGTGCTCGTCGGGGCCGAGCTCAACCAGGTCCTGCCGAACCGCTGACCTCGAGGTCCTCGTCGTCGACCAGCGCGCCGGCGAACTGGGCGTGGTACAGCGTGAAGTAGGCACCCTGGCGGGCCAGGAGCTCGCGATGGGAGCCCTGCTCCACGATCTGGCCGGCGTCCATGACCAGGATGGTGTCGGCGTCGCGGATGGTCGAGAGCCGGTGGGCGATCACGAAGCTCGTGCGCTGGGAGCGCAATGCCGCCATGGCGTGCTGGACCAGGACCTCGGTCCGGGTGTCGACCGAGCTGGTGGCCTCGTCGAGCACGAGGATGGTCGGCTCGGCCAGGAAGGCCCTGGCGATCGTGAGCAGCTGCTTCTCGCCGGTGCTGAGGTTGCCGGCGTCGTCGTCGATCACCGTGTCGTAGCCCTCGGGCAGCGAGTGGACGAAGCGGTCGACGTAGGTCGCCCGGGCCGCCTCGCGGATCTGCTCCTCGGTGGCCTCGAGGTTGCCGTAGGCGATGTTGTCCCGGATGGTGCCGCCGAACAGCCAGGTGTCCTGCAGCACCATGGCGATGTCGGCCCGCAGGCTGCGCCGACTGATGGTGGCGATGTCGGTCCCGTCGAGGGTGATCCGACCACCGTCGAGCTCGTAGAAGCGCATGAGCAGGTTGACCAGGGTCGTCTTGCCCGCCCCGGTCGGTCCCACGATGGCCACGGTCTGGCCGGGCTCGGCCACCAGCGAGAGATCGGTGATGAGCGGCTTGTCCGGGTCGTAGGAGAAGGTCACGTGGTCGAACTCGACCCGCCCCGGGGCCCCCGGCGGCGACCCCAGGTCCACACCGGAGTCGGCGACCTCCTCGCCGGCGTCGAGCAGGGCGAACACCCGCTCGGCGGAGGCCACGCCGGACTGGAGGACGTTCATCATCGAGGCGATCTGGGTCAGCGGTTGGCTGAACTGCCGCGAGTACTGGATGAAGGCCTGGACGTCGCCGATGCTCAGCGCGCCCGAGGCCACCCGCAGGCCGCCGACGACCGCGATGATCACGAAGTTCAGGTTGCTCAGGAACATCATCACCGGCTGGATCGCGCCAGCGATGAACTGGGCGCCGAAGCCGGCCTCGAAGAGCTCCTCGTTCGTCTCGTTGAACCGGTCCTCGATGTCCTGCTGGCGCCCGAACACCTTGACCAGCGCGTGCCCGGTGAAGGCCTCCTCGACCTGGGCGTTCAACGACCCGGTGCGGGCCCACTGGGCCATGAACCGGGACTTGGAGCGGTTGGTGATGAAGCGGACGGTCCACAGGGCGATCGGCACGGTGACCAGGGCCACGAGGGCGAGCAGGGGCGAGATGGTCAGCATCACCACCAGCACCCCGACCATGGTGAGCACGGCCGTCAGCATCTGGCTGAGGCTCTGCTGCATGCTCTGGGCGACGTTGTCGATGTCGTTGGTGACCCGGCTGAGGAGGTCGCCGCGGGGCTGGCCGTCGATGTAGACGAGGGGAAGGCGGTTCAGCTTCGCCTCGACGTCGGCCCGCAGCCCCTGCATCGACCGTTGGACCACGCCCGCCAGCAGGTAGGCCTGGGCGTAGGCCAGGACCGACGAGCACACGTAGAGGACCAGGACCCCGAGCAGGACACGGTGCAAGGCCGGGAAGTCGATGCCGTCGGTCTGGCCGGTGACCCCGTCCACGATGATGTCGGTGGCCCCGCCGAGGATCTTCGGGCCGATCACGGACAGGGTGACGCTGGAGACCCCGAGGACGATGACCAGCATCCCGGCGGCCTTGTCGGGCCGGAGGCTCTCGGCCAGCCGTCGGGTCGCCCCGGCGAGGTCCTCTGGCTTGTCGACCGGCATGCCGGCCGCGGCCATGCGCCCCGGACCCGAGCTCTGCGCGGCCCGGGCCTCGGCCGCCACCTTCCGGGGATCGATCTCGTCGTCGGTCACGCCGCCCCTTCCTCGTGCTGGGACTCGACGATCTCGAGATAGGTGGGGCACTCGGCCAGGAGCTCCTCGTGGGTCCCGAGGCCCACCTGGGCACCGTCTTCGAGGACGAGGATCTGGTCGGCGTCACGGATCGAGGAGACCCGTTGGCCCACGATCACCACCGTGGCGTCGGCGGTGTGGGGCCGGAGGGCGGCCCGGACCCGGGCGTCAGTGGTGAGGTCGAGGGCCGAGAACGAATCGTCGAAGAGGTAGATCTGGGGGCCCCGCACGAGGGCCCGGGCGATGGCCAGGCGCTGACGCTGCCCGCCCGACACGTTGGCGCCGCCCTGGGCGATCCGGGCGTCGAGACCGCCCGGCATCGAGGCGACGAAGTCCCTGGCCTGGGCCACCTCGAGGGCGGACCAGAGGTCCTCGTCGGTCGCCTCGGGATCGGCGTGGCGCAGGTTGCTGGCCACCGTCCCGGAGAACAGATAGGGCTTCTGGGGGATCAGGCCGATCCGGCTCCAGAGGAGCTCGAGGTCGAGCTCGCGGATGTCGACGCCGTCGACGAGCACGGCGCCGGCGGTGACGTCGAACAGCCGCGGCACCAGGCTGACCAGCGTGGTCTTGCCCGCCCCCGTGCTCCCGATGATCGCCGTGGTCTGGCCGGCCGACGCGGTGAACGAGATGTCCTCCAGGACCGGGGCCTCCGCCCCGGGGTACCGGAATCCGGCGTTCCGCAGCTCCAGGCTCACCGGCCCGTGGAGCTCGCGCACCGGCGAGGCCACCGATGTGACCGTCGACGGGGTGCGCAGCACCTCGATGATCCGCTTCGCGCTGACCCCGGCCCGCGGGATCATGACCATCATGAACGTGGCCATCATCACCGACATCAGGATCTGGACGAGGTAGGTGAGGAAGGCGACCAGCTGGCCGACCTGCAGGTCACCGGCGGCGATCCGGTTCGCGCCGATCCACAGGGCGGCCACGCTCGACCCGTTCAGGACCAGGAGCACGATCGGGAAGAAGAAGGCCATCAGCCGCCCCGCGTGGAGCGAGGTCTCGGTGAGGTCGTCGTTCGCTCGGCCGAACCGCGCCACCTCGTCGGGCTCCCGGACGAAGGCCCGAACGACCCGGATCCCCATGATCTGCTCGCGCAGCACCCGGTTCACGACGTCGAGGCGGTCCTGCATGTCCCGGAACTGCGGCACCATCCGGGCCACGACGAGGCCGACGGCGATGACGAGCACGGGGATGCTGACCAGCAGCAGCGCCGAGAGGCCCACGTCCTCGCGGAGGGCGAGGATCACGCCCCCGAGGATGGTGAACGGCGCGGCCAGCAGCAAGGTGCAGGTCATCAGGACCAGCATCTGGACCTGCTGGACGTCGTTGGTGATCCGGGTGATCAGTGACGGTGAGCCGAAGTGGGCGACTTCGCGGCTGGAGAACCCCGTGACCTGGTGGAACAGGCTCCGGCGGACGTCACGGCCGAAGCCCATGGCGGCCCGGGCGCCGAAGTAGACGGCCGCGATGGCCAGGGTGACCTGGACGAGGGTGACGACGAGCATCACGGCGCCGATCTCCCGGATGTACGCGGTGTCGTTGGCGGCGACGCCGTTGTCGATGAGGTCGGCGTTCAGGGTCGGCAGGTAGAGCAGCGCGATCGACTGGAGCAACTGCAGTACGGCGACCGCCACCAGGATCCCGCGGTAGCGCCCGAGATGGGACACCAGGAGCCGCCACAGGTTGCGCAGCTCGGAGTCACCCTCGGGGACGCCGAGGCGATGCGAGTCAGTGGTCATGGTCAATCGTGTGGGCCGGGGAGGATTTGAACCTCCGTAGGCAATGCCGACGGGTTTACAGCCCGTTCCCTTTGGCCACTCGGGCACCGACCCAGGAGCGCACGAGGCTACCGGCCTCGCATCGCCGTGCGGGTAGGTTCGCGGCCATGCCGACGTTCGATGTCGTGTCCGAGGTCGACCTCCAGGAGGTCCGCAACGCCGTGGACCAGGCGTCCCGCGAAGTGACCACCCGGTTCGACTTCAAGGACACCAACTCCCGGGTCGAGCTGGGCGACGGGATCATCACCATGGCCTCGATCACCGAGGACCGGCTCACCGCCCTGCGCCAGGTCCTCGAGGAGAAGCTGGTCAAGCGCAAGATCTCCCTCAAGGCCATCGAGTTCGGAACCGTCGAGGTGGCCAGCGGCAGCACCGTGCGCCAGGTGGCGACGCTGAGCGCGGGCATCAACTCCGACAAGTCCCGGGACATCAACAAGTTCCTGAAGGCCCTCGGCATCAAGGGCCTGACCAGTCAGACCCAGGGCGAGCAGGTCCGGGTCTCTCACAAGAAGCGGGATGCCCTCCAGGAGGCGATGGCGGCCCTGAAGGAGGAGGACTTCGGCATCCCCCTCCAGTTCCAGAACTTCCGGGACTAGCGGGCGTCCACCGGCTGGCGGAGGCGGGCGATCCGCTCCTCCATGGGCGGGTGGCTGGCGAAGGCGTTGGCAAAGCTCACCCGCCGGCCCCGCAGCGGGTTGACGATGTACGCCGCCGCCTGCTCGGGCCGGATGTCGGCGGGGATGCGCTGGGCGTAGGCGTCCAGCTTCTGGAGGGCGGAGGCCAGCGGCGCCCCGGTGCCGATCAACTCGGCGCCGGTGCGGTCCGCTTCGAACTCCCGGCTGCGGGAGAGGGCCGTCTGCAGCAGCAGGGCCGCCAGGGGCGCCAGGATGATCAGGGCCAGCTCCCCGAAGACGTTGCGGTCCCGATCGCCGCCACCGAAGATCGAGGCCCACATGGCCATGCGGGCCACGAAGGTGATGGCCAGGGCCACCGCGGCGGCCACGGACCCGATCAAGATGTCGCGGTTGCCGATGTGGCTGATCTCGTGGGCCAGGACGCCGCGGAGCTCGTCCCAGGAGAGGGCCTCGAGGATGCCGGCGGTCACCGCCACGGCGGCGTGGTCCGGGTTGCGCCCGGTGGCGAAGGCGTTGGGCTGGCGCTCCGGGGTGACGTACAGCTTCGGCATCGGCAGGTCGGCGAGCGTGGTGAGCTCCCGCACGATGCGGTACAGCTCGGGCATCTCGGCCTCGGACACGGGCTGCGCCCGGGCGGCCTTGATGGCGATGGTGTCGGAGAACCAGTACGAGCCGCCGACGACCACGAGGCCCAGGACGAGGCCGATGATCAGGCCCCCCTGGCCCCAGAACGAGCCGATGAACAGGAAGAGGCCGCCGAGGGCGGCGAGCAGGGTGAAGGTCTTCAGTGTGTTCTTCATGGCACGGGGGACAACGTGCGAGCGGCGCCGCGCGTTCCCGCGCTCAGTCGTAGTAGCCGCTGTGTATGTAGACGCAGGGCACGCCCTCGCGGTGGAACATGTCCACGTTGCGGCGGTCGTCCTCGAAGGCCAGGCGGAGGTCGAAGCCGTAGCCGCGGAGCTCGCCGACCGTGCGCTGCTTGAAGGCCCGTGAGGCCTGGTAGTCGCCGAACTCCCGCATGATGAGCAGGTCCCAGCGCAGCTTGTAGCGCTCCAGCCATCCCAGGGTCTGGCGTTGGACCCGCATCGGGCGGGCCGTCAGCAGGACGATGCGCAGGCCGTCGTCGAGGCACTCCAGCAGGCGGGCCACCTCGTCCACGAGCTCGTCCTCGCCGCAGGCGGCGAAGAAGGCCTCCCAGTCCCGCCGGGGGAACTCGAGGTAGTGCTGACGGGTCGAGGCGTCGGAGAGGACCCCGTCCATGTCGAACACCACGGCGGGCCCCGGCGCCACCGGCCCGTCCCGCCACCAGTAGTTCTCCGGGACCTCCACCTCCGGGAGGCTAGGGCTGTTCCTCAATCCTCCGGGGGGGCCTCGTCGGCCTTCGCCCGGATCTCGTCGAAGACGGCGGGGTCGGCCAGGGTGGTGGTGTCGCCGAGGTCACGGCCCTCGGCCACGTCCTTCAGCAGGCGGCGCATGATCTTGCCGCTGCGGGTCTTGGGCAGGTCGGGGACGAGGATGGCGGTCTTGGGCCGGGCGGTGGGGCCGATCTTCTTGGCCACGTGCTGGCGCAGCTCCTCGCCCAGCTCCGGCGTCGGCTCGTTCCCGCCCCGCAGGATCACGTAGGCGATGATCGCCTGGCCGGTGGTGTCGTCGGCCGCCCCGACGACGGCGGCCTCGGCCACCGCCGGGTGCGACACCAGGGCCGACTCCACCTCGGTGGTCGAGATCCGGTGGCCGGACACGTTCATGACGTCGTCCACCCGACCGAGCAGCCAGAGGTAGCCGTCCTCGTCGATCTTGGCCCCGTCGCCGGCGAAGTACCGGCCCTCGAAGCGGCTCCAGTAGGTCTCCCGGTAGCGCTCGGGATCACCCCAGATGCCTCGCAGCATGGCGGGCCACGGGCGGGTCAGGGTGAGGTATCCCCCGCCCTGGGCCACCGGTTTTCCGGCCTCGTCGACCAGCTCGGCCCCGATCCCGGGCAGGGGGAAGGTGGCCGAGCCCGGCTTGGTCGTCGTGACGCCCGGCAGGGGGGTGATCATGTGCCCGCCGGTCTCGGTCTGCCACCACGTGTCCACGATCGGGCAGCGCTCGCCACCGATGTGCTGGTGGTACCACATCCAGGCCTCGGGGTTGATGGGCTCGCCCACGGTGCCCAGCAGGCGGAGCGAGGAGAGGTCCTTGCTGGCGGGCTCGTCGGGTCCCCACTTCATGAACGTCCGGATGGCGGTGGGGGCCGTGTAGAGCTGGGTCACGCCGTACTTCTCGACGATCTCCCACAGCCGGGCCTTGTGCGGGTGGTCCGGCGTGCCCTCGTACATGACCGACGTGGCCCCGTTGGTCAGCGGCCCGTAGACGATGTAGCTGTGGCCGGTGACCCAGCCGATGTCCGCCGCGCACCAGTAGACGTCGGTCTCCGGATGGAGGTCGAAGACCACCTTGTGGGAGAAGGCCGCCTGGGTCAGGTAGCCCCCGGTGGTGTGCATGATCCCCTTGGGCTTGGCCGTGGTCCCCGACGTGTACAGCAGGTACAGGAGCTGTTCGGCCTCCATGGGCTCGGCCGGGCAGTCGGCACTCGCGTCGGCCATGAGGTCGTGGTACCAGTGGTCCCGGCCCTCGACCAGGTCGATCTCCTGGCCCGTGCGCCGGACCACGACCACGTCGGTGATCGACGGCGTGGCGTCCAGGGCGGCGTCGACGTTGACCTTCAGCCCGGACGCGCTCCCCCGCCGCCAACCCCCGTCGGCGGTGACCACGACCTTCGCCTCGGCGTCGTTGATGCGGTCGATGAGCGAGTCGGGCGAGAACCCGCCGAAGACCACCGAGTGGGCGGCGCCGAGGCGGGCACAGGAGAGCATGGCCACCGGCAGCTCGGGGATCATCGGCATGTAGATGGCGACCCGGTCGCCCTTCACGACGCCCAGCCCCTTGAGCACGTTGGTGAACCGGCAGACCTCGTCGAGCAGGTCGGCGTAGGTGACCGTGCGGGTGTCACCCGGCTCGCCCTCCCAGTGGAAGGCGACCTTGTCGCCCTTGCCGGCCTCCACGTGGCGGTCGAGGCAGTTGTACGCGACGTTCAGCTCGCCGTCCCCGAACCACCGGGCGAAGGGCAGGTCCCATTCCAGGACCGTCGTGAAGTCCTTCGACCAGGTCAGCAGCTCCCGGGCCTGCCGGGCCCAGAAGGCCTCGTAGTCGGCATCGGCCTCGTCGTAGAGCGAGCGGTCGGTCACCAGCGCGTCGGCGGTGAACGAGGCGGGCGGCGGAAAGGTGCGCTCCTCCCGGAGGTAGTCCTCGATGGTGGGTTCAGCGGCCATGGTTCGACCTTACGCGCCGGTCCGATCGTCGTCGCTCCGAGCCGGGACGACGTCAGACGGCGGGAAGGCCAGATGGCCACCGAGGTAGCCACCGACGGTGGCGGCCCCCGCGCCCAGCATCCCGAGGGTGATGCCTCGGGCCCGCCGGCCCCGGACCCGGGCCGCCAACGACCAGGCGTAGAAGCCGGAGGCAACGGCGTTGCTCCCGGCGTGCACGACGCCCACGCGCTGCCGTTCCCGGGGCAGCCGGCTCCAGTCGGCCAGGCCGGTGACGACCGTCGGCAGGGCCGCCGCCAAGCCGAGGGCGACGAAGACGTCGGACGCGGCTCGCAGGCGCTTCGCCGGGACCAGGTCGAGCACGAAGGCGCTCGTCCAGAACCCGATGGCCAAGTCGGTGAGCACAGGGTGGACGGGGTGGCCGAGCCACTCGCCCTGGAGGGCGTCGCGCACGTCGCCCGGTGGGAGGGCGTCGTCCACCAGGGCGCGCAGCGCGTCGACCGCGCCGTCGAGCTCAGTCACGCTCTCCAGGACGGTCGGCGAGAGGATGCGTGGTGCTGGGGCCTCGGTCATCCCAGCCTCCTACCCGGTCAACGCGGTCCTCGTTCCCACCCGGCGTGGGTCACCCGCGTTCGGCGGTCAGGCGTAGGTGTTCGCGCTGCTTCCGCCGATGAGGGCGGAGACCAGGATCCCGAGGGGCAGCGCGCCCCAGTAGGACAGCCCGAGGCCCAGGTTGCCCAGGAACAGCATCAGCAACCAGGTGGCCGGGAAGGTGGCGATCAGGAACACGACCAGCCCGACGATGAGTGCACGAATCATGGAGAATCCCCCTCGTTCCGGCGCCGAGTGTGGCACATGTCAGACCGCACCTCCGGGATTCCCCTCTCCGGGCTCGTCGACCACAGACCACTCGAGGACCCGGAACGAGCCCATGCCGGCGGGGTCCAGCAGGGCCCCGGCCTCGTTGACCCGACTGCGGGCCCGGATGGCGTCCAGGTCGCCGAGGTGGGCCCGCTCCTGCCAGATCCGGCGACCCTCCTCCACCAGGCGGTCGATGCCCCACGACCGGAGCCAGTCGGCCTGGCTGTGGTCCTCGTCGGGCGCCGGGAGCTGGTCGACGGCCACCTCGGCGGTGATGTCCTGGCCGCCTAAGTGGTCCATCGGGTGCCCGCCCCGGTCATGACCCCGATAGGTGCGCAACCACTCGGGCCAGGGGCGGGTGGCCATGGCGGCCGTCGTCGAGACGTAGTCGACGACGACCAGGCGGCCGCGCAGCCGGGCCAGGACGCCCTCCACCCATTGGCGAGCCTGATCCTGCCGCGGGGCGAGGCCCGTCTCCGGCCAGTCCTGTCCGGGATCGAAGGGCTGGCCCCCGACCGTCAGGTCGAACGGCAGGTTGTCCAGCAGCTCGTTGGCGACGACCACGCCGACGAGCGGGCCGTCGGGCAGATCGGGCGCAGACTCGAGGCCCTGGTGCCGGGCCCGCTGGGCCCTCGAACGGTCGACGGCCACGTAGCGGTGGGGGCTGCCGGCCAGCGCCAAGCTGCGACCCAGCGTGCCCGCCCCGGCCCCGGCGTCGTACACGGTGAAGGCGTCGGGTCGACCCTGCGCATCCCACCAGGCGTCCAGCGCGCGGACGAGCACGGCCCCGAAGAGGGGCCCGACCTCTGGGGCGGTGAGGAAGTCGCCGCGCCGCCCGGCGCCTCCCCCTTGCCGCTCGTAGAACCCCTCCGGCCCGTAGAGCGCGGCCTCCATGACCTCCGAGAACGGAGGCGCGATCAGGGGATCGCGCTGGCGGCGAGGTTGGCCACGTCGCCGAAGTGGGTGACCAGGCCGGGGAAGATGCCGAAGACCAGCGTGCCGATGACGGCGATGCCGAGGGCGGCGCTGAGCGAGAACGGCACCCGGATGGACGTGGTCTCGCCCTCGGGCGCGTCCTGGAACCACATCAGGCGGGCCACGTTGGCGTAGTAGAAGAGCGCGATCACCGAGTTCACGGCGACCACCACGGCCAGCACGGCACCGGACACGGTCTCCGCCGAGAGCAGGGCTCGGAAGACGACGAACTTCGCCACCCAACCGGCGAGCGGCGGGATGCCGGCCAGGGCGAAGAGGAACACCGACATCAGCACCGCGAGGGCGGGCGAGTACTGGAACAGGCCCCGGTACGAGTCGATCTCGCCCGATCCGGTGCGTCGGGCCACCGCGATCACCACGGCGAAGGCGCCGAGGTTCATGGCCGTGTAGATGAGCAGATAGACGACGACCGCAGTCAGGGCCTCCTGGCCGGCGTCCCCGACGACGGCCAGCGGGGCGAGCATGAAGCCGGCCTGGGCCACCGAGGAGTACGCCAGGAGGCGCACGATGTTGGTCTGGCGCAGGGCGATCAGGTTGCCGACGGTCATGGTCACCGCGGCCAGGATCCACATGAGCGGCTCGACGACGTCGCTCCGGCCGGGGAAGGCCAGGAAGACCAGGGACAGCAGGGCCACGAAACCCGCCGCCTTGGACGCCACGGCGAGGAACGAGGCAATGGGCGTCGGGGCCCCCTCGTAGGTGTCGGGGGCCCACGTGTGGAACGGGACGGCGGAGACCTTGAACCCGAAGCCCACGATGATGAACAGGATCCCCAGCGTGATGAACGGCACGCTGGACGGCTTGGCCCCGATCTGGGCCCCGATCTCGGTGAGCAGGGTCGAACCGGTGACCCCGTAGAGCAGGGACATGCCGTAGAGGAGCACCGCCGAGGCGAAGACGCCCATCAGGTAGTACTTCAGGCCCGCCTCGTTGCCCTTGAGGTCCCGCTTGCGCCAGGCGGCGAGCATGTAGGCGGGGATCGAGAGCAGCTCCAGGGCCACGAAGATGGAGATCAGGTCCCGGGCCGAGGCCATGACCGACATGCCCAGCAACGAGCTGAGGAGCAGGAAGTAGTACTCCCCCTCGTGGTAGTCGCCCTCGGCGATGTAGTTGGTCGACAGCAGGATGACCACGTAGCCCGCGATGAGGAACAGGGCCTTCATGACCAGGGCGAAGTCGTCGACGACGTAGGCCCCGTCGAACATCACCCGGTCGGTGCCGTCGAGGGCGAGGGTGAGGACGGGGACCAGCGCCGCCAGCACGCCGATGCCCGTCAGCGACGGGATCAGCCACTTGTCCCGCTCGAACACGAGGTCGGCCAGGAGCACGAGGACCAGGACGCCGGTGAGCACGATCTCGGGCGCGAAGGCGTGGTAGTCGATCGTCGGGGCGGTGAACCCCCCGGCCTGGGCGAGCAGGGCGATCACGTCAGCCGCCGCCGACCAGGGAATGGAGCACCTTCTCCACGGCGGGATCGGTGACGCTGAAGATCAGGTTGGGGTAGATGCCCAGGACGAGGATCGGCACCAGCATGGGGATCCAGGCCACCCATTCGAAGACCGAGAGCTGGGCGATCTCCTCGTCGGCGAACTCCTCCTTGGGGACCCCGAAGGTGGTCCGCTGGTAGAGCCACAGCAGGTAGCCCGCGGCCAGGACGGTGCCGACCGCGGCGATGACCATGTAGGTCCGGAAGGTCTCCACCGGCAGGCCCGGCGCCGGGCTGTAGGCCGACAGGATCGCCGGGAACTCGCCCCAGAACCCGGCCAGGCCGGGCAGGCCGAGGCTGGCCATGGCGCAGAAGCCGAGGATCCAGCCCAGCTTGGGCACCTGAGTCAGCAGACCGCCGAGGCGGCTGATCTCCAGCGTGTGATAGCGGTCCTTCACCGAACCGGCGCAGAAGAAGAGCATCCCGGTGATGAGGCCGTGGGCCACCATGCCGAAGATGGCGGCGTTGAAGCCGATGGGCGTGAGGGTGGCGATGCCGAGCATCACGAAGCCCATGTGGGCCACCGACGAGAAGGCGATGAGCCGTTTCATGTCGGTCTGGGCCAGGCACCCGAGCGCGCCGTAGATGATGCCGATGACGGCCAGGAGCCCGATGTAGGGGGCCCAGTCCTTGGCCGCCTCGGGCAGGATCGGGACGGCGATGCGGATGAAGCCGTAGGCCCCGAGCTTCAGCAGGACGGCGGCCAGGATGACCGAGCCGACGGTCGGGGCCTCGGTGTGGGCGTCGGGCAGCCACGTGTGGAACGGGAACATCGGGACCTTGATCCCGAAGCCCAGGAACATGCCACCGAAGATCCAGAGCTGGGTCGTCGAGGCGATCCCCGCCGCCGCCTCGGGCAGGAGGCGGATGTCGAAGGTGGCGTCGCCCAGGAAGTAGAGGGCCAGGAAGCTGACCAGCATCAGGGCTGAGCCGAACAGGGTGAACAGGAAGAACTTGATCGCCGCGTACTGGCGGTTGGGCCCGCCCCAGACCCCGATCATGAAGTACATCGGGAGCAGGACGACCTCGAAGAACACGAAGAAGAGGATCAGGTCCTGGGCCAGGAAGGTCCCGACCATGCCCGTCTCCAGGATGAGCAGGAGGGTGAAGAAGGCCTTCGGCTTGCCCGGGTCGGGCAGGTGGTTCCACGAGTAGATGATGCAGAGCGGCACGACCAGCAGGGTCAGGGCCAGCAGCGGCAGCGAGATCCCGTCGAGGCCCATGATGTAGCGGCTGTTGATGACGTCGATCCAGTTCTTGTCGACGACGTACTGCAGCTCGCCGGCGTGGTCGTAGTCGAAGTCCAGGAGCAGCAGGACACCCATCACCCCGGATCCGAGCGACGCCGCCAAGGCGACCACCTTCACCAGCAGGTCGTCCCCCTTGGGCATGGCCATCACCAGGACGGCGCCCACCGCCGGGATGAACGTCACCAGGGTCAGGCCCCAGTCGTTGAGGAAGTCGGTCATGGCTCGGTGGTGACTCCTAGATGATGACGATGAAGATGCCGGCGAGGACTGCGGCGCCGGCGAAGAGGAGGGCGGCGTACTGCTGCACGCGGCCGGTCTGGATGCGGCGCAGGAGCTGGCCGGAGCCCTCGGCCCCGGCGCCCGAGGCGTTGACCAGCCGGTCCACGCCTCCCTGGTCGATGCTGCGGTAGAGCCAGTTGCCCGTGACCCTGGACACGTTGGCGGCTCCGTTGACCACGCCGTCGAGGACGTGCTGGTTGAACCAGTAGACGCCGTTGGCGATGGGACCCTTGATGCTCTGGACGATGACGCTCTCGTAGAGCCAGTCGAGGTAGTACTTGTTCTCGAGGACGCGGTAGCCCCAGGCGGCCGCCGCACTGCGTTCGGTGAGGCCGTGCGGGCCGCGGTTGTGGGCGAAGTACCGCCAGGCCAGCGCGATGCCGGAGACGGCCAACAGGATCGAGAAGGCCGCCAGCAGGAAGCTGAACTCGGGGTGCTCGATCTCCGGGAAGGCGAATGTCGGTTCGATGTAGTGCTCGAAGCGCAGCGCGATGCTGTCCGGGGCCAGCTTCTCGGGCAGGTTGAAGAAGCCGACGACGACGGCGGCCCCGGCCAGGATCCAGAGGGGCACGGTCATGACCCGGGGCGACTCGTGGGGGGTGCCCTCACCCCGGTACTCACCGAAGAAGGTCATCCAGATGGCCCGGGTCATGTAGGCCGCGGTCATGAACGCCGTCATGCAGCCGAGGACCAGCATCGCCGGGTAGGCGTTGGTCTGGCCCTGCAGCGCCCCGGCCAGGATCTCGTCCTTGGACCAGAACCCGGCCAGTGGCGGGATGCCGGCCAGGGCCAGGGAGGCGATGACGAAGGTGGCGAAGGTGCTGGGCATGTACTTGCGCAGCCCGCCCATCTTGCGCATGTCGAAGGTGTGGTGGGCGGCGTGGCTGACCGACCCCGCCCCGAGGAAGAGGCAGGCCCTGAACATGGCGTGGGTGAAGAGGTGGAAGATGGCCGCCGTCCAGGCCCCCACGCCCAGGGCCATGACCATGTAGCCGAGCTGGCTGATGGTGGAGTAGGCGAGGACCTTCTTGATGTCCTTCTGGACGAAGGCCAGCGTCGCCCCGACGACGGTGGTGAAGGCCCCGACGAAGGCCAGCAGGTTGATGCTGGAGGAGCTGATCGAGAAGCCCTCGAAGAACACCGGGTAGAAGCGGGCGACCATGAAGACGCCGGCCACGACCATCGTGGCCGCGTGGATCAGAGCCGAGACCGGGGTGGGGCCGGCCATGGCGTCGGGCAACCAGGTGTGCAGGGGGAACTGGCCCGACTTCGAGCAGACCGCGGCCGTCAGGCAGATGGCGGCCATGAGGAGGATGAGGTGGCTCAGGCCGCCCTCGGCCGCCAGCGCGTTGATGTCGACGATGTTGAAGGTGCCGGCGCCGAAGAACAGGATGATCACGCCGATGATCAGGCCGACGTCGCCGACCCGGTTGGTCAGGAAGGCCTTGAGGGCGGCGTCGGAGTTGGGCTTGTCCTCCCACCAGTGGCCGATGAGCACGAACGAGCAGAGCCCGACCAGCTCCCACGCGGTCAGCAGCATCAGGGTGTTCTGGGCGATGACCAGGGTGAGCATCGACGCCGTGAACAGGGACAGGAAGGCGAAGTAGTGGGTGAAGCGCCGGTCCCCCTTCAGGTATTCGGTGCTGTAGACGTGCACCAGCAGCGACACCAGGCTGACGGTGACGAGCATGATCACCGACAGGCCGTCGATCATGGTCCCGACGGGGAACTCGTGGCCGCCGAACTGGAACCAGGTGACGGTCTTCACGATCGGCTCGATGGCGTGATGGCCCTCTTCGGCGGCCCGGGCCGCGAGGCCCAGGGCCTCCTCGCCCCCCTCGCCGCCCCCGCCGGCGTTGACGTGCTGGATCCAGGCCACCCCCGTGCAGGCGGAGAGCACGAAGGAGGTGCCGACCGACAGGATCCCGATCTCCGAGCCGCCGAACGGGAGCCGCTTGCCCACGGCCAGGATGAGCACGAACGAGACGGCCGGGAGGAACGGGATGATCCAGGCGTGTTCCAGGAACCACATGGCCATCAGCCCTTCATGAGGTCGGCCTGGTCCAGGTCGACGCTCCGGCGGTTGCGGTAGATGAGCAGGACGATGGCCAGGCCGACACCGACCTCGGCGGCGGCGACGGTGATGACGAACAGGGCGAACACCTGGCCGGCGACGTCGCCGTTGAACGCACCGAAGGCGACCAGGTTGATGCTGACGGCATTGAGGATGAGCTCGACCGACATCAGCACGGCCACGCCGTTGCGGCGGGAGAGCACGCCGTAGACGCCGATGCAGAACAGGACCGCGCCAAGGAGGAGGAACTGGTTGAGCAGCATCCTCCCTAGTCCTTCCTGGCGATCACGATGGCCCCCACGAGGGCGGCGAGGAGGAGCACGGACACGACCTCGAAGGGCACGAGGTAGGTGCTGAAGATCGAGTCGGCCACCTGGCTGGTCCGCTGCACCGTGTCGGCGGGCAGCTCCTGGTCGTCGAACTGGTCGATCAGGGCGTAGCTCATGACGGCGAGCAACAGCAGGCCGACCAGGCCGGCCAGCCAGCGCTGGTCGTTGTCCAGGCTGGACTCCCCCGTCAATGGCGCCCGGGTCAGCATGATCCCGAAGAGGAAGAGGACCACGATGGCGCCGAGGTAGATGAGGATCTGCGCCGTGCCGATGAACTCGGCCCCGAGCAGGAAGTACTGGGCGGCGACCCCGGCCAGCACGATGATGAGATAGAGGGCGGCGTGCACGATGTTGCGGGTGGTGACCACGCGCAGCGCGGCCAGGACGATGGCGGCGGCGATGAGCCCGAAGGCGATGTTCTCAGCCACCATCAGCGGGGCACCTTCTTGGCCTTCATCTCACTGCCGGCCTCGTAGGCCTCGAAGTCCGGCACCGTCTTCATCCACTCGTTGAGCCGGTCCTTGTCGTGGAGCAGGTCGGCGATGCGGTGCTCGCCGTACTCGAACTCGGGGCTCCAGAAGAGGGCCTCGAACGGGCAGACCTCGACGCAGATCCCGCAGTACATGCAGAGCGCGAAGTCGATGTCGAAACGGTCCAGCTCGTTCTTCTGACGGGGCTTGCCGCCCTCCCGCCGGGGCGGGGCCAGGTACTTGTGGCCCTCGATGTAGATGCACCAGTCCGGGCACTCCCGGGCACAGAGCATGCAGACCGTGCAGTTCTCCTCCTTCAGCGCGATGACGCCGCGGGCCCGGGGCGTGGGCTCCTCCTTCACGTGGGGGTACTGCACGGTGACCGCCGGCTTGAGCATGGTGCGGAACGTCACACCGAGGCCCTTGACCAGACCGGGGAGCTGGGGCATCAGAACACCACCTTCAGCACGGCGGTGGCCGCGATGTTGATCAGGCTCAGGGGGATCAGCACCTTCCAGGCGAAGGCCTGGAGCTGGTCCTCCCGGAACCGGGGGAACGTGAACCGGACCCAGAAGATGAGGAAGGCCACGAACATGACCTTGCCGAACATCACGGCGGGGCCGAGGACGTTGAGGATGTCGTCGGTCGGGTCGAAGCCGGGGACCCACCAGCCCCCCAGGAACAGGACCGAGGCGATCCCGGCGAAGGCGAAGGCGGTGCCGAACTCGCCCATGAAGAAGAGCAGGAAGCGGAAGCCGGTGTACTCCACCTGGTAGCCGCCGACGATCTCGGACTCGGCCACCGGCATGTCGAAGGGGGGCTGGGTCAGCTCGGCCTGCACCGCGGCCAGGAAGATGAAGAAGCCCACGAACTGGGTGAGGACGTACGGGTTGCCGATGGCGTCGATGCCGAAGATGGCGCCGTCGGCCTGGGCGAAGACGATGCCCTGCATGGACAGGGTCCCGGCCTGGATGACCACGCCGACCACGGCCAGCAGCAGGGGCAGCTCGTAGGCGATGAGCTGGCCCGCGGCGCGGAGGCCTCCGAGCAGCGCGTACTTGTTGGCCGAGGCCCACCCCGCCATGAGCACGCCGATGACCGAGATGGAGGACACGGCCAGGGCGAAGAAGATGCCCGTGTCGAGGTCCTCCACGATGAGGTCGGGACCCACGGGCACGACCACGAAGAGCAGGAAGGTGGAGATCAGCACCACCAGGGGGGCGAGGGCGAAGACCACGCGGTCGGCCTTCTCGGGGAAGATGTCCTCCTTCTGGAGGAACTTGACCCCGTCGGCCACGAGCTGGAGCACGCCGTGAGGGCCCGCTTCCATGGGGCCGAGGCGGCTCTGCATGTGGCTCATCATCTTCATCAGGAAGACGTAGCCCAGGATGATGGCCCCGGCCGGGATGACCATGAGGATGACCAGGACCTTGATCCCGGTCTGCTGCCAGTAGGCCAGGTCGACGGCGCTGACGAGGGAGAGCACGGACGACATCACCGGTCGATGTCTCCCAGGATGAAGTAGAGGCTGCCCAGGATGGTGATGACGTCGGGCACGTACACGCCCTTCATCACCCAGGGCACGATCGAGATGTTGTTGAAGCTGGGCGTGCGGATCTTGACCCGGAACGGCACGAGGTCGCCCTTGCTGATCACGTAGTAGCCCATGGCCCCGAGGGGGTTCTCGGTGGCCACGTAGGCCTCGCCGGCCGGCACCTTGATGATGCGGGGGACCTTGGCCATGATCGGCCCCGAAGGCAGGCCGTCGAGGAGCTGGTCCACCATCTTGGTCGACTCCCGGACCTCCTGGAGGCGGACCCAGAAGCGGGCGAACGAGTCGCCGTCGGGATGGGTCCAGACCTGCCAGTCGAGCTGGTCGAAGGCCAGGCCGACGGGGACGTCGCGGCGCAGGTCCCAGTCCACGCCGCTGGCCCGGAGGTTGGCGCCGGACAGGCCGTAGGACAGGGCCACGTCGGCGGGGATGACCCCGACCCCGCGGCAGCGGGCGGCGAAGATCTCGTTGCCCATGAGCAGGTCTTCGATCTGGTCACAGAAGTCCCGCATCCGGTCCATGACCTCGTGGCAGGACTCGATCCAGCCCGCGGGCAGGTCGTCCTTCAGGCCGCCGATCCGGTCGTAGTTCGGGTGGAACCGGCCACCGGTGGCCGACTCGATCAGGTTCAGGGCCCGCTCCCGGTCGCGGAAGGCGAAGAAGACCGGGGTGATGGCGCCGAGCTGGGCCCCCATGTCGCCGAGGAACAGCGAG
>DATDAH010000127.1:0-13223 GCA_036525535.1 Acidimicrobiales bacterium
GCCCTGGACGTGCCCTTCGACGAGATGATGCCCCGCTTCCGCGCCGCTCTCCCCCGTCTGGTCGCGATGCTCCGCGGCGCGGACCTCGGCCCGCTCCACGGCGACCTGGCCCTGCAGTCCTGCGCGGCGAACCCCATCACCGTCATCAGCACGGCGCTCAGCCCACCCGCGGTCCGGCGAGCGGCGAGCGTCGGCGCCGGGATCGTGTACGACGGCGCCTCGCCCGTCGAGCGCTTGGGTGAGCTGTCCGCCATCTACGACGAGGCCCGCGGCTCGGGCCCCAAGGTCCTGATCCGCCGGGTCTGGCTCGGCGACCCGCCCCGGGAGGCCTTCGACCGCCAGCAGGACCTCTACCGCAGCTACGCCTCCGCGGCCGCCCAGCAGCACTGGCGCGACCACGGCTTCCTCTGCCGCGACGACCCGGCGGAGCTGGCCGCGGACCTGACGGCGGCGATGACGGCGGCCGGCGCCACCTGCCTCAACCTCCGCGTCCACGTCCCCGGCATCACCCCCGAGATGGCCCGGGAGCAGGTCACCCGCCTCGGCACCGACGTCCTCCCCCGCCTCAGCTCGGGTGGATGACCTGCCAGAGGTGGGTGTCAGGATCGGCGAACAGGCCGAGGTAGCCCCAAGGCTTCTGCTCGGGCTCGGCGAGGACGACGGCGCCGGCGGCCCGGGCCTTCTCGATGTAGTCGTCGACCTCGGCGTCGGACGCGACGTTCAGGCTGAGGAGGCACTCGCTGGTGCCAGGCGGGGCGGTCTCGTGATCGCCCGTCACCCAGCCGAAGCCGCCCGTCGGGATGAACATCAGCCGGGCCCCGTCGTTGAGCACGAACTGCAGCGGCTCGGGGACCCCGTCATCCGCCCGTTCCCCGATCGCCTCGAAGCCCAACCCCTCGCCATAGAACAGGTAGGTCGTGGGACGGTCGGCGGTGGGCAGGGCCACGATCAACGGTGCGCTCATGGGTCATTGGACCGGAGCGAGCACGCGAACTCATCGTTCCGGTGGCAGGCGGTGTTCCCACAACCCGCCCTACGCGATGATTCTCGGTGCGGCGGCGGGTCCAATCGGTGACCTGACCGCAGGAGGATCCCATGAGCACCCTGGACACCGAGTTCACCGCCACCCTGCAGAAGAGCCCCAACGAGGGCGGATGGACCTACGTGGTCATGCCGGGCTCAGCCGACTACTTCGGCACCCGGGGACTGGTGAAGGTCCGGGGGACGGTCGACGGCCACCCGTTCCAGAGCTCGTTCATGGCCCTCGGCGACGGCACGCACAAGCTCCCCGTGAAGGCCGGCGTCCGAAAGGCCATCGCCAAGGAGGCCGGCGACCCCGTCACGGTCGTCCTCCAGGAGCGCCTCGACGCCTGACCAGATCTCCTGCTACTGGCGCCCGATTGCGGCGTCCTGGCGCCGCAATCGGGCGCCAGAACGGGTGCTAGACGGGTTCGGCGGCGAGGATCTGGCCGAGGCCGAGGAGGCTGTGGGTGGCGCCACCCAGGGTGAGCTCGAGCTCCTTGGCCCAGAGGAAGTAGCGGTGCAGGGGGTAGTCCCGGTCGACGCCCATGCCGCCGTGGAGGTGCTGGGCGGCGTGGACGACTCGCTGGCCGCCTTCGGCGCACCAGAACTTGGCGATGGCCACCTGCTCGGTGGACGGCAGACCCTCGCTCAGGCGCCAGGCCGCCTGCCAGGCGGTGAGGCGGACGGCCTCGGTGTCGATGTAGGCGTCGGCCGCCCGTTGGCCCACGGCCTGGAAGGTGGCGATGGGGCGGTCGAACTGCTCGCGGGTCTTCGTGTACTCGGCGGTGAGGCGTAGGGCCTCCTCGCAGATGCCGATGGCCGTCGCACACAAGGCAGCCGTGGCTCGCTCGACCAGCCAGGACAGGGCCTCGCCGTCAGCGGCGCCGAGCGGCTCGCCGGCGGCCCCCTCGAGGTCCAGGCGCGTGGCGGGCAGGGCCGAGGTCGTGACCAGGGCCTCCTGGGCCACACCGTCACCGGCGAGGTCGACGAGGAACAAACCGATGTCCTGGCCCACCCGGGCGGGGACGACGGCGTGGGTGGCCTGCTGGCCGAAGGGCACGAGCAGCTTGGTCCCCCGCAGGGCGCCGTCGGCAGCCTCGGTGGTGGGCGCCAGCGGACCGGTGCCCGTCTCGGTCAGGGCCACGGTCAGCACCCGGCTCCCGTCGGTCACGCCCGGCAGCAGCGACGAACGCTGCTCGTCGGTGCCGAACTGGTTCACCGCCAGCGCGGCCATCACGGTGGCGAAGTACGGGACCGGGGCCGTCGTCCGCCCGATCTGCTCGAGGGTCAGGCAGGTCTCGAGGAAGCCGAGGCCGCTGCCGCCGACGTCCTCGGGCAGGGCGATGCCGACCAGGCCGGCGTCGGCCAGGGCCGCCCACAGCCCGGCCGGGTACGCATCACCCGAGGCCTCATGCGCCTTCAGGGCCTCGTTGGTCGACTGGTCGCCGAGGATCTGGGCGGCCAGGTCCGACACGGCCTGCTGCTCTTCGCTGAACGAGAAGTCCATGGCTGGTGCTGTCCCCCGGTTATCGGTCGGCCCGGGGCAGGCCCAGGGCGAACATGGCGATCAGGTCCCGCTGCACCTCGTTCACGCCCCCACCGAAGGTGAGGATGATGAGGCTGCGGTAGTTGCGCTCCAGGCGGGAGCGGAGGAGCGCTTCGGGCGATTCCCGGCGCAGGTAGGAGGCCGGGCCCACGACCTCCATGAGCAGCCGGAAGGCCTCCAGGTAGAACTCGGTGCCGAAGACCTTGATGGTCGAGGCGTCGCCGATGTCGAGGGGCAGGCCCTCGGTCGCGCCCCACGCCACCTTCCAGTTGATGAGGCGCAGGAACTCGAGGCCCGCCCGCACCCGGGCCAGGTTCAGCTGGGCCCACTCCTGGTCGATGACCCGGCGGCCGTCGGCCAGCTTGGTCTCCTGGGCGTAGCGCAGGGCTTCCTCGTAGGTCTGCTCCAGCATCCCGGACGAGCACAGCGTGACCCGCTCGTGGTTCAGCTGGTTGGTGATGAGCGACCAGCCGTTGTTCTCGCCCCCGACCAGGTTCGCCGCCGGCACCCGGACGTCCTCGTAGAAGACCTGGTTGATGTCGTGCTCGCTCAGCAGATCCATGGGCTGGACCGTGATGCCCGGCGTGTCCATCGGGACGATGATCATCGAGATGCCCTTGTGCTTGGACACGTCGGGGTTCGTCCGCACCGCCAGCCAGCAGTAGTCGGCGTCGCTGGCCAGGCTGGTGAAGATCTTCTGGCCGTTGATGACGTACTCGTCGCCGTCCCGCACGGCCCGGGTCTTGAGGGCGGCCAGGTCGGTGCCGGCGCCGGGCTCGGTGTAGCCGATGCAGAAGTGGATCTCGCCCCGGAGGATCTGGGGGAGGAACCGGTCCTTCTGCTCGTCGGTGCCGTAGCGGAAGATCGTGGGACCGACCGTGTTGATGGTCAGCATCGGCACCGGGGCGCCGGCCCGCATCGACTCGTCGAAGAAGATGAACTGCTCGAGCTGGGACTTGTTCTTCCCGCCGTACTCCTCGGGCCAGCCGATGCCCAGCCAGCCGTCGGTACCCATCTGCTTGACGACCTTGCGCATGGCGGGACCGACGCCGTTGGCGTCGGCCAGGCCGTCCTGCACCTCGGGCGTCAACAACTCGGCGTAGTAGTCGCGCAGCTCCTGGCGCAGCGCCTGCTGGTCCTCGTCGTAGCCGACGTACATCCGTGTCCCCCGAAGAAAGTAGAACCGGTTCTAGCGGCAGTCTCGCCCACCACTGGCCGGGCGCTCAACTCGCGGTCAACCGAAGTCGCCCCCGAGCACGAAGAAGACGACGACCAGCGCGACCAGGGCGAGGATGGCGAGCAGCAGCCCGATCACCTGGGCCATGGCCGTGATGGCGGCCACCGCAGCCGCCACGACGATGGTCCCCGGTCCGACCGGGACGTGCTTCTCCTCGGCCCGGTCCTCGGCCCACACCCGGACGACGATGGCCAGGACGACGGCCGCCGCGATGACGAGCACCACGACGAGAGGCGGGGCCAGCCAGCCCAGCAGCGCGCCGGCCCCGACCACCCCCGCCTTCAGGGCGAGCGGGATCCAGTCCACCTTCTCCTTCGGTGCCGGCTCGGGCCGCGCCGGCGGCGGCGCGGTCGGCGCCGCCTCGACGGGGGCTGCGGCGGTGGCGGCCAACGGGGCGGTGGCGGCATCGGCCAGGGCCCGCCGCGGGTCGAGCTCGGCGACCAGCTCGGCCGACGTCGGGCGGCGGGCCGGGTCCGGATCCAGGCAGTGGCGCACGAGCCGGTCCAACCACGGCGGTAGGCCCCGGAGATCGAGCTGACCGTCCAGCACCTTGCGCAGCACGACCTCGGCCCGGCTGCCGTCGGCCGGTGGGCGCCCGGTGGCGGCGAAGGCCAGCACCGCCCCCCAGGACCAGATGTCCGCTGCCGCCGTCACGTCGTCATCCCGGAGCAGCTCCGGGGCCAGCCAGCCTGCGGTGCCCATGACCGTGCCCGTCATCGTGAGCGTGGTGGCTCCGGCGAAGCGGGCGATGCCGAAGTCGACGAGCACGGGGCCGTCCGCACCGAGGACGACGTTGGCCGGGCTGACGTCGCGGTGCAGGACACCGGCGCCGTGGACCGCGGCGAGCGCCTCGGCGAGGCCCTTGGCCAGGGCGTGCAGGGAGGGTCCCGTGACCGGGCCGTCGGCGGCGATCCGTTGGGCCAGCGTCGGCCCGACCACCAACTCCGTGGCCAGCCAGGGTCGATCGGCTTCGGCGTCGGCGCCCAGCACGGCCTGCACCCGCGGGTGCTGCACCCGCTGGGCGGCCCCGACCTCCCTGGCGAAGCGAGCCCGAGCCGTGGCGTCCTGCAGCGAGCCCTCGGGCAGCACCTTCACCGCGACCTCGGTCCCGTCGGGCGCCGTGGCCGCCCAGACCTCGCCCATGCCCCCGGTGCCGACGGGCCGGACGAGGGTGAACCCCCCGAGGGTCGACCCGGGTACCAGCACCTAGTCGAGCCCCATCAAGCCCTTGATGCCCACCGAATGGCCGGCGGTGAAGCCGCCGTCGACGGCCAGGGCCTGACCGGTGACGAACGAGGCGTCGTCGGAGGCGAAGAAGGCGGCGACCGCGGCGATCTCGTCAGGACGGCCGAAGCGACCGAGCTCGTGCTGCTCGCGGATGCGCTCCCGGTAGGGGGCCATGTGCTCGTCGGCGAACACCGACCGGAAGAGCGGGGTGTCGATGAAGCCGGGGCAGATGCAGTTGGCCCGGATGCCCCGCCGGCCGTAGTCGAGGGCCAGGTTCTTGGTCAGCAGGACCACCCCACCTTTGGAGGCGTTGTAGGTGCTGCCCCCCTCGGTGCCCTCGAGGCCCTCGACCGAGGCCACGGTGATGATGGCGCCGGACCCCGCTTCCAGCATCGGCCCCAGCGCCTGCTTGCAGGTCAGGAAGGTGCCCTTGAGGTTGATGTCCTGCACCCGGTCCCACTCGGCCTCGTCGACCAAGTGCACGGGGCCGCCGCCCGCCACGCCCGCGGCGGTGACCAGGGCGTCGAGGCGGCCGTGGGTGTCGACCGTGGCGGCGACGGCGGCGGCCAGCCCCGCCTCGTCCCGCACGTCGACCGCATGCCACGTCGACGCCCTGGTGTCCGCGGGCCCCGTCCCCAGGTCGAGGCCGACCACGGTCGCGCCCTCGTCGACGAAGCGGTCCACGCAGGCCGCCCCGATCCCCGATGCCGCCCCGGTGACCAGCGCCACCTGTCCATCCAGCCGTGTCACGACCGAGGACCGTAGGTCACCGGTTCAGGTGAAGGTGGCGGCGAAGTACTCGAAGATCTCGTCCGTGGCGTCGGGTACCAATGGCACCCGGGTGTCCCCGGTGGAGCCCGGCGGCACGGTCAGGTGGTGGGTACGAGGAGGCCGATGGCGAGCGCGAGGCGGTGAGGCGAGCCACGGCACGGAAGTCGCGCTCCTCCGCTTGCGCCCGGTCACGCCGACTGCCTACCCTGGGTTAGCAACTGCGATCGACCGTTTGCACAAGCTAACGCCCGTGGCGTTGGGAGGCCCCGTGAAGCTCGACCTGCTGTATGAGATCGACGTCCCCGCTCCGTGGGGTGACAAGCCCCATCCGTATGCCCAGCGGGAGCACGAGCAGAAGGCCTACTACGAGGCCATGGACCAGATAACCCTGGCCGACACGCTCGGGTTCAACACCTGCTGGGTGGTAGAGCACCACTTCCGCGAGGGTCGGTCGCACTGCCCCTCGTCGGAGGTCGTGCTCGGCGCGCTCTCCCAGCGGACCGAGCAGATCGGGATGGGGTTCGGCGTGACCCTCACGCCCTTCGGCTTCATCCACCCCGCCCGAGTGGCCGAGAAGGTGGCGACGGTGGACGTGCTGTCCAAGGGGCGGGTCCAGTGGGGCACCGGGCGGTCCACCCCCATGGAGCAGACGGCGTTCGGCGTCGACCGTGAGAAGAGCCGGGACGAGTGGCGAGAGGCCATCGAGATCATCTGCGGCATGTGGTGGGAGGAGTACTTCGAGTACGAGAGCGAGAGCTTCTCGTTCCCCCGCCGGATGGTGACGCCCAAGCCGTACCAGGATCCGCATCCGCCGGCCTGGATGGCGGCCACGTCCCAGTCCTCGGCCACGACCGCAGGCGAGAACGGCCTGGGCCTCCTTTCCTTCACGATCATGCAGCCCATCGAGATGATGGCCAAGGCGATCGAGATGTACCGGGCCGCCCAGATCAACGCCACGCCCCTGACCGACGTCCAGACCAACAAGGTGGCGGCGTACACGCTGGTCCATTGCGCCGAGGACGACGCCCAGCTCAAGACCAACGGGCTCTACGAGTCCCTCGGCTGGTGGTACCAGCACCTGGCCCAGTTCACGATCGACTGGGAGTTCCCCAACACCCCGCAGGAGGAGGTGGACCGGATCTTCCCGCTGATGAAACCGCTGGCCGAGGGCAACATCCCGATCGACACCTTCAACGACGCCGACATGATCGTCTGTGGCGACGCCGACAAGTGCTTCGAGAAGATGAAGCACTACGCCGACCTCGGCGTGGACGAGCTCATCTGCTACGTCCAGTTCGGCTACCTGCCGCACGAGTCGGTCATGAAGACCATCGAGATCATCGGCAAGGAAGTGCTGCCGGAGATCGAGAAGTACGAGCCGCCCGCCGACTCTCCCGCCAAGGAGTTCGAGCGGATGGCGGCCGCGGCGAACAAGTAGCCACGGCGATGCCGAGGGCTGACGAGGCGGGGCCCGCACGGCCCCGCCTCGCGGCGTTCCGGGGGGCGACATGAGCGAGGAGCCGATGGACCCCACCGCCGGCTCGCTCCGGCCGTCCGGCCCCCGACGCTCCGAGCAGGTCGAACCGTTCCTGCGGGGCTGCGCCTGGCCGGAGACGCCCGGCGTGCCCTACCCCCGGGCCAAGCCCGAGGGGGCCATGGGTCGGCTGCCGATCGACACGTGGGCCATGGCGTCTATCCCCGCCGGGGTCCGCCTCGAGCTGGTCGGCGACGCCTCGGAGCTCGATGTGCGCTACTCGTGCGCCCACGCCAGCTTCGGCTACCTGGGTGGCGGCGAGGGCCACGAATTCGTGGTCTGGCGGGACGGCGAGCGGGTCGCTGTCGTCGACGCCGACGAGGGCGAGCACACCGTCCGCCTGCCCCTGGGAATCGGCGACGACCGGGTCGTCGTGTACCTGCCGGAGCGCATGGGGCCGACGATCCTCGAGGTCGTCGGCGTCGGCGGGTCGATCGCCCCGGCCCCCGCCCAGCCCCGCTGGCTCTGCTACGGGGACTCCATTGCGGAAGGCTGGGTCGTGACCGCCCCGGACCGGGCGTGGCCCGTTGTGGTCGCCCGGGAGCACGGGCTCGACGTCGTCAACCTCGGGTATGCCGGATCGGCCCGGGGTGAGATCCCGTCGGCCGAGGAGCTCGCCGAACTGGATGCCGACGTCATCTCGATCGCCCACGGGACCAACTGCTGGACCCGGACGCCGCACAGCGCCGAGCTGTTCGCCACCGGCTTGGTCGCCTTCCTGGACATCGTGCGGGACGGGCACCCCGACACGCCGATCGTGGCCGTCAGCCCCATCACCCGACCCGACGGCGAGGCCACCCCGAACCGGCTGGGCACGACCCTGACCGACCTGCGGCTCGCATTCGAGTCCGTCGTCGCCGAGCGGATCGCCCTGGGCGACCGGGCGCTGACGCTGGTCGAGGGGCTGCCCATCGTCCCCGTCGCCCTGCTGGCCGATGGCATCCACCCCGGCGACGACGGCCACGCCGCCATGGCCGCGGCGATCGGACCCGTCATCGCGGCGAGCGTCTCGAGCTGACATGGCCCGGCCGGCACCGGCGGTCGACCGGGCCGTCGAGATCCTCGACTTCCTGACGGACAACCCGCGGGACGCCTTCTCGCTCTCCGAGCTGGCCCGCCGCCTCGACCTGAACAAGGCCAGCGCCCACGCCATCCTCAACGCCCTCACCGACCAGGGCTACCTGCTGCGCCACCCCAGCCGGAAGGACTACCGGCTGGGGCCCCGCCTGATCGCCGTGGGCGAGGCGGCCCGGGAGCAGTACCCGGTCGTGGAGTTCGCCCGGGACGAGCTGCGCCGCCTCAGCGAGGACCTCGGGACCGAGTGCGTCGCCAGCGCACCGATCGGCAACGAGATGGTCATCGTCGACCGGGCCGGGCCGGTGCGGCCCATCGGGCTGACCGTGGCCGTCGGCTACCGCTTTCCGCTGGTCCCGCCGATGGGGACGGTCTTCATGGCCTGGTCGTCCCCGGAGGAGATCGACGAGTGGCTGCGCCGGGTCGGCCCCGACGTGACCGAGGCCGAACTGGACCGCTACCGCTTGGCGCTGGGTGCCGTGCGGGGCCGGGGATACTCGGCGGGGCTGGACGCCGACGGCAGTCGCTCCTTGGCGGAGGCTCAAGCCGGCGACCTCGACGGCGACGAATACCAGCTCATCGAGATGGGCGGCGCCGAGGAGTACCGGGTCACCACCATCGGCGCCCCGGTGTTCGACACCGAGGGCGCGGTGGCCCTCGGGGTCTTCATCCTCGGCTTCCGGGATGCCCTGACGGCCGAGCAGGTCCCCGACGTCGCCGAGCGCCTGAAGAAGGCGACGGGCGCCATCACCGAGTCGATCCATGGCCGCCCACCCCGCTGAGCTGGCCCACCGCTACGCGGTGGCGCTGGACCGCAAGGACTGGGATGCCCTCGTCGGGCTGTTCGTGCCGGCGATCCAGGACAAGGTCCGGGCGTCGCTGGTGCCCGCCGTCCATCGCCTCGGCGTGACCGTGCTCGCCGTGACCACCCAGACCGTGGACCTCGTCGACGACGACCACGCCACCGGCGTCGTCTACTGCACGGGCGAGATCGAGGACCCCGACCAGGGTTGGATCCGCCAGCAGATCGTCTATCAGGACCGCTACGAACGGGTCGACGGCCAGTGGTACATCAAGGCCAGGGACCACCAGCTCGTCTACGGCGAGCAATTGCCAACGAACCCCCTCACCCAACCCCCCGCCGACTGGCCCACCCACCAAACCGGCCGCGGCACCTACCCCCCTCGTTCTGGCCTCTGATCCTCCGGTCATGACCGGAGGATCAGAGGCCAGTTGGCCGACGTTCGGCCGAGATGTACGGTCGCTCCTGCGCTTCCCCCGCCGACGAAATCACGCGTCTGGGGAAGCGCATGCCCCCTCTTCTCTCGGCTGTCGCCGCGCTCGCCGGGCGCCAACACGGCCTCGTCACCACGCCGCAGGTCATGGACCTCGGCGGTACTCGACACGTGATCACCCACATGGTCGCTTGCGGACAGTGGGACCGGGTCACGCCGATGCTCCTCCGCAGGGTGGGTAGCCCTCGATCTCGTGGTCAGCGCGTCATGGCGGCGGTGCTGGATGCCGGTGAGGGAGCCGGACTCTCACATCGGTCGGCCGCCGCATGGTGGCGCCTGCGCGGCTTCCTCCTCGCCGACATCGAGGTGATGCGCCTTCGATCGATGAACTCGATCCCGCCACGCCTGGCCCGCACCATTCACGAGCCCCGACGCCTTCCTTCTCACCACCTGACCGTGCTCGACTGGGTCCCCATCACGGTTCCGTCACGGATCCCCTTCGACCTCGCCGCCACCCAGCCACGGCTGGCGGCCAAGGCCCTCGACCGGGCCTGGGCCGCGAACCTCCTCACCTTCACGAGCTCGACGCTGATGCTCGACGATCTGGCCGAGCGAGGGCGAAAAGGCATCACGCTGATGCGCGAGCTGCTGGCCGAGCGCGGACCCGACTACCGGCCGAATGACACGAACCTCGAGGACCGCTTCCAGGAACTGGCTCGGGAGGCCGGCTTCTACGACCTCGAACGCCAGCGCAACCTTCTCGACCGTGAATGGCTGGGCCGAGTCGACTTCGTCAGCGCCGAGCGAATGCTGGTCATCGAGGTCGACAGCGCCTTCTGTCACGGTGCCCTCGTCGACGAGGCCGACGACCTCGTCCGCACCGAGGCGCTGACGGCTGCCGGTTACCGCGTCGAGCGATTCACGGACAACGAGGTCTGGTTCGACCCGAAGGGCACCGTCACCCGCCTCCGCACCATCCGTTCTGGCCCCTGATCCTCCGGTCATAGGCGGAGGATCGGAGGCCAGAACCAACAGCCTCTCGTTCTGGCCCTTGATCCTCCGGTGATAGGCGGAGGATCGGAGGCCAGAACGGGCAGGGCGGGTCAGGAGGGTTGGAACTGGTTGAGGAGGCGGGCCAGCTCGAGGGGTTGGTCGCCTTGGAGGCTGTGGCCGGCGTCGGCGACGACCTCGACCTGGGTGGTGGGCTGACGGCGCACGAGCTCGGCCTGGTCCTCGTCGCCGACGACGCTGCCGGCGGCCCCGCCCCGCAGGAACAGGATCGGTGCCGTGATCTCGTCGACCTTGTCCCAGAGGGAGTCGAAGTCGGGCATCTCGCCCTCGGGGAAGTTCCACTCCCGCATGGCATCCCACCGCCAGGTCCAGCTGCCGTCGGGGTTCTCCTTCGCGTTGTGCAGGATCCCCCGCCGCAGGGAGGAGACCGACCGGGTCGGGTTGAACTCGACCGTGCGGTCCAGGATCTCCTGGAACGAGGCGAAGGTCTCGGGTCCTGACACGAAGGTGACGATTGGCTCCGCTTTGGCGTGGTCGACCCCGGGGGTGACGTCCACGACGGCCAGCCGGCGCACCAGCTCGGGGTGCTGAGCGGCGAGGCAGATGGCGGTGAGCCCGCCGAGGGACATGCCGACGACCAGCTCAGCCGTCGGCGCCACCTCGCGGACCACGACGGCCACGTCGTCGGCCAGGTGCGGCGGCCAATAGGAGTGATCCTCCCGCCAGTCGGAGTGCCCGTGGCCGGGCAGGTCGACGGCCAGCAGCGGTCGGTCCAGCGCCAAGGCCACCGTGTCCCAGGTGTGGGCGTTCTGGGCCCCGCCGTGGATGAACACGATCTCCGGGGGCCCGGTGCCCCAGCGCAGGGCGCTGACCCGGCGCTCGCCGTCGACGGGTACCGACACGCGCTCGACGGTCGGCGGCCCGGACCAGGGCAAGCCCACCTCCTCGGCGTTGTCCTGGAACAGGCCGAACTCGTCGTAGGCCTCGGTCATGGCATGACGCCCCGGAGCCCGTCGTCGCCGAAGACCGGCTCGAGGAAGGCGTGGTAGAGCGGCCCCCGCCGCAACGAGTGGCCACCGTCCACGTGCAGGACCTGGCCGGTCACCCAGGTCGACTGGTCACCCGCCAGGTAGGCCACGGCGTCGGCGATGTCGTCCACCGTGCCCGGCCGGGCGATGGGCATCTGTTCGAGGTAGTCGTCCAGGACCGGCCCGCCGTCGGTGATGGCGGCCACCAGCTCGGTGGCCACCAGGCCGGGGGCGATGGCGTTGACCCGTACGTTCGAGGCCCCGAGCTCGTCGGCCCCCATCTGCACGAGCGCCTCGATGCCCGCCTTGCTCGGCCCGTAGGCCCCGAACCATCGGTGCGTGGTCGTCCCCGCGATGGACGAGATGCCGATGAAGGACCCGCCTCCGCCCCGGATCATCACGGGAGCGGCGTGCTTGAGGGCCAGGAACGTCCCGACGACGTTCAGGTCCATGGTGTCCCGGAACGCCTGGGCGTCGACCTGGGTGATGGGGCCGATGGTCGACGAGCCGCCGGCCGACGCCACGACCACATCCAGGGTCCCCGTCGGCTCGGCCGCGGCCGCCACCGCGGCCTGGACCTGGGCCTCTTCGGTCACGTCGCAGGCCACCGCCCGCACATCGCCCGCCAACTGGGCCATCGCGGTGTCCAAGCGCTCCTGGCTCCGACCGCAGATCGTCACCACGGCTCCCTCGGCCGCCAGGCGCCGGGCGCAGCCCAGCCCGATGCCGCTGCCGCCACCGGTCACCAGTGCGCCCTTGCCGTCCAGTCCGTATCCCATCCGGTTGTTCTAGCCCGAGTCGAAGCCGTCTCGGTTCCCGCAAGTAGTGTCCTGCCGTGCCCCATCTGACCCGACGCGCCTGGCTGGCCGTCGGCCTCGCGATCGCTGGGCTGGCCGCCCTGAGCGTGACCATCGCCGGCGCCCAGACCGACGACACCCCCCGCGGAACCGACCCGCTCTCCGCCGACGAGCTCACGGCCGCCGGCGACCTGGCTCAGGGGTCCAACCCCGGCGAGGCGGCCGGACTCGGCGACGACGACGTCGTCCTCCTGGTCGAGCGCCACGAGGAGCCGAAGGCGGACGAGGACGAGGGCCTCCGTCGGGCCGACGTGTACGTCTATTCCTATGACGACGACGTCCTCACCTGGACCGTGGTCGACACCGCGTCCGGCGAGGTCGACCAGAGCCAGGTCGTCCCCGACACCCAGCTGCCGCTGATCCAGGAAGAAGAGGACCGGGCGCTCGAGATCGCTCTGGACGACCCCGAGTTCGCTCAGCTGCTGGCCACCCGGTACCGCCAGGCCACCGGACGAGACCTGGCCGATCCGGCCACGGACCTCGACATCCAGCCCATCGTGTTCCGGGCCGACGCCAATCCGGCGGCGGCCGCGGGGGGCGCAAGGGCGTGCGGCCGACACCGCTGCGCCCAGCTCATGATCCAGTCCACCGACCACCTCCTCGTCGACCTCCTGCCGGTCGTCGACCTGTCGACCGATGAGCTGGCCAGCGAGACAGGGTTCTTCTCATGAGCGGCATCA
>DATDAH010000128.1:0-2052 GCA_036525535.1 Acidimicrobiales bacterium
CGGCCTGTCGTTCCTGCTGCGGGAGCTGAAGTTCCCGATCTACGGCTCCGAGCTGACCCTGGGCCTGGCCCGGCACCGCATCGAAGAGGCGGGCCTGGTCGACCGCACCGACTTCCGGATCGTGGCCGACAACCAGCGGCTGAAGATCGGCCCGTTCGACTGCGAGTTCCTCCCCGTCACCCACTCGGTGCCCCACGGCTTCGCCACCGCCATCCACACCCCGCAGGGCACGATCCTGCACACCGGCGACTTCAAGCTGGACCTGAACCCGGTGGACGGCCGCCTCACCGACCTCAGCGTGATGGGCGCCATCGCCCAGAACGAGGGCATCCGCCTCCTCCTGTCGGACTCGACCAACGCCGACTCGCCCGGCCACTCCCGGTCGGAGACCTCGGTCGGCGCCGTCCTGTACAACGTCATGCACGCCCACGAGGGCCGGCGCCTGATCGTCACCTGCTTCGCCTCGCACATCCACCGGGTCCAGCAGGTCGCCGATGCCGCCCAGTCCTTCGGCCGTCGGGTGGCCACCCTCGGCCTGTCCATGAAGAAGAACGTGGCCCTCGCTCGCCAGCTGGGCGTGTTGCGCATCCCCGACTCGGTGCTCATCGACATCGAGGACATCGACGGCCTGCCGCCCGGCGAGGTGTGCGTGATCTCCACCGGCTCGCAGGGTGAGCCGATGTCGGCCCTGGCCCGCCTGGCCTCGGGTGACAACCGCTGGCTGGAGATCCAGGAGAACGACACGGTCATCCTCAGCTCGCACCCGATCCCCGGCAACGAGACCGGCGTGACCAAGGTCATCGACGGCCTGACGCGGTTGGGCGCCAAGGTCGTGCACACCGGGCTGGCCGACGTGCACGCCACCGGCCACGCCAAGCAGGAGGAGCTGAAGACCATCCTGTCGGTGACCAAGCCCGAGTGGATGATCCCGGTCCACGGTGAGTACCGGCACCTGACCGCCCACGCCGACCTGGCCCGCCAGATGGGCGTCGATCCCGACCACGTGCTGCTGTGTGAGGACGGCGACCGCATCGAGCTGGGCGACAAGGGCATCACGCGGGTCGAGAGCGTGCCGGCCGGCTACCTCTACGTCGACGGCACGGTCGGCGACGTCGGTGACGGGGTCCTTCGGGACCGAAAGGTCCTGGCCGAGGAGGGGGTGGTCGTCGTCATCGTCACCGTCGACATGAAGTCCGGCGCCATCATCACCGGGCCGGAGATCGTCACCCGAGGCTGGGTCTACGCCCCCGAGGCCGAGGACCTGCTCGACGAGGCCGCCGATGCGGTGCGCAGGAGCATCCGCGACGCGGTGAAGAAGGACAAGGTCATCGAGCTCGAGAACCTCCAACGTCATGTGCGCAAGGCGGCCGGGAAGTTCGTCAGCGACAAGACCAAGCGCCGACCCATGATCGTCCCCGTGGTCATGGAGGCCTGATCTCCCGGTCTCGCGGACTACGACGGACGGGAACCGAGCGTCTACGTTTCGCGCCGTGATCGCTGACCCCCTGGGCATGGCCCGGACGATCCTGCTCGACGAACGGCGCACCGTCTGCATGGACATCCTGGCCGCGCTGGCCCAGCTGCCCGACGAGGACGTCCCCGCCCTGGCCGCGCTGGCCCACGAGGTCCGGCTGGCCTGGAACGGGCCGACCGTCGAGATCGAAGGGATACTGTCGGCCAAGACGGGCGGCTGCCCCGAGGACTGCAACTTCTGCTCGCAGTCGGCCCAGTTCGACACCCCCGTTCAGGCCACCCCGTTCCTGGACACCGGCGAGGTGCTGCAGGCCGCCCGGGAGACCAAGGCCCTGGGGGCCACGGAGTTCTGCATCGTGCTGGCCGTGCGGGGCCCCGACGAGCGGACGATGAACCGCCTCGAAGAGCTGGTCCCCCAGGTGCAGGAGGAGGTGGGGATCGACGTGGCCGTCAGCGCCGGGATCCTGACCTCCGAGCAGGCCCAGCGCCTGGCCGCGGTCGGCGTTCACCGCTACAACCACAACCTGGAGACGGCCAAGAGCTTCTTCGGCCAGATCGTGACGACCCACAGCTGGGACG
>DATDAH010000129.1:0-6603 GCA_036525535.1 Acidimicrobiales bacterium
GGGCTTCCTTGGAGTCGAAGTACCAGTAGAAGACCCCCTTGCCCACGCCGATGCCCTCGACGATCTCGGCCACCGAGGTCGTGTGGTAGCCGTGACTGGCGAAGCGTCCGATGGCGTAGGCCATGAGCTGCTCTCGTCGCTGTTCACCCCGAGGGGTCAGTCGTCGGGCCACGGCACGACGGTACTTGACCGGCCGGTCAAGTAGAAGGCTCCTCCTCGCCGGCCGCCCAGCCCCGGGAGCGTTCGACGGCCCGGAGCCATTGGGCATGTTTGGCGTCGGCCGCCTCGGCGGTGGCCGCGGGCTCGAACTGGGCGTCGAGGTGCCAGGCCCGGGTGACGTCGTCGAGGCCGGCCCACACCCCTTCGGCCAGGCCGGCCAGGTAGGCGGCGCCGAAGGCGGTCGTCTCCTGGTTGACCGGGCGGGCGACCGGGACCTGGAGCTGGTCGGCCTGCAGCTGCAGCAGCAGGTCCATGGCCGAGGCCCCGCCGTCGACCCGTAGCAACTCGACGGCGCAGCCGGACGCGGCGGACATGACCGTCACGACGTCGCGGGTCTGGTACGCCATCGCCTCGACCACGGCCCGGGCCAGGTGGGCCCGACCTGTGCCCCGGCTGATGCCGACGATCGTGCCCCGGGCCCAGGGGTCCCACCAGGGGCTACCGAGACCGGTGAATGCGGGAACCAGGTAGACACCCTCGGTGTCCGGGCAGGATGCCGCCAGAGGGCCGGTCTCGGCCGCGTCGGCGATGATGCCGAGTCCGTCCCGCAGCCATTGCACGGCGGCCCCCGTGACGAAGATCGCTCCTTCCAGCGCGTAGACGGGGGCATCGTCGCCCAGCTGCCACGCGATGGTGGTCAGCAGGCCCTCGACCGGCTCGGGACAGGTCGTCCCGACGTTCATGAGGATGAACGAGCCGGTGCCGTAGGTGTTCTTGGTCATCCCCGCCTCGAAGCAGGCTTGGCCGAACAGGGCGGACTGCTGGTCGCCGGCCATGCCGCTGATGGGGATCCCGGCGGGCACCGGCAGGTCGTCGGTGGTCGTCCCGAACCGCCCGCTGGTCGGTCGGACCTCGGGTAGGCACGACGCGGGCACGCCGAACAGGTCGAGCAGCGCTTCGGACCACCGGCCCTCGCCGATGTCATAGAGCAGGGTCCGGCTGGCGTTGGTGGGTTCGGTGGCGTGGACCGCCCCACCGGTGAGGTTCCAGAGGAGCCACGAGTCGACGGTGCCGAAGGCCAGGTCGGCGTCGGCCTCGACCCCACCGGGACCGAGCAGCCACTCCAGCTTGGAGGCCGAGAAGTAGGGGTCGAGGCCCAACCCCGTGCGCCGGCGGACCATGTCGAGGTGACCGGCGTCGGTCAGGGCCTGACAGCGGTCGGCGGTGCGCCGGTCCTGCCAGACGATGGCTCGATGCCGGGGCTCGCCGGTGCGGCGGTCCCAGACCACGGTGGTCTCCCGCTGGTCGGTGATGCCGATGGCGGCGACGGGCTCGTCGACCGAGGCCATCAGCTCACCCATCGTGGTGAGGGTCGCGGACCAGATCTCGGCCGCGTCGTGCTCGACCAGGCCGGGGCCAGGAAAGTGCTGGGTGAACTCGCGGTACGACCAGCCCTTGATCGTCCCGGACGGATCGATGGCGAGGGAACGGACGCCGGTCGTCCCGGCATCGACGGCGATCACGACAGCCATAGGACGCGAGAACCTATCTCTCTCTAGGGTGGGCCCCATGAAGGTGGCGATGCTGACCGGTGGGGGCGACTGTCCAGGCCTGAACGCCGTCTTGCGGGCCGTGGTCCGCAAGGGGGAGCGCCATTACGCCGACACCCTGGTCGGTTTCCGCGACGGGTGGCGCGGCGTCGTCGACGGTGACAGCGTGCCCCTCGACGTCCGCGAGCTGCGGGGGACCCTGCCCCGGGGCGGGACGATCATCGGCTCCTCCCGGACCAATCCGTTCACGCTCGACGGCGGGCCGGAGCGGGTGCTCGCCACCTTGGCGGACCTCGAGGTCGACGCCCTGGTCGCCATCGGCGGCGAAGACACCCTCGGCGTGGCCAACCGGCTGCACGCCGAGCACGGCGTCGCCGTCGTGGGCGTGCCCAAGACCATCGACAACGATCTGTCGGCCACCGAGGTCACCTTCGGGTTCAACACCGCCGTGCAGATCGCCACCGACGCCATCGACCGCCTCCACACCACCGCCGAGTCCCACGACCGGGTCATGGTGTGCGAGGTCATGGGCCGGCACGCCGGCCACATCGCGCTGTGGGCCGGGATCGCCGGTGGCGCCACGATGACCCTCATCCCCGAGGAGCCCTTCGACATCGACGAGGTGTGCGCCGCCATCGTCCACCGCCACGAAGGCGGGCGCTACGCCTCGATCGTCGTGGTGGCCGAAGGCGCGGTGCCCAAGGAGGGCACGCTCGAGCTCGTCAGTGGCGAGGTCGACCAGTTCGGCCACGTACGCCTCGGGGGCATCGGCCAGGTCCTGGCCGAGGAGATCGAGAAGCGAACGGGCTACGAGTCGCGGGTCACCATCCTCGGCCACGTGCAACGGGGGGGCACGCCGACGGCCTTCGACCGGGTGCTCTCGACCCGATTCGGCATCGCCGCCATCGACGCCGTCCACGACGGCGACTTCGGCACGATGGTCGCCCTTCGGGCCGACCGGATCGTCCGGGTCCCGCTGGCCGAAGGGGTGGGGGAGCTGAAGACCGTCGACCCCGAGCTCTACCACGGCGTCGCCGAGGTCTTCTTCGGCTGATCGAGGCGTGGAACACCTGACGGCGGCGATCGCCGAGGACCGCCAGCGGCGCCTGGCCGGGGGCCTGGTCGCCCAGGGGTGGGGAGAAGGTGACCGGGTGGCGGTCGTGGCGCCGTCGTCGGCCGACCTCCTGCTGACCGTGCTGGCCGCGCTGCGGCGCGGGATCGTGCCCGTCGTCCTGAATGCGGCCCTGACCGACGGCGAGCGGGACGCGCTGGTCGCTGACGCCGACGTGGTCGGGCAGCTGGGGCCGGCGGAGATGGCAAGACTGGCAGAAGCCGCGCCCGTCGACCTGGCCCCTCATCCGCGGGCCCGGCCGATGCACTACACGTCAGGCACGACAGGGAAGGCCAAGGGGGTCTGGTCCGGCGTGTTGCCCGACGCCCAGGCGGCCGCCCTCGTGGCCGAAGAGGAGGAGCTCTGGGCGTTCTCGGCCGGCGACCGGCACCTGGTGTGCTCACCGCTGCACCACTCGGCCCCGATCCGCTTCGCGGCCGGGACGCTGCTGGCGGGCGGGGAGGTCATCGTGCTCGAGAAGTTCACGGCTGCGGCGTTCGCCGACGCCGTGGCCACCCACGCCCCGACCTCGGCGTTCATGGTCCCGGCCCACCTCCAGCGCCTCCGGGAGGCCGGGTCACCGCCGCTCGACTCGTTCCGTCTGGTGGCCCACGCCGGGGCGCCGTGCCCTGTGCCCCTCAAGCAGTGGGCGGTCGACCAGTTCCCCGACGGGTCGGTCTGGGAGTTCTATGGCGCCACCGAGGGTCAGTTCACGGCCTGTCGGGCGGAGGAGTGGGTCGACCGTCCCGGCACCGTCGGTCGACCCCGGCCGGGGCGCACGCTCTCGGTCGACGAGGACGGCACCATCTGGTGCACCGTGCCGGACCACGCACGGTTCACCTACTGGCGGGACCCCGGGGCCACGGCTCTGGCCTGGCGGGACGACGCCTTCACGGTGGGCGACCTCGGTCGCCTCGACGCGGACGGGTACCTGTATCTGGACGGTCGACGCGACGACCTGATCATCAGCGGAGGGATCAACGTGTACCCGATCGAGGTCGAACAGGCCCTCCACGACCTCGACGGGGTCGAGGAGGTCGCCGTGTTCGGTGTGCCGGACGAGCGTTGGGGTCAGCGGGTCTGCGCCGCCGTCGTCGGCTCAGCCACGCCGGCCGAGGTCCAGGCCCGAGCTCGCGAGCGGTTGGCGGCCTACAAGTGCCCGAAGGTGGTCTTCGTCCTGGACGACCTGCCCCACACGGCCACGGGCAAGCTCCGCCGCCTCGACCTGGCCGACCGGTTCTCGGACTGAGCGTCGGTCAGGAGGGGGCGAGGCCGACGAAGTCGAAACGGTCGACGGGCTCGTCCTGGGCGGCACCGTTCTCGTCGTTGACGGGGAAGTCCTCGCCCTCGACCCGGAAGCTGACGGCTTCGATGCCGTCGAGGTCGGTCGCCGTGTAGACGATCTGGGCCACGGCGGCGATGAAGCGTTGACCCACGACGGTGGTGAACTGCTCGCTGAGGTCGAGGGTCAGGACCTGGTCGTCGACGAAGCTGTCGAGCAAGGCGGTGTCCGGCGGGATGTTGGTGCTGTACCTCGGCGGCAAGCTCGATGAATCGGTGGCCAGGAGCGTCATGATCACCGTCTCCGCTGATCGGTCCTCGACCTCGCGGTTCAGCGGGCGGAGGTTTCCCTCGACGTCCATGAAGTAGAGCGCGGCCTCGCGGTCGGGAGCGAGGTCGATCGGGGTGGTCGTGGTGGTCGGCGCCGTGGTCAGCATCCCGAAGGGCACGTCGGCGGCGGTGAGCTCCTGCGGGGCGGAATCCTCGGGGACCCCGCAGGCCACGAGCAGGGCGACGGCCCCGAGGAGCAAGCCGAGGATTCGCCTCACAGGATCACCGCCGGCAGCTCCACGACGAAGGCAGCCCCGGGACGGCCGTCCTGTCGGTCCTCGACCCAGACCTGGCCGCCGTGCAGGCGCACGTGCTCGGCCACCAGGGCCAGCCCGAGGCCCACGCCGCGGTCCTTGGTCCGCCGGCCGGCCTCCGCGCCCCGGGCGAACCGGTCGAAGATCTTCTGGCGCACCTCCTCCGGAACGCCGGGGCCCTCGTCCTCCACCACGATGCGGACCCGGTCCTCGGCCAGGCTGACCCGCACGCCGGTAGCCCCACCCGCGTACTTGGCGGCGTTGTCCAGCAGGTTGGCCACGACCCGTTCCATGCGCCGCTTGTCGACGAGGATCCGGGTGCCGGCCACCTCCTCGTCATACTGCACGGGCACCGCGGTACTGGTCGCGGCCCCCACGGCGTGCAGCACCAGCTCGGAGGGGTCGACCGGGTCCAGGTCCAGCTCGGCCGCTCCGGCCTCGAGGCGGGAGATCTCCAGTAGATCGTTGACCAACTGCTCGAAGCGGGCCACGTCGGCCACCAGGAGGTCGAGGGCGCTGCCGGCCCGCTCGTCGAGGTCGTCCTTGCGGGCCTTGAGCACTTCGATCGAGGCGGAGAGGGTCATCAGCGGCGAGCGCAACTCGTGGCTGACGTCGGAGGCGAACTGCTCGTCCCGGGCGATGCGGGTCTCCAGTGCCTGGGCCATCTCGTTGAAGGACTCCGTGAGGCGGGCCAGGTCGGGGTCGTTGGCCGCCTCCAGGCGGGTGTCGAGGCGGCCGCCGGCGATGGCCTGGGCCGCCGAACCGACCTCGGTCAGCGGGAGCAGCGCGCGGCGGCTGGCCCACCAACCGAGGGCGGCGCCGGTCCCGGTGGCCAGCACGGAGGCGCCGAAGAGGATGATGCCCAGGGACGTGAGGGTGCTCGCCGTCTCGTCCAGGGAGACGATCTCGAAGTAGGCGGCGTCGTCGTCGGCGGTCTGTAGGGAGATCCCGAAGCCCAGCTCCGGCTCGCCGTCGAGTGAGTAGCGCATCTGGGCCGCCCCGCCGTCGAGCACCGCCCGCCGAAGGCTGGCCGGTAGGGCGGCTTCCCCGAACTGCGGGTCGGTGGAGATCCACTCGTCGGAGTAGAACAGCACCGGATGAGAACCGCTGGTCGTCTGCAGGTCCTGGAGCAGGGCCAGCGCGTCGACACCACCCTCCGCCTGCAGTAGTTCCTGCACGATGCGGGCGTTGTTGAAGAAGGGGACCGACGAGGCCGACTCCCGTTGGCGGATGAGCTGCTCGCGACTGATGCCGAACGTGGTGGCGGCCAGCAAGGCGGCGGTGAAGAGGGCGCCGAGGCCGAAGGCGGCGGTGACACGGGCCCGGAGGCCGAGACGACGTTGGTAACGGAACCGGGCCACAGCTGGTGGGGACCCTAGGGCGCGAGTTTGTAGCCCAGGCCTCGCACGGTGACCACGTGGCGGGGGTTGGCCGGATCGGGCTCGACCTTCATGCGGAGGCGGCGCACGTGGACGTCGACGAGCCGACCGTCGCCGAAGTAGCCGTAGCCCCAGATCCGGTCCAGCAGGACCTCGCGGGAGAAGACCTTGCCCGGATTGGACGCCAGCTCGATGAGCAGGCGGAACTCGGTCTTGGTCAGGTGCACGGTCTCGCCCGCCAGCGTCACCTCGCCCTCGTCCTGGGCGATCTCCAGGTCACCGAACTTGAGGCGATCGATCCGGCTGTCGCTGGTGCGCGCCCGGCGGAGGAGGGCGCGGATGCGGGCCGACAGCTCCTTGGGGGCGAACGGCTTGGTCAGGTAGTCATCGGCGCCGGCTTCGAGCCCCGCCACCACGTCGTGGGTGTCATTGCGGGCCGTGACCATGACGATGGGCACGTCGCTCTCCCGCCGGATGGCCCGGCAGACCTCGAAGCCGTCGATGCCCGGGAGCATGATGTCGATGAGCACGACGTCGCA